>NZ_JASHKX010000081.1:0-1127 GCF_030058635.1 Rhodococcus sp. IEGM 1305
AAAGTAGTAGATACTACGAGATAGTCATGGAATTTCGATCAACAGCGGGAAGCCTAGCGTCCCGTGCGTGCCCGACGAGTCCCTGGACTCCTCAACCGCCCACGGGTGGCGAAGCCGCAACTCCGAGGGAATAGGCGCCGACGATCTTCGGCGCGGATGTCTCGTAGAACCGGTCGAGGTCCTGGACGTCGAATCCGGCGTTCGTCACGAGGGTGGGAATGTCGCGGGTGAGGTGGCACCCACCGGCGACGGCCTTCTGGATCGGTTCGAGCCGGCGCTGCCACCGCTGGACGTTGGCGTCCGGCGCGAGACCGTGCTCGACGAAATGCAGTGTGCCGCCAGGTTTCAGGACGCGTCGGACCTCCCGGAGTGCGGCGTCGACGTCCGGGATGGTGCACATCGTCCACGTCGACAGTGCGGTGTCGAAACTGTTGTCCGGGAAGGGGAGTGACTGGCCGTCCAGACCGGACCGCTCGACCGGTGTCGTCGACGCCGCCAGCCGCTTGCCCGCCAGCTTCCAGCCGAGGTCGGCGGGTTCGACGGCGCTCACCGAATCGACGGCGGCCGGGTAGAACGGGACGTTGAGACCCGACCCGAATCCGATCTCCACCACGCGCCCGTGCAGACCGGCGCAGACGCGTCGTCGCGTCGGCTCCGTGAACTTCATCCCGCAACTGATGTCGACGAGCCGCGGAACGATCCGGTCCGAGTAGAAACCCATGCCCACCTCCCAGCGAAGGGCGCTTCGCGCCCCGTGCGCCTTTGTGGTAGCTGGAGCAACCAAAAAGGCGCACGGGTGGCGGAGCCGCCTACCGCGGCGCCATGCGCAGAGCGCCGTCCATACGAATGGTCTCACCGTTGAGGTAGTCGTGTTCGACGATCATCTGGGCGAGCTGTGCATACTCTGCGGGCTGACCGAGGCGCGAGGGGAACGGCACGCCCGCTTCGAGGCCCTTGCGGTATTCGTCGGTGACGCCGGCGAGCATCGGGGTGTCGATGATGCCGGGGGCGATGGTGTTGACGCGGATGCCGAACTGCGCGAGGTCGCGGGCGGCGGGGACGGTCATGCCGTGCACGCCACCCTTGGACGCGGAGTACGCGATCTGCCCGATCTGGCCCTCGAACGC
>NZ_JASHKX010000061.1:0-25262 GCF_030058635.1 Rhodococcus sp. IEGM 1305
GGAAGTTCGGGCTCTCTCGCGTGCGTGTTCGCGAGATGGCGCACCGCGGGGAGCTGCCAGGCGTCCACAAGTCGAGCTGGTAAAGGAAGCAGATGGCAGTCAAGAGAGCACCGTCGAAGAAGCCGCGTCCCGTCGAGGGCCGCAAGCCCAAGAAGAACCCGTTGTTCGCGGCCAAGATCGAGCACGTCGATTACAAGGACATCAACCTCCTCCGCACGTTCATCTCGGACCGCGGCAAGATCCGTAGCCGCCGCGTCACGGGCCTGACCCCGCAGCAGCAGCGTCAGGTTGCCGTCGCCGTCAAGAACGCTCGCGAGATGGCTCTGCTGCCCTTCACGAGCCGGTAACTCACGTAGGCACCGAAAAGGCCGCGTAATCCTCGGATTACGCGGCCTTTCGTCATTCCGGTCAGCCGAGCGCGGCCTGCATGTCGGCGATCTCCTTCTGCTGGGCGGTCACGATGTCGGTGGCCATCTGCCTGACCTCCGGGTTCTCACCGTCGGCCAGTTCGGTGTTCGCCATGTCGATCGCGCCCTCGTGGTGCTCGATCATCATGGTCAGCCATTGCCGGTCGAACTCCGTGCCCGACAATGCCGTCAGGGCGTCCATCTGATCGGCCGACATCATTCCGTCGCCGTGGTCCATGTCGTGCATGCCGGGTATGTCGGTCGTCGGAACCGGTTGTCCCCACTGCTGGAGCCAGGTGGTCATCCGGTCCATCTCCGGTTGCTGCGCCGCCTTGATCGCTGCGGCGAGAGCGACCACGTCGGCGTTGTCGGTGTGGCCGGAGACCATGTCGGCCATCTCCACCGCCTGCGCGTGATGCGGGTACATCCCTTCCAGGAACGCGACGTCGGCGTCGTTGAACTGTGCCTGCGATTCGACGGCGGATGTCGAGGCGCCGGGCGTCGACGAGGTGCCTGCCGAGTCGGTGCCGCAGCCGGCCAGTACGAGAGCCGCGCCTGCCGCGGCGGCGATCAGGGCAATGATGGTGCTGGTACGCATGAGGAACTCCTCGAGGTCGATTCGGGAAATGACAGTCGGATCCGCCGGGGCACACGCCCCGGGCTCCCTGTCACACCCGCAGAATCGAGAGTTCCGCCAAAGAAAGCACCGTCCACGGTGGTGGTCCGCGCCCCGACTGCACACGGTCGGCGCTCACCCGCGACCGTCGCGCGGCGGGATCCACGGAGTGCCACCACAGCAACATCACCGACGTCAGTGCGGCGATCACCACGATCACGCCGGCACACTGATGTCCGGTGAGATGGGGTTCCTCGCAACCGTCCCCGCCGCAACCGTGGGGGTCTTCGGCGTGAGATTCGGTGACCGAGGACTGCTCGTGCGCCGCGGCGATCGCGGTCGGCGCGATCAGACTGTGCATGAGGAGCACCCCGGCAGCGACGGCGATCAGCAGCGCGGCACGCGCCACGACTGTGCGCGTCCGCCCGGTTCCCGTCTCCACACGACCACTGTAACCGGACATACCCAGCGGGGGTACCCAGGCACGTGAGTGACAATGTGTGCCCCGGGACGCGAAAACACTCACATCGGGGTGTGGGCGAGGATCTCCAGACCCTGCTGCTCGAGTCCGCCGATGGTGTCGGTAAGGATGACGAGCCCGCGGTCTTTCTCGCGGTCGAGCACGAGGGTGCACTGGAAACCACCGGTCGCGCCACCGTGCAGCGTGTACTCGCGACCTTCGAACGGGACGATCGACCACGTCAGCGCGCGGTAGTTGTCGCCGATCCACCGCGGGTCCATGGCCGCGGCGCCGGGGACCGTCCCGTCGAGGAGCGCCCGGACGTACCTCGACATGTCGTTCGCGGTGGACCGCAATCCGCCGGCCGGGGCGTAGGCGTCCAGCGGCCACGGGTCCTGCGACCTGTGCAAGACGTCGAATCCGCGGGTGACGTTCGGAGGCAGGTCGGCGGCGGTGAGCGGCATCCACGACTGCGACAGCCCGAGGGGGACGAGCATGCGCTCGCGGAGCAGCGACGGGTAGTCGGTGTGCGCGGCCGCGGCCAGCGCCTGGCCGAGCAGCGCGAAGCCGACGGTCGAGTACGAGTACGTGCCGCGGGTCGTGAGCGGCGCCGACTGCAGTTGCTGCAGCAGGGTGTCCCGGTCGTAGGTGAACGGGTTGGACGCGACCACCCAGTGCCCGACGGCCACCACGGTGTCCGTGCTCATCGGGAACTGCGCCAGCCCGGACGTGTGGGACGCCAGCTCGAGCAGCGTCACGTCGCCGACCGGTGCGCCCTGCAACGGCAGCACATCTCCGACCTTCGTGCTCTCGCGCACCTCACCCCGGGCGACGGCGTCGACGAACAGTTCCGCGGTGAACGTCTTGGTGACGGAACCGATCTCGAAGTCGGTGGCCTCGTTGGCCCCGAAATTCGCGAACCGGGTACCGGACGCGTCGATGTACGCGACGCTCGCGTTCTCGCGGTAGCTGCGCCCGAGCACCTGCCCGGCGAGCGCGATCAGGTTCGGATCCCCACTCGACGGCGGAGCCAGCGCCGACGCCACGGGAGCGGCACCCCAGGCGAGGGTCCACGCGCAGAACAGCGCACAGAGGACGGTCGTTCGACGCAGCATTGCGACTCCTCGAGCGCGGCGGAACGCGCGCACAGACGATCTCCCCGACCGGAGGCTATTGTGACCCACCCGAACGCCGAGCACTAGACTTCGGAAGGTTTGCCGACAGGAGGCTTACCTGTCGAGGAGGTGCCCCGCAGCGTGTCGGGAGTTGTTGCGGGATTCACCGTCATATTCGTGATCATTGCGATCGGCTACCTGCTCGGCCGTCGCGGGACGCTGGGTGCGGAGGGCGAAACCGTCCTGGGCAGGCTGGTGTTCTTCGTCGCCACACCGGCGCTGCTGTTCGATTCGCTCGCATCGTCCGACCTCTCCGTGATCTTCTCGCCCACACTGGCCGTCGCGGCTGTCACGGCATTGACGGTCGGCGCACTGTACATGGTCATTGCGAGAGTGTGGCTACGCAGGTCCCTTCCGGAACTGACGATCGGCGCACTGTCGGCGTCCTACGTGAACTCCGCGAATCTCGGCATACCCATCGCCGTGTTCGTGCTGGGGGACGCGTCGTTCGTGGCGCCGCTGCTGCTGTTCCAGATCATCGCGTACTCCCCCATCGCCCTCACCATCCTCGACGTCACCACGCTCCGGCGCGGCGCGTCGCGACTCGACACGATCACCGCACCGTTCAAGAACCCGATCGTCGTGGCGGGTGCCGCGGGACTGCTGATCGCACTTGTCGGCTGGACACCTCCGGAAGCCCTGATGCAGCCGTTCCGGCTCATGGGTGGCGCGTCGGTGCCGGGTGCGCTGCTCGCGTTCGGCATCTCGCTGTACGGGGTGCGGGTGCTGGAGAAGGGAACGAGCCCGCGACGCGACGTCGCGCTGGCGTCGGTGCTCAAGATCGTCGTGCAACCCGTGCTGGCCTACCTGATGGCGCGCTATCTGCTCGGGCTCGAAGGCCACGAACTTTTCGCCATCGTGGTGGTGGCGACGCTGCCCACGGCCCAGAACGTCTTCGTCTACGCCAGCCGGTACGGGGTCGGAACGGTGCTGGCGCGAGACACGGCTTTCGTCACCACTTTGGCCGCGATTCCGGGGATTGCGCTGGTCTCCGGCCTGCTCGCGGGATGAGGTTACCGTGGCATATGCGCGTAATCGCCCTCGCAGTGCTGGCCTGCCTCGCCCTCGCCGGATGCGGGTCCGGTTCGAGCACCGACGAACCGACTATTCCCCCGGAGATCGCGTCCGCAGTGGATCCCAGCCCGACCAACCCGTCGTCGGGGATGCCGATTCCCTCCGAAGTGCCCGGCGACGAGTTCGGCACCGTCTTCGAGTCGCGCCCTGACATCGTCCGGGCGAATCCGACGCCGTTCGAGTCGTGGTCCCGCGCCCACGGCAACACGGTGGCGATCCACTTCGTCACCGGAACCCCGGAGTGCTACGGCGCCGACGCAACCGTCACCGAGACCGACACCACCGTCACGATCTCGCTGCGCACCGGCACCCTCCCGGAGGCCGCCGACAAGATGTGCATTCTCGTCGCCGTGTTCGGCACCCTCGAAGTCCCGTTGCAGGCGCCGCTCGGCGATCGCCAGGTGATCAACGGATGACCTGGTGAAGCACTGGTTCCTCAACGTCTGCGTTGCCACTGCTCTCCTCCAGGCCGTCTATCACGCTGTCCGCGTTCTCGTCTCCTACCGCGTCCTCGCGCTCGGCGGCGACGCCGTCACGATCGGCATCGTCACCGCCCTGTTCTCGCTGGCACCGCTGCTCGTCGCGGTCCGGATCGGACGCGCCGTCGACCGGCGGCACGCCGCCGCAATCCTGCGGACCGGGGTGGTGCTGACATCGCTGGGTGTCCTGGTGATCGCCATGAGCGGCGACCTGATCGTCCTCGCGCTCGGCAACGTCGTCCTCGGGTTCGGCCAGATCCTCGTGACCGTCGCCGCGCAGGGGTTCATCGCGCTGTTGTCCCCACCCGGTGAGCTGGACCGGGGTTTCGCCGGATTGACGCTCGGAGTCTCGATCGGCCAGGCGGTCGGTGTCCCGCTCGTCGGGCTGATCGCGGCGGGAAGCTCGGACGGCGGCGTCGTCGAAACCACTCTGGCGCTGACGGTGATGGGTGTGGTGTCGCTGGCCGCGGTCCCGTTCGCCTGGCCGATACGCGAACGCCCGCAAGCGGCGGAGCCGCCGTCGAAAGGCGACCGGCAGTCCGTATTCAGCATGATCTCGACGACCGGGATGCGGCCGGCCGTATTCAGCAGTCTGGTCGTGCTGGCGTCGGTCGACGTCGTTGTCGCGTACCTCCCCGTCCTCGGGCACGAGTTCGGTTTCAGCGTTCTCCTGGTGTCGTTGCTGCTGACCGCGCGGACCGCGGCGTCGATCGTGTCGCGCGCGTTCCTGCCGTGGCTGCTCACCCGGGTGTCGCGGCAGAAGCTGCTGATCTCCGCCACGCTGTGCTCGGCGCTGCCCACCGCCCTGCTGCCGTTCGTGCCCGACCCGGTCTGGATGGCGCTGCTCCTCGTCGTGGCCGGATTCTTCTGGGGCATCGGTCAACCACTGACGATGACGTGGGTGGCCGGGCTCGTCACCGCCGCCAACAGGGCCGCCGCGTTGTCGCTGCGCCTGACCGGCAACCGGCTCGGGCAGGTACTGATTCCGCTGGCCGCAGGCGTCGCGGCGGGGGTCGCGGGCACATCGTCGATCTTCGTGATCACCGGCGGACTGCTCGGCACCGCAGCAGTCTCCACCTGGCGAGCCGTGAGTACTTGTTAACCGCCCGCGGTTAACAAGTACTCACAGCTCCGAAACGTCGCGTCCGTCGCCGTACGACGCTCCACTTCGTCGGATGTGGCGTGCGTCTCTTCTCGACACACTGGTTCCCAAGTCACGCGTTTGCCAGATCAGGGGTCAGGAGCCACACGATGAGCTATACCGGTGTCATTCCGAGCACGACCGACACACCCCGTCCACGCCAGGACGAGGCCGCCGTGTCGAGCGCGGTCCTGGCGTCCGGAGGAACCACTCCGCGGCTGCGATTCGTCGACACCGCGGATGCACTGCCCGAGCCGGCCGCCGTCATGGTCTGGCCGCAGGGCACCCCGTTGCTCGCCGAGTTGGTCGCGCTGTTCGCGGACCTCGGGTTGCGGGTCGCGTCCCACGAACAGCTGCCCGCGGGCGAGCCCGGCAGCCCGCTCGTCCACCGCTTCGACTTCAGCACCGGCGACTTCGCCTGGGACGCCGAAACTCCGGGCCTGCTGTCCGACGCGTTCGAGGCCGCGGCCGCCGGACATCTGGAGGTCGACGGATTCACCCGGCTCGTCGCCGCGGCGAACCTGACGTGGACGGACGCCGTCCTGGTCCGGGCCGCCTGCCGCTACCTCCGCCAGGTGGGGCTGGGCCTGTCGGAACCCAACATCGTGGCGATCCTGTTGCGGCACAGCGATTTCGTGCGCGGATTCCGCGACCTGTTCACCGCCCGTTTCGATCCCGCCGTCACCGGCCCCGACCGCGACAGCGCCGTCGCGGACGCGGAGCGCGTGCTGCTCGACGCGATCGATCGCACCGCGACGCTGGACGAGGACCGTCTCCTTCGCGGCCTGCTGTCGTTCACGTCGGCGGTGCTGCGCACCAACTGGTTCCAGCACGACCGCACCATCAGCGCCGCCCCCGCCGCGTTCAAGATCGACCCGTCGCTGCTGTCGCTGTCCGCGGCCGTGACCCCGTACCGCGAGATCTTCGTGCACTCGCCGATCGTCGAGGGCAGCCACGTTCGCAGCGGTCCGGTCTCGCGCGGCGGACTGCGGTGGTCGGACCGCAAGGACGACTTCCGCACCGAGGTTCTGGGTCTGATGAAGACGCAGCACGTGAAGAACTCGCTGATCGTTCCGATGGGCGCGAAGGGCGCGTTCGTGGTGCGCACCGAGACGACGCCCGACGCGGTCCGTGCGGCGTACACGAGTTTCATCGACGGACTGCTCGACGTCACCGACGACATCGTCGACGGCGAGGTCGTCCACCCCCGCGACACGGTGATCTACGACGACGCCGACCCGTATCTGGTGGTGGCCGCCGACAAGGGCACGGCGCGGTTCTCCGACCTGGCCAACAGCATCGCGACGCGTCGCGGCTTCTGGCTCGGCGACGCGTTCGCGTCCGGCGGCTCCGCCGGCTACGACCACAAGGCGATGGGCATCACGGCGCGCGGCGGATGGGTTTCCGTCCGCAGGCATTTCGCGGAGATGGGCAAGAACGTCGACACCGACGCGTTCACGGTGGTCGGCATCGGCGACATGTCCGGCGATGTGTTCGGCAACGGGATGCTGCTCAGCCGCGCCATCCGGCTGGTCGGCGCGTTCGACCACCGGCACATCTTCCTCGACCCCGAACCGGATTCCGAGGCGTCCTACCGGGAGCGCGAGCGCCTCGCCTCCGTGGCAGGCAGCAGCTGGGACGATTACGACCGGAGCCTCGTCTCGGCGGGCGGCGGCGTGTGGCCGCGGACGGCGAAGAAGATCCCGCTGTCGCCGCAGGTGCGTGAACGCCTCGGCGTCACCGCCACCGAACTCCCGCCGCACGAGGTGGTGAAGGCGCTGCTGACCGCGGACGTGGATCTACTGTGGAACGGCGGAATCGGCACGTACGTCAAGGCTTCCACCGAGGGACACGCCGACGCCGCGGACCCGGCCAACGACGCCGTCCGGGTGGAGGCGAGCGACGTGCGCGCCGCGGTCATCGGCGAGGGCGGCAACCTCGGCCTCACGCAGCGCGCCCGCATCGAGTACGCGCTGAACGGCGGCCGGATCAACGCCGACTTCATCGACAACGCCACCGGCGTCGCCACGTCGGACCGGGAAGTGAACCTGAAAGTCGCGCTGGACGCGGCCGTGGCGGCGGGCGAACTGCCCGCGGCGGAACGGAACACGCTGCTCGCCCGCGTCCAGGACGAGATCGGTGAATCGGTGCTCGCCGACGCCGCCTCCCAGACCCTCGCCATCAGCCTCGCCGAGGTCCACGCACCATTCCTGCTCGGACGCCACGAGCGGCTGATCGAGAACCTCGAGCGCGACGCCGGGATCAGCCGGGCCGCGGAGGTGCTGCCGTCGGCGGCGGAACTGTCCGCCCGGCACCGCGCGGGCCAGGGATTGGTCCGGCCGGAGATCGCGGTTCTGCTCGCACAGTCGAAGAACCTCGTCGTCACCGAACTGCTCGCCTCCCCCGTGCTCGACGACGCCGTGTTCGACGGTGTTCTCGCCGACTACTTTCCGGCATCCATCCGCGAACGCGTCCCCCCGCAGATCAGCGGTCACCGGCTCGCCCGGGAGATCGTGGCCGTCATCGTGGCCGGCGACATGATCGACCGTGTCGGACCCGGCCTGATCCACCGCCTCGAGGAGCGGCTCGGCGTCGGCACCCCCGAGATCACCGTCGCGTACGCGGTGGTGCGGCAGGTGTTCGACATCGACCGCCTGTGGAACGAGGTCCTCACCCTGCCCGGCGCATCCCACCGGACCCGGCTGAACCTGCACTTCGGCATCCAGGACCTGATCGAGCGCACCACGTCGTGGCTGCTGCGGCATCGCACCGCCGGCACGGATGCGCAGCAGTTGATCGAGCGCTTCGCGAAGCCGGTCCAGGAACTCGCCGCGGCACTGCCGCGCCTCACCGGTGCGCCCGCCCAGGACCTGGGCACGCTGCGGATCCTGGCGCAGGGCTTCGCGCTGGAGACCACGGCGCAGTCGCTCGACCTGCCGATCACCCAGGTCGCCGAGACGTACCGCGAATTCGGCCGCGTGGTGGGCCTCGACTGGCTGTCGGAACGGTTCTCCGTCGGCGAGACCGGGACCGCCTACTGGGAGGCGATGGCGGGTGCCGTCCTCGTCGACAACCTGCAGGAGCACTGGCACGGCCTGATCGGACTGGTGTTGCGCGACGCCTCGCCCGCGACGTCCGCCGCCGACGCCGTCGCCGACTGGCTGACCGAACACACCACCGCCGCGGACCGCCTGGCCCAGATGCTCGGCGAGCTGCGGAGCCACGACCGCGTGGACAACTCGAGCATCTGCGTCATCGACGCCGAACTGTCGCTCGCGCTCACCCGCTGCTAACCGAACCACCTTTCACGAATCCGTCAGCACTTCAACCAAAGGAGCTCGAAAGTGCCTACTCTCCAACGTGATGTCGCCATCGTCGGCGCCGGCCCGTCCGGCCTGGCCGCAGCCACCGCGCTGCGCAAGGCGGGGCTGTCCGTCGCGGTCCTGGAGGCGCGCGACCGCGTCGGAGGTCGGACCTGGACCGACACCATCGACGGCGCGATGCTGGAGATCGGCGGCCAGTGGGTCTCCCCCGACCAGACGACGCTCATCTCCCTGCTCGACGAACTCGGACTCGAGACGTTCGACCGGTACCGCGAGGGTGAATCCGTCTACATCTCGGCCGCCGGCGAACGCACCCGCTACACCGGCGAATCCTTCCCCGTCGACGAGACGACCCGCAAGGAGATGGACCGGCTGATCCAGATCCTCGACGACCTCGCCGCGCAGGTCGGCGCCGAGGAGCCCTGGGCGCACCCGCTGGCCCGCGAACTGGACACGATCTCGTTCAAGCACTGGCTGATCGAGCAGTCCGACGACGCCGAGGCCCGCGACAACATCGGCCTGTTCATCGCAGGCGGCATGCTGACCAAGCCCGCTCACTCGTTCTCGGCGCTGCAGGCGGTGCTGATGGCCGCGTCCGCCGGATCGTTCTCGCACCTGGTGGACGAGGACTTCATCCTCGACAAGCGCGTCATCGGCGGCATGCAGCAGGTGTCGATCCGGATGGCCGCCGCCCTCGGCGACGACGTCTTCCTGAACGCGCCGGTGCGCACCGTCCAGTGGAGCGAGGACGGCGCAGTCGTGCTGGCGGACGGGGACATTCGTGTGGAGGCGGCCCGCGTCGTGCTCGCCGTCCCGCCGAACCTGTACTCCCGCATCTCCTACGACCCGCCGCTGCCGCGCCGCCAGCACCAGATGCACCAGCACCAGTCGCTGGGACTCGTCATCAAGGTGCACGCCGTGTACGAGACCCCGTTCTGGCGTGAGGACGGCCTCGCAGGCACCGGATTCGGCGCGTCCGAGGTCGTCCAGGAGGTGTACGACAACACCAACCACGGGGACAGCCGGGGAACCCTCGTCGCGTTCGTGTCGGACGAGAAGGCCGACGCGATGTTCGAACTGAGCGAAGAGGAGCGTCGCGCCACCATCCTCGGTTCGCTCGCCCGCTACCTCGGACCGAAGGCCGCCGAGCCGGTCGTCTACTACGAGTCCGACTGGGGCTCCGAGGAATGGACCCGGGGCGCGTACGCCGCGAGCTTCGACCTCGGTGGCCTGCACCGGTACGGGAAGGACACGCGGACGCCGGTCGGACCGTTCCACTTCTCCTGCTCGGACATCGCCGCCGAGGGCTACCAGCACGTGGACGGCGCCGTGCGGATGGGTCAGCGCACCGCCGCGGACATCGTCGCCCGCCTCGGAAAGTAGTCCCGTCCGATCATCGCCCGGCAGTCACGACTGCCGGGCGATGATCGCGAGCAGCAGTTCGGCGCGCACCCGCGCCACGTCCAGCCGGCAGTCGATCAACGACTCGATGCGCGCCATGCGGCTGCGCAGGGTGTGCCGGTGCACGCCCATCGCCGCGGCCGCCGACTCCCAGTGCCCGTTCGCCTCGAGGAACGCCCGCAGCGATCCCAGCAGTTCCGTGCCGTTGGTGCGGTCGTAGTCGTCGATCGGCGCGATCATCGTGTCCGCCAGGGAGTTCAGCACCTCCCGCGTCGAGCTGAAGGCGAGTAGCGCGCTACCGGTCAGCGCCGCGAACTCCAACGGCTCGGCCCCCGCCTCGGCGGCCGACGCGGCGAGCTGGGACTGTTCGATGGCCGCCACCAGACCGGCGACCTCCCGCTTCCCGCTCAGCCCCGCACGGATCGCCTTCCGCGCCGGCCCGGACAGCCCGCGCAGCATCGCCCGCGCGAAGTCCACGTCGTCGGTTCCCCGCAGCAGAACCGTGACCCGCGTGTCGTGACGGCGCGAGAAGAGTTGCCGCCCGGCCTTGTTCATGGCGACCGCGACCGCCGACTCCACCCGTTCCGCGAGTGCCGGTGTCTCGGCCACGACCGTGAGTCCGCGGACCATCCCGTCCGCGTCCGCGGCGTGCCGGATCTGCGACCAGGCGGGCGCGAGGTCGCGGTCCTCGGTGAGCAGCAGGCCGAGGGCGTGCGAGTTGAGCCGGTTCTGTGCGGTCCGGAGCCGCACCGGCTTCTCGAAATCCAAGGCGAGCAACGAGTTCGCGTGACCGAGCAGGATCTGGTCGACGTGGCTGAGCGCGGTGGGGCTGATCACGGCGAGGTGTCCGTGCGGTGTGCTGCCGACGCTGATCTGCTGCACGGTGATCGACGCGCCCGACCGTGCCAGCGACACGCTGCTCGACGCCCCGCCGGTACCCGCTTCCAGCACTTCCCGCAGTTCCCCGATCACATCTTCCGCGGGCTGCGCCGGATGGGACTCCAGCACCCGGCCGGACAGGTCGAGGAGCAGGACGGTGGCCGACGTGGCGACGGCAAGCTCGCGGACGGTGGCGCCGGTGCCGCCCTGGATGACGGCGCGGGTCATCCGCGGTTGGGCCCGGGACGCGCGCAGCACCGCCTCGTACTCCTGCTCCGCGAGTCGGTTCATGACCCTCTTGACCACGGCCGCGAACGGTGTCGGCAACGGCACCTCGAGCAGCGGCAGCCCGATCTCGTCGGCGACGGCCACCAGGTCCTCGGGGACCTCCGGATGCGAGAGACCGGTGCCGAACCCGACCGCCGCCACCCCGGCGTCACCGAGGCCGCGCAGGTATCGGGCCCGGTCGGCGGCGGTCAACGGTAGCCGGATGCCGGTGGTGAGGAGCAGTTCGCCGCCGGAGAGCCACCGGAAGGGATCTTGAAGTTCGGTGGTGTGGGCGAACGTGATCTCGTTGCCGAGACCGGCGGCGCCACCCTTCAGCTCGAGAGCCAGGTCCGGCTGGGACAACATCCAGCGAACGGGAACGGTCATGTCGGCTCCTGCGCATTGCGGTCGGGTCCGTGCCACCCTGACCGGTCGGGACCGGGATAGCGCTGGACAAGTTGGCCAGCGGAGCACGGACGACTACTCCATTGTGTCAGACGTCGACCCTCGGGCAACGCCGAAACCCAACCTTAACGAATTGAGTTCGTTTGACCCCTTGCGTACGGGGCGCGCCCTCCGCATACTTAACGAATCCCATTCGCTAAGTGACCCACGTCTCACGCGGGCGCCACCCGAGACACGGAGTTGTCGTTGACCCACCCCAGGATTCCCACGTGACCGCCGCCGTCCGCGTCCCACTGACACTCGGCCGCGGTATCGCCACGTTCAGCGTCTTCGTCGTCGGCTACATCACGGCCAATCTGATCCCGCTCATGATCATCGCGATGGTGGACGATCTCGGCATCACCCAGACCGTCGCCGGCGCCGTCCTCACCGGCTCCCTGCTGACCACCGCACTCGTCTGCCTCGCGACCACCCGATGGGCGGCGGGGCGCTCGCGCCACCTGCTCGGCCGCGTCAGCCTCGTCGTGATGGCCGCGGGATTCGCCGTCGCCGCCACCGTCCACTCGGCCCCGATCGCGTGCGTCGCGATCATCGTCGGCGGGATCGGTGCCGGCGGCGCGGTCGCGGTCGGCGGGGCGGCCCTCGCCGCGCTGAACAATCCGAACCGGGTGTCCGGGATCAACGGGCTCGTCAACCGCACCGCGGTCACCGGGATACTGGCACTGATCCCGATCCTCGGCCTGCACATGACCAATGCGTTCGGGATCGTCGCGGTACTGGCGCTGGCGACGGTGTTCACGATCAGCTGGCTGCCGTCCGCCCCCGCGGTCGAGGACGACTCGGCGAGCACCGCGCACACGGCGACCCCGTTGCCCGAGGGCGTCACCGAGAAGAAACTGGCCGTCGCCGGCTCCACCCTGCTCGTGCTCTTCGCGATCTGGGCGATCGGCGAGGACTCGCTGTGGGCGGTGTCCGGCATCATGGGCGCCGAACACGCCGCCCTGACGGAACAGCAGATGGGCCTGGCCCTGAGCCTCTCCACCGCGGGCGGCATCGGCGCCGCCCTCGTCCTGACGGCGCTCGGGTCACGCCTCGGACGCACCGTCCCCACCGCCGTGCTCCTCGTGCTCGGCGCCGCCCTCAAACTGGGCTCGTGCCTGGCCACCGATTCGACGACGTATCTGGTGCTCATCATCGCCTGGAACACGGTGTACGCCGCGGCCTTCATCTACGTCGTCGCCATCGCGGCCGCGCTGGACTCGTCCGGCCGCTGGTCCGCCCCGCTCCTCGGGACGTATCTGGTGGGGTCCGCATTCGCCCCGCTCTTCGGCACCCTCGTGACCGGCGCAGTCGGCTATGTCGCGTTCGGCTTCGTCCTGGCGGGCATCAGCCTCGTCCTGCTCGTGCCGATCGTGTCGATCGCTCGCCTGTCGACGCGCACCGAGCGCGCGTCCGCGTCACCCGGACAGGATCCCACTGCCCGGTACACCACTTCGGTCGTCGTCTGACGGAAAGAGAGAACACCATGAACACCGACACGACGACCCATTACCGCGGCGGCCGGATCTTCACCGCCGCCGAACCCGCCTGGGCCGAGTCGATGATCGTCCAGGGCGATCGCCTCACCTACGTCGGCGACACCGCGACCGCCGACACGCTGTCCGGCGACGCCCGCGTCGTCGAACTCGGCGGGGCCTTCGTCCTGCCCGGCTTCATCGACGCCCACACCCACCTGCTGATGATGGGCCAGGCCCTCCAGAAGGTGGACCTGCAGAGCGCCGCCGATCTGAACGACATCCAGGACCGCATCCGCCGATTCGCCGCCGGGAACCCGGACGCACCCCGGCTCCTGGGACGCAGCTGGCTGTTTTCGGCACTCGACGGGCACCCGCCGACGCGGCAGATGATCGACGCCGCCGAGGCCGACCGTCCCGTGTACCTCGATTCCAACGATGTGCACTCGGCGTGGGTGAACACGGCCGCGCTCCGCGAACTCGGCATCGACGCGGACACTCCCGACCCGATCGGCGGCCGGATCGAGCGCGACCCCGTCACCGGCGAGGCCACCGGCATGCTCTACGAGACGGCGGTGACCCAGATCGTGTGGCCCGCCCTCGCGAAGCTGGTCAGCGACACCGAGCGGGACGTCGCCCTCGCGGCCGCGTTCGAGCAGTATCTCGCGGACGGCGTCACCGGGGCGGTCGACATGGCGCTCGGCGCGGACGAGGTCGAGGCGCTCGAACGTGCACTGGCCACCGGCGGGGACACGCTGCCGCTCCGGGTGGCCGGGCACTGGCTGATCGAACGAACCGATTCGGACGAGGAGAACGTCCGCCAGGTGCACGAGGCGGTGGAGCACCAGAGACGACTGCAGGGTCCGTGGCTGCGGATGGCCGGGATCAAGATCATCATCGACGGCGTCATCGACAGCTGCACCGCGGCGATGAAGGAACCGTACTCGGACGGCACGAACGCCGAACCGATCTGGGATCTCGCCTCGCTGGCACCGGTGGTCGTCGCGGCGGATGCCGCCGGCCTCCAGGTGGCCCTGCACGCGATCGGCGACGAGGCGTCGGAGATCGCGCTTGCCGCGCTCGAACAGGCGATCGCCGCCAACGGGATTCGCCCGCGCCGGCACCGGATGGAGCACCTGGAGACGATCACGAAGGACAACGTGCAGCGGCTTGCGCGCCTCGGCGTCGTCGCGTCGATGCAGCCGGTCCATGCCGATCCGGCGATCCAGGACAATTGGCGGGCGATGCTGGGCGACCATCGGGTCGAGCGGGCGTTCCCGTGGCCCGAGATGACCGCCGCGGGCGCCGTCCTCGCGCTGGGGTCCGACGCCCCCACGGCGCCGCATCCCCCGCTGCCCAACATGTACATCGCGACGACGCGCAAGTCCGCGATCGATCCGGCGCTCGCACCGAACCTGCCCGAGTACGCACTGCCGATGGCGGACGCGCTCGCGCACGCCACCCGCGACGCCGCCTACTCGTGCCGCTGGGACGATCTCACCGGTCAACTGGTGGCGGGCAAGGCCGCCGACTTCGTGGTCCTCGACGGGGATCCGTTCACCGCGGGCGCCGATTCCCTGCTCACCGCGCGGGTGCAGCTGACCGTGGTGGCCGGCTCGGTGCGCCACGAGGCGGAGGTGGCAGGCAGCCACCCGGGGTAGCCGACCCGGTCAGTCCCGTTCGGCTGCGGCGTCTTCCGTGACGCCGCAGCCGATCTGTTCACAGAACCCCAGCATCGCCGTGCGCGCGGTCTCGACGGTGATGAGACTGTTTCCCCCGACGATGTGCAGCCCGTACGCGTCTTCGAGGGCCACCAGATTCATTGCCGCCTGGTCGATGTCGCCGCGCACGGCGAACTCCCCCGCCGCGTGCCCGTCGCCGAGGATGGCGCGGTACGTCGCGAGCTGCCGCAGATACATCTTCTGGACCAGTTCGTCGTGCAGCGCCGAAGTGCCTGTCATGAAATCGAATTCGTACAGCAGCCGCATCAGGGTGTCGTCGGGACCGCTCGGCAGCCCGGCGTCGATGGCCGTCCGCAGCTTGGCGGCGTACGACGACTGCGCGGCCACCGCCTCGTCGCGCAGGTCGCAATAGCGCTCGGTGCCCGCCCGGTGGGCCTCGACGAGAAGCGAATCCAGATCGTCGAAATAGTAGAGCAGCGCGCCGCGCGTCAGGCCCGCGCGTTTCGCGACATCGGTCAGGGACAGCGACCTGAGCCCGTGCGCGGATCCCGCCTGGAGTGTCGCCTCGATGAGCTCGGAACGCCGCTGTTTCTGAGTGTTCGGTCGCGCCATGCCGTTGACACTAGCCGACGTGATCTGTGACACTCGGCCCAGTTGTTTGACGGAACCGTCAAAAAACTATTTCGCCCCTCTCCCTCCCCGAACGGACAGCTCATGGACCAGACCGCCCGGCCACCCACCGCCACTCCCCCCGCCGCACCCGGCACCTACGAGGCCTCGCTCTCCCGGAGCATCGGCGTCGGCGGAAACATCCTGATCACCCTGTCGTCGATCTCGCCGGCGTCGAGCGTCTTCATCCTCGGCGGCTCGGCGCTCGCCCTGTTCGGCACCGGCGTGTTCTGGGCATTCCTCATCGCCGGCATCGTGAGCATTCTCATCGCCTTCTGCTACGCCGAACTCGCCTCCGCGTATCCCGTTGCCGGCGGCGACTACTCGCTCGTGTCGCGGGCACTCGGACCGGCCTTCGGCGTCGCCACGTTCTTCATCAGTCTCATCTCCCTGCCGCTGATCATCGCCGTCTTCGCCCTCGGGGTCGCCGACTACCTGGGCGTCGCGATCCACGGCCTGTCCCCGCAGCAGACCGCGCTCGTCGTGGTCGTGATCACCACCGTGACCGCATGTTTCGACATCCGCACCAACGCGTGGCTCACCGGGGTCTTCCTGGGCGTCGAGATGGCGGCGCTGGCTCTGCTCACCGTCCTCGGTTTCGTCCACATGGAACGGCCACTGACCAGCCTCCTCAGCCCGGAGGTTCTCGATCCGAGCACCGGCAACCTCGCACCACTGGCGATCTCCGGACTGATGCTGGCCGTCACCCAGGGGATCTTCGCGTACAACGGGTACGGCGGCGCCGTCTACTTCGCCGAGGAGACCAAGAACGCCGCCCGCTCGATCGCGAAGGCAGTGATCTGGAGCGCCGTCATCACCGTCGCCACCGAACTCGTCCCGCTCATCGCGATCCTGGTGGGCGCCCGCTCGCAGACCGAACTCTACGGTTCCAGCCTTCCCGTCGAGGCATTCCTCACCGAACGCGCCGGTCACGCCGTCGCCATGGTGGTCCTGCTCTCGATCGCCCTCGCCGTGATCAACGCGATCATCGCGATCACGCTGCAGGCAGGCAGGCTTCTCTACGCCGCCGCTCGGGATCGCGCTCTCCCGGAGACCGTCGCCGCGCCGCTGCAGACCGTCAGCACCAAGGGCCGCGTCCCCGTCCTCGCCACCGTCGTGATGGGCGCCATCGCGTTCGCCGCGTGCTTCGTCCCGCTGGACGTCCTGCTCACCGCGACCGGGTCGACCCTGACGTTCACGTACCTGTTCATCGCGCTGGCCGCGATCAACCACCGCCGCGGCGGCACCACCCGAACCGGCTACCGCATGCCGTTGTGGCCGCTGGCCCCGGGAATCTGCATCGCCGCGCTCGGCCTCGTCTTCGTCGTCACGCTGCTCGACCCGGAGCAGTGGCTCAGCCTCGGCATCTCCCTCGGACTCGTCACCGCCGGCTTCGTCTACTTCGCCCTGTACCTGCGACCGCGCAAGAACACCCACCTGCTGTTGCTGAACGCCGCCCCCGAGGAGAACTGCTGATGCTCGACCTGCTTCTGACCAACGGCGTCGTGCGCACGTTCGACACCACCGGCCGGGCCGAGGCCGTCGGCATCGCGGACGGCCACATCCGGTACGTCGGAACCACCGAGGACGCCCCCGCCGCCCGGCGCACCATCGACCTGCACGGCCGGTTGCTCACCCCCGGCATCATCGACAGCCACAACCACCTGCTCCTCGGATTCGATCCCGACGCCGTGAGCCTCGAAGGCGCACCCGACCTCACCGAGGTCCGGCGACGGATCGGCGCGCACGCGGCCGCCCGCCCCGACCTCGACTGGATCTGCGCCGAGAACGCCGTCTACTCCGTGGTGACCGGGCGCCGCCCGAACGCCGCCGACCTGCGCGGCCTCACGGACCGTCCGGTCTTCATCACCACCTACGACCAGCACTCGGTGTGGCTGAACGACGCCGCGCTGCGGGTCCTCGGAATCGACCGCGGCACCCACATTCCCTGGGGGCAGCCGGAATTCGATGATGACGGCGTCCCCACCGGCTGGGTCACGGACTTCTACACCAGCGCGATGACGCGGGCCGGTCTGGCCGGTCTGCAACGCGACATCCCGATGTACTCCCCCGACCGCCGCTATCGGCGCATCACGTCCAGTCTGGAGATGGCGACCGCGAGCGGCATCACCACCGTCGTCGAACCGCAGGTCCCGCTGGCCGAACTCGATCTGATGTACCGGGCCCGCGCCGAGGGACGGATGAACTCGCGGGTGATCACCGCCCTGTTCCACCCGGTCGGCGCCGACGCCGCGTTCCGCCGGGACCTGCGGGAGGCCGTCGACGGCGCACCCGTCGACGACATGCTCCGGCTCGGACCGGTGAAGCTGTACGCCGACGACGTGATCGAACCGCATACCGCGGCCATGCTGTCCGACTACGCGAACCGGCCGGGGCACCGCGGCGCGCCCAGCCTGCCGCCGCAGGAGTTCACCGCGATGCTCACCGAACTCGACCGCCTCGGCTTCCAGACACACACCCACGCCACCGGCGACTGGGGTATCCGCCTGGCGCTCGACTCGATCGAGCACGCCGGCCGCGTGAACGGCACGGTCGACCGGCGGCACGGCATCGTCCATGTCGAATGCCTCCACCCCGAGGACCTTCCCCGGTTCCGGGAGCTCGGCGTGGTCGCGGCGATGCAGCCGCGGCACTGCTCGCCGGACCTCGTCGCGGGAACGTGGATGGAGAACGTCGGCGAGGACCGGTGGGACCGGGCGTGGCGATTCCGTTCGCTCGCCGAGTCGGGGGCGGCGCTGGCGTTCTCCAGCGACTGGCAGGTCGGGGAGATGGATCCGCTCGTCGGCCTGTACTCGGCCCTGACCCGCTCGGGCCTGGACGGCGGCACCGACTGGACTCCGCGCGAACGGATGGACCTGGATTCGGCGTTGCGGGCGTACACCCGCGGCGGCGCGTGGGCGTGGCACGCCGAGGACGAGCTCGGAGTGATCCGTCCGGGTGCCCGCGCCGACCTGGTCGTCTGGTCGGCGGACCTCTACACGCTCGAGCCCGGGCAACTGCTGGACCAGCGGGCCGACCTCACCCTCGTCGGCGGCGCGATCGTGCACGATGCCGCCTCCGCGAGCGCCGTTCCGGACGTGCCGTTCGCCGGCTCCGGCGCGGCCGGCCACACCTGCTCGCACGGGTGACTCCGGATTGGACAACTCGGCGCGGCGGGGGGCGCGTCTTTCACCATTTTGTCAGCTGCCCCTGGCTTGTGAGGCAGCGCACACTTGTTTTCAGATGCTCTGCAACTCCGGACCCCGGTCGGACTGTTCGACCGACGGTCCGTTCCGAACCACGAGTTTCGACCCCACGAGAGGAACCGGTACGAATGTCGATCGACGTACTCGAGAACTACATCAACGGTGAGTTCGTCGCCTCATCCGCGACGGAGACGCTGGACTTGATCAACCCCGTGGACGAGAGCGTCGTCGGGCGTGCGCCCGTCTCCACCAAGGCCGACGTGGACGCCGCTGTCGAGGCAGCCGAGCGGGCCTTCGTCTCGTGGGGCAAGACCACCCCGAGCGTGCGCCAGACCGCGTTGCTGAAGCTCGCCGACGCGATCGAGGCGCACAGCGACGAACTCGTCGAGGCGGAGTGCCGCAACACCGGGCAGCCCAAGCAGGTCATCGCCGACGAAGAGATCAAGGTGGGCGCCGATCAGCTCCGCTTCTTCGCGGGTGCGGCCCGGATGCTCGAAGGCAAGGCCGCCGGCGAGTACATGGACGGCTTCACGTCCTACGTGCGCCGCGAGCCGATCGGTGTCGTCGGTCAGGTCACCCCGTGGAACTACCCGTTCATGATGGCGCTGTGGAAGATCGGCCCCGCGCTCGCGGCAGGCAACACGATCGTGCTCAAGCCCAGCGACACCACCCCGAACAGCACACTCGTCCTGGCCCGGCTGACCAAGGGGATCCTGCCGGACGGCGTCTTCAACGTCGTCCTCGGCAACGGTGAGACCGGCGCCACCCTCGTGGAGAACCCGGCCCTCGGACTGGTGTCGATCACCGGATCCGTTCGCGCCGGTATCGCCGTCGCGGTCTCCGCCGCACGCCAGCTCAAGCGCGCCCACCTCGAACTGGGCGGCAAGGCACCCGCCATCGTCTTCGGTGACGTCGACATCGAGAAGACCGCGAGCGGCATCGCCGAGGCTGCCTTCTTCAACGGCGGCCAGGACTGCACCGCCGCCACCCGCGTCCTCGTCCACGAGTCCATCCACGACCAGCTCGTCGACGCACTCGTCCGCAAGGCCGAGACGCTCAAGCCCGGCCTGCCGGACGACCCGGACACGTTCTACGGTCCGCTCAACAACGTCAACCACTTCAACGCGGTCAGTTCCAAGATCGCCGCGCTCCCCACCTCGGCCAAGATCGTCACCGGCGGAAAGCGTTCGGGAGACCAGGGATTCTTCTTCGAACCCACCGTGATCACCGGCGTCGACCAGCGCGACGACATCGTGCAGGAGGAGACGTTCGGTCCCATCCTCACCGTGCAGAGCTTCTCCGACGAGAAGGAGGCCGTCACCCTCGCCAACGACGTCCGGTACGGTCTGGCGTCGAGTGTGTGGACCAACGACCACGGCGTCACGCAACGGCTCTCGGCCGCACTCGATTTCGGTGCCGTCTGGATCAACTGCCACATCCCGCTCGTCGCCGAGATGCCGCACGGCGGATTCAAGTACTCCGGCTACGGCAAGGACCTCTCCGGCTACGGCGTCGAGGACTACACCCGCATCAAGCACGTCATGAGCTCCAACGACTGACGTCGCCCACCCCCTACCCATCCACGTCACGACCCTGAGGACTGCACCATCATGAACGACATCCAGTACCGGCTGCCGCAGAAGCGCGCCCTGGTCACCGAGCTCCCCGGCCCGAAGTCGGCGGCCCTCACCGCACGCCGCCGCGCCACCGTGGCCGCGGGCGTCGGCTCCAGCGTCCCCGTGTACGCGGCGGATGCCGACGGTGGTGTGGTCGTCGACGTCGACGGCAACTCCCTGATCGACCTCGGCTCGGGTATCGCGGTCACCAGCGTGGGCGCATCCGATCCGGCTGTCGCCGAGGCGGTCCGGGAGCAGGTCGGGCACTTCACCCACACCTGTTTCATGGTCACCCCGTACGAGGGCTATGTCCGCGTGGCGGAGGAGCTCGCCGCCCTCACCCCGGGCGACCACGAGAAGCGCACCGTCCTGTTCAACTCGGGCGCGGAGGCGGTGGAGAACGCGATCAAGGTCGCTCGCCTCGCCACCGGCCGCGACGCCGTCGTCGCGTTCGATCACGCCTACCACGGTCGGACGAACCTGACGATGGCCCTCACCGCCAAGTCGATGCCCTACAAGGCTCACTTCGGTCCGTTCGCGCCCGAGGTGTACCGGCTCCCCATGTCCTACCCCTACCGGGACCAGGACGGACTGACCGGCGAGCAGGCCGCCCAGCGCGCAATCAGCCAGATGGAGAAGCAGATCGGCGCCGATTCGCTCGCGGCGATCATCATCGAGCCGATCCAGGGCGAGGGCGGATTCATCGTTCCCGCCGAGGGATTCCTCCCCACCCTGGTGAACTGGGCCCGCGCCAACGGCGTCGTGTTCATCGCCGACGAGGTGCAGACCGGGTTCTCCCGCACCGGCGCCTGGTTCGCCTGCGAGCACGAGGAGATCGTCCCGGACATCATCACGATGGCCAAGGGCATGGCGGGCGGCATGCCGCTGTCCGCGATCACGGGCCGCGCCGAACTCCTCGACAAGGTGCACCCCGGCGGTCTGGGTGGCACGTACGGCGGCAACCCCGTCGCGTGTGCCGCCGCACTCGCCGCGATCGACAGCATGCGGAAGTTCGACCTGCCCGCTCGCGCACAGCACATCGGCGACCTGGCCCTGCCGCGGCTGAAGGCCCTGGCCGCCGACGTCGGCGTCATCGGTGACGTGCGTGGACGCGGCGCGATGCTCGCGATGGAGTTCGTCAAGCCCGGCACCGACGAGCCGGACGCCGAACTGACGAAGGCGATTGCCGCACATGCGCTCGAACAAGGTGTCATTCTGCTGACGTGCGGTACCTACGGAAACGTCATCCGACTGCTTCCGCCGCTGGTGATCAGCGACGACCTGCTCGACGACGCCCTGACCGTCATCGAGCAGATCGTGCGCTCGCTCGTCTGACCCGTGCGCCTTTTCGGTAGTCACCGCTACCGAAAAGGCGCACGAGCACGAAGTGCCCACCCCACGACCAGAGGAGACACCATGACCCGGACGACCACCGGCACGTTCCATCCTCTGGACCCGTTGGGGGCGGACGAATTCGCGCAGGCTGCGGCCGTCCTCGCCCGGGAACACGGGGTCGGGGACGGCTGGCGGTTCGCGTCGATCGAACTGGCCGAGCCGGCCAAGGCCGAGGTGTCGGCGTTCGACGCGTCGGGCGCCGTCCCGGACCGCCGGGCCGTCGTCGTGTGCTTCGACCGCAGCAGCGGAGACACCTACAAGGCGCTCGTCTCGCTCACGGAAGACAACGTGGTCTCCTGGGAGCACATCCCGGACGTCCAGGCGAATTTCACCGTGGACGAATGGGAAGAGGCGGACGCCTTCCTCCGCGGGCACCCGGACGTGATCGCGGCGCTCGCGAAGCGCGGGGTCACGGACATGAGCCTGGTGTTCATGGACGTGTGGACGTACGGCGACGCGGTGACCCCGGAAAAGTACAAGGGGCGCCGGCTCGGCTGGTCGGACACCTGGGTGCGGGCGGCCGAGGGCGCCAACCCGTATGCGGGCCCGGTCAACGGTTTCCACTGCGTGATCGACGTCAACAAGATGGAACTGCTCGAGATCGAGGACACGTTCAGCGTCGAACGTCCCGAGGTCATGGGCGAGTACGTGCCCCGGCACATCCCGGAACGGATCCGCGACGCGAGCACCCGGCCGCCGTTGAAGCCGTTGGACATCGTCCAGCCGGAGGGACCGTCGTTCACGCTCGAGGGCAACAAGCTCGAGTGGCAGAACTGGTCGCTGCGGGTGGGGTTCAACTACCGCGAGGGCATGACCCTGCACGCGGTGACGTACAACGACAACGGCCGGGTGCGCTCGATCGCGAACCGGATGTCGTTCGCGGAAATGGCGGTGCCGTATCGCGATACCAGCACCGATCACTACCGCCGCACCGCCTTCGACATCGGCGAGTGGGGCATCGGGTTCATGACCACGTCGCTGACCCTGGGCTGCGACTGCCTCGGTGAGATCCGGTACCTCGACGCCGTCCTCCACGACAGCCACGGTGTGCCGTACACGATCGAGAACGCGATCTGTATCCACGAGGAGGACAACGCCGTCCTCTGGAAGCACGTCGACCACGACGCGGGCGCCGAGGTGCGCCGCATGCGGCGGCTGACGGTGTCGACACACGTGACGGTCGCGAACTACGAATATCTCGTGTACTGGCGGTTCTACCAGGACGGCAACATCGAGTGCGAGGTCCGCGCCACCGGGATCATGGTGGTCAGCCACTTCCCCGAAGGCGGGGAGCACCCCAGCGGGACGCTCGTCGACAACCGCACGTACGCGCCGTTCCACCAGCACTTCCTGGTCGCCCGCCTCGATCTCGACGTGGACGGCACCGAGAACACGGTGTACGCGACCGAGACCGAGGTGGTGCCGATGGGCCCGGACAACCCTCTGGGTCTGGCGCTGCGCCAGAAGAACACCCCGCTGCGCACCGAACACGAAGGCCGCCAGGACTTCGACTGGCAGAGCCAGCGGGCGTGGAAGGTGGTCAACGACAACGCGACCACCGGGCTCGGCACCGCCCCCGCCTACAAGCTCGTACCCGGCGGCGCGATACCGTCGATGTTCGACCCGGCGTCGCCGATCTTCCAGCGCACCGGTGCGATCGGCCACACCGTCTGGGTGACACCCAACTCACCCGACGAGCGCTGGCCTGCCGGGGAATTCGTGAACCAGAGCAAGGTCGATCACGGACTTCCCGCATGGACCGAGGCAAACCGCCCGATCGAGAACACCGACGTGGTGCTCTGGTACACGTTCGGTATCCACCACATTCCCCGGCCGGAGGATTGGCCGATCATGCCTGCGGACACCGTGTCCTTCTGGCTGAAGCCGGCCGGATTCTTCGACCGCAACCCCGCCCTCGACGTCGCCCCCACCCCGGAGGCGTGCGATCACCACCATTCCCACCACGAGGACTCCGATGACTGATTTCGAACGGCTCCGCGCCACCCTGCCCACCGGTCTGTGGATCGACGGCGCCCAGACCGACCCGATCGACGGCGGCACGTTCCCGGTCTACGACCCGGCCACGGGAACCCTCATCGCCGACGTCGCCGATGCCGGCGGCAAGGACGCGATGCGCGCACTGGACTCCGCCGCGGCAGTCCAGGAGGAATGGGCGGCGACCGCGCCGCGGCAGCGGTCGATCATCCTGCGCTCGGCGTGGGAGAAGGTCATCGAGCGCACCGACGACCTCGCGCTGCTGATGACGATGGAGATGGGCAAGGCCCTGCCGGAAAGCCGCGGCGAGGTGAACTACGGCGCCGAGTTCCTGCGCTGGTTCAGCGAGGAAGCCGTCCGCATCCAGGGCCGCTACACCACGTCGCCGTCCGGCAGCGGACGGATCATGGTCACCAAAGTGCCGGTCGGACCCACCCTGGCCGTCACACCGTGGAACTTCCCCCTCGCGATGGGCACCCGCAAGATCGGCCCCGCGCTCGCCGCCGGCTGCACGATCATCGTCAAGCCCGCCGAGGACACCCCGCTCACCATGCTGCTGCTCGCCGAGATCTTCGCCGAGGCAGGCCTGCCCGCCGGTGTGCTGTCGGTGCTGCCCGCGTCGAACGCCGCCGCCGTCACCGAACCGCTGCTCGCGGATCCGCGGCTGCGGAAGGTGACGTTCACCGGATCCACCCGGGTCGGCAAGATCCTCATCGAGCAGTCCGCCCAGCAGGTTCTGCGCACCTCGATGGAACTCGGCGGCAACGCCCCGTTCGTGGTGTTCGACGACGCAGACATCGACGCCGCGGTCGAGGGCGCGATGGCCGCGAAGATGCGCAACGGCGGCGAGGCCTGCACCGCCGCCAACCGCCTGATCGTGGCCAACTCCGTGCGCGAGGAATTCACCACCAAGCTCACCGACCGGATCGCCGCACTCACCGTCGGACCGGGCAGCGACGACGGCACCAACGTCGGCCCCCTCGTCAACGAGAAGCAGCGCCGCAACGTGGCGTCCCTCGTCGACGACGCCGTCGCCGCGGGCGCCCGGGTCCGCACCGGCGGCAAGTCCGTCGACGGTCCCGGCTACTTCTTCCAGCCCACCGTCCTCGACGAGGTGCCCGCGAACGCGCGCATCGTCCGCGAGGAGATCTTCGGACCCGTCGCCGCGATCACCGGTTTCGACACCGAGGCCGAGGGCGTCGCCGCCGCCAACGACACCGAATACGGTCTCGCCGCGTACATCTACACCCAGAACGTCGACCGCGCGTTCCGCGTCGCCGACAAGCTCGAGAGCGGCATGGTCGGCGTCAACCGCGGAGTCATCTCCGACGTCGCCGCACCGTTCGGTGGAGTCAAGCAGTCCGGACTCGGCAGCGAAGGCGGCACCGAAGGCATCGAGGAGTACCTCGAGACCAAGTACGTCGGCTTCGCGTAAACCACCCGCCCCGAGACAGATCGGAACCGTCACCATGCGTTTGGTCGTTGGATATCTCGCCACCCCCAGCGGGGAGGACGGTCTTGCCCTCGGGGCGCAGCTCGCCCGCAGTCTCGGCGCACA
>NZ_JASHKX010000082.1:0-936 GCF_030058635.1 Rhodococcus sp. IEGM 1305
AGAGCTAACCGGTCCTCTTAACCTTCCAGCACCGGGCAGGCGTCAGTCCGTATACCTCGTCTTACGACTTCGCACGGACCTGTGTTTTTAGTAAACAGTCGCTTCTCTCTGGTCTCTGCGACCACCCCCAGCTCCGACCGCGAAGGTCTTCACCAGGGCTGGTCCCCCTTCTCCCGAAGTTACGGGGGCATTTTGCCGAGTTCCTTAACCACAGTTCTCTCGATCGCCTCGGTATTCTCTACCTGACCACCTGTGTCGGTTTGGGGTACGGGCCGTGTGAAAGCTCGCTAGAGGCTTTTCTCGGCAGCATAGGATCATGGAATTCGCCTCATTCGGCTACGCATCACCTCTCAGGCTCGTGCGACACGGATTTGCCTATGTCACGCCCTACAGGCTTACACCGGTACAACCACTGACCGGCCCCACTACCTTCCTGCGTCACCCCATCGCTTGGCTACTACCACCGAAGGTCCCGTGCAGCAGGATCCCGTCTCCCGAAGGAGATCGATCACCCTTTGGACGGTTAGTACCGATGATTCACCAGGGGCGCGTTCACACGGGTACGGGAATATCAACCCGTTGTCCATCGGCTACGCCTGTCGGCCTCGTCTTAGGTCCCGACTCACCCTGGGCGGATTAACCTGGCCCAGGAACCCTTGGTCATTCGGCGGACGAGTTTCTCACTCGTCTTTCGCTACTCATGCCTGCATTCTCACTCGCGCCGCCTCCACACCTGGATCACTCCGGCGCTTCCCCGGCGGCACGACGCTCCCCTACCCACCCACACCACTGCACCCGTCTCCGCAGAAACGAGTGGGTGTTGTGTGAGTGCCGCGGCTTCGGCGGTGTACTTGAGCCCCGCTACATTGTCGGCGCAGAACCACTTGACCAGTGAGCTATTACGCACTCTTTCAAGGGTGGCTGCTTCTAAGCCAA
>NZ_JASHKX010000062.1:0-24012 GCF_030058635.1 Rhodococcus sp. IEGM 1305
CCCAACGTGTACGCCGACTCCATCGAGTGGATGCACCGCAACCTGGCCCGCCGCGACTCGGTCATCCTGTCGCTGCACCCCCACAACGACCGCGGCACCGGCGTGGCCGCCGCCGAGCTGGGCTACCAGGCCGGCGCCGACCGCATCGAGGGCTGCCTGTTCGGCAACGGTGAACGCACCGGCAACGTCTGCCTGGTCACGCTCGGACTCAACATGTTCACCCGGGGCGTCGACCCGCAGATCGACTTCTCGAACATCGACGAGATCCGCCGCACCGTCGAGTACTGCAACCAGCTGCCCGTCCACGAACGCCACCCGTACGGCGGCGACCTCGTGTACACCGCGTTCTCCGGCAGCCACCAGGACGCGATCAACAAGGGTCTGGACGCCATGAAGTTCGACGCCGACTCGCAGGACGCGGACGTCGACGACATCCTGTGGGCGGTGCCCTACCTGCCGATCGACCCCAAGGACGTGGGCCGCACCTACGAGGCCGTGATCCGCGTCAACTCGCAGTCCGGCAAGGGCGGCGTCGCGTACATCATGAAGGCCGATCACGGGCTGGTGCTGCCGCGTCGCCTGCAGATCGAGTTCTCGCAGGCCGTCCAGCGGATCACCGACGGCGAGGGTGGCGAGGTGTCGCCCAAGGAGATGTGGGACGTCTTCCACGAGGAGTACCTGGCTCCGATCACGCCGCTCGAGCGGATGAAGCAGAAGGTCACGGCGTCCGAGGAGGACGGCGGCACCGACTCCATCACCGCGACCGTGAAGGTCGACGGCAAGGAGCACGAGATCTCGGGTTCGGGCAACGGCCCGCTCGCCGCGTTCGTCGACGCGCTCGCCACGATCGACTTCGACGTGCGGGTTCTCGACTACTCCGAGCACGCCATGTCGGCCGGTGACGACGCCCAGGCGGCCGCGTACGTCGAGTGCGCGGTGACTGCTCCCGACGGACGGAACACCGTGGTCTGGGGTGTGGGCATCGCGACGTCGATCACTACCGCGTCGCTGCGGGCCGTGGTGTCGGCGGTCAACCGCGCGCACTGACCGCTTCCCGACCCTCGCTGCCGCAGGCGCGCATCACGCGCACCTGCGGTAGCGTCGTTTCCGGCCCCGGAAAGCGGCTCCCTCCGGGCGTCGGGTGACTACCCTGGTAACGGAGTCCACACCGGACCCGAACCGCCTCGGACCCTTCGGGGGGCGTCGTGAATCTGGCATTTCAACAGCATCTTCCGGTCCGCCCGTATCCGGCCCGGCGCCGCCCCAAGGGCAGCTTCTTCTACAAGATGATCACGACGACGGATCCCAAGGACCTGGGGATTCTGTACCTGATCACGTCGTTCGCGTTCTTCATGGCCGGCGGTCTGATGGCCCTGCTGATCCGCGGCGAACTCGCCGTCCCGGGTCTGCAGTTCCTGTCGAACGAGCAGTACAACCAGCTGTTCACGATGCACGGCACGATCATGCTGCTGCTGTACGCGACGCCGATCGTGTTCGGGTTCGCCAACTACATCCTGCCGCTGCAGATCGGCGCCCCCGACGTCGCGTTTCCCCGTCTCAACGCGTTCAGTTACTGGGCGTTCCTGTTCGGCGGCACGATCGCGATCGCGGGTTTCATCACCCCCGGCGGTGCCGCGGATTTCGGCTGGACGGCATACTCGCCGCTGACGAGCGCGCTGCATGCGCCGGGTGTCGGCGCCGATCTGTGGATCATGGGGCTGGCGCTGTCCGGTCTCGGCACCATCCTCGGCGGGGTCAACATGATCACCACCGTCATCTGCCTGCGAGCCCCGGGCATGATCATGTTCCGGATGCCGATCTTCACGTGGAACATATTCATCACCAGCATCCTGATCCTGGTGGCGTTCCCGATCCTCACCGCGGCGCTGATGGGGCTGTTCGTCGACCGCCACCTGGGCGGCAATCTGTACGACCCGGCCACCGGCGGCGTGCTGCTGTGGCAGCACCTGTTCTGGTTCTTCGGCCATCCGGAGGTGTACATCGTCGCGCTGCCGTTCTTCGGCATCGTGTCGGAGATCTTCCCGGTCTTCAGCCGCAAACCGCTCTTCGGGTACAGCGGGCTCGTCTACGCGACGATCGCCATCGCGGCCCTGTCGATCGCCGTGTGGGCGCACCACATGTACGCGACGGGCGCGGTGCTGTTGCCGTTCTTCTCGTTCATGACGTTCCTCATCGCGGTGCCCACCGGGGTGAAGATCTTCAACTGGATCGGCACCATGTGGAAAGGGCAGCTGACGTTCGAGACCCCCATGCTGTTCTCGCTCGGCTTCCTCATCACGTTCATCTTCGGCGGCCTCACCGGCGTCATCCTCGCGAGCCCGCCGCTGGACTTCCACGTCACCGACAGCTACTTCGTGATCGCCCACTTCCACTACGTGCTGTTCGGGACGATCGTTTTCGCCACATACGCGGGCATCTACTTCTGGTTCCCGAAGATGACAGGCCGCATGCTCGACGAGCGTCTCGGCAAATGGCATTTCTGGACCACGTTCACCGGTTTCCACGGCACGTTCCTCGTCCAGCACTGGCTCGGCGCCGAGGGGATGCCGCGCCGCTACGCCGACTACCTGCCCTCGGACGGCTTCACCGTTCTCAACTCGGTCTCCACGGTGTTCGCGTTCGTCTTGGGCGCGTCGACCGTGCCGTTCGTCTGGAACGTCTTCAAGAGCTACCGCTACGGCGAGGTGGTCACGGTGGACGACCCGTGGGGTTTCGGCAACTCGCTCGAATGGGCGACGACCTGCCCGCCGCCGCGGCACAACTTCACCGAGCTGCCGCGCATCCGCTCCGAGCGGCCGGCGTTCGAACTGCACTATCCGCACATGGTCGACCGAATGCACCGCGAGGCACACGTGGGTGTGCGGGGCGCAGTGGCGCACGCGACCGAACCGGCGTCCGCCGACCCGAAGGTAAACCGTCAGTAACATCCGCGTGAAAGTTCCCTTCCCCGAGAGCTTCTCGAGGAACCGGACGAAAACGACTCTGTGACAAAGCGTTGCAGATACCTCGACGGAGGACGCCCAGTTCGACGGAATTCCGGCGTTATTACTCTCTCGTAGGGTCGACACGCAAGTCCTTGAACGCTTGACAAGCCGATCGGGGCCTCGCAGAAGTTACGCGCGGGTACATATTTTCGACGTTATGCTCGCATTCCCCGAGCAGCGGACCCGCAATGGCGCAGGTCCGACGATCGCGTTCGGGGCGCCCCTGGAGTTAGTCAAGTGGGTTGTGCAGGGGTGCACGTGTCCGCGAAGGCGGCACCCAGTCCTCGGCGGACATGGCCTTGGCCATCGAAACACTCTGCGGATCAATGAGTTTTACGGAAACGGAGCGATAACAGATGTTCAAGCGAATAGCGATAGTCAACCGCGGCGAGGCGGCGGTCCGCCTGATTCGTGCGGTGCGCGAACTGAACGCCGAGCACAACTACGGCATCCGCACGATCGCACTGCACACCGAGGCGGAACGCCGCGCGATGTTCGTTCGGCAGGCCGACGAGGGTGTGTGCTTGCGCACAGTCAAGACCGGCACCGCCTACCTCGATCACGCCGAGCTGGCCCGCGCGCTGCGCGAGAGCAAGGCCGACGCCGTGTGGGTCGGCTGGGGCTTCGTCGCCGAGGATCCCGCGTTCGTCGAGGTTTGCGAGCAGCTCGGCATCACGTTCATCGGCCCGCCCGCCGAAGCGATGCGCCTGCTGGGCGACAAGGTGGAGGCCAAGCTCCTCGCGGAGAAGGTGGAGGTCCCGGTCGCGCCGTGGAGCGGCGGCCCCGTCGCCACCCGCGCCGACGCCCGCCGTCACGCCCAGGCCATCGGCTACCCGCTCATCATCAAGGCCCGCTCCGGTGGTGGTGGCCGCGGTATCCGCAAGGTGTGGTCCGAGGACGAACTCGAACTCGCGCTCGAACGCACCCAGGGTGAGGCCCAGCGGTCCTTCGGCGACCCCGTCGTGTTCATCGAACGACTGGTTACCGACGCACGCCACGTCGAGGTACAGGTAATTGCCGACAACTTCGGCAACGTCTGGGCTCCCGGTGTGCGCGACTGCTCCATCCAGCGCAAGAACCAGAAGGTCATCGAGGAGTCCAGCTCCCCGCTCCTCACCGCCGAGCAGTCGAACCACCTGCGCACCGTCTCCGCAGAGCTCGTGCGCGCCGCCGGCTACCGCGGCGCCGGCACGGTCGAGTACCTGTACCAGCCCGAGCAGAAGACGTTCACGTTCCTCGAGGTCAACACCCGCCTGCAGGTCGAGCACCCCATCACCGAGGCCACCACCGGCATCGACCTGGTGAAGCTGCAGATCCTCGTCGCGAGCGGTGAGCCGCTGGTCGGCGACTGCCCGCCCGAGTTCGGTCACGCCGTCGAGGCCCGCCTCAACGCGGAGGACGCCGCCAACGGCTTCGCTCCCGCGCCCGGCGCCGTGCAGCTGCTCAAGTTCCCGCTCGGCAGCGGTCTCCGCGTCGACACCGGCATCGCCCAGGGCGACGTCATCCCGCCCGACTACGACTCGATGGTCGCCAAGGTCATCGCCTGGGGTCGCGACCGCTCCGAGGCGCTCGCGCGTCTGCGCACCGCGCTCCGCGAGACCACGGTCGTGCTGCAGGGCGGCACCACCACCAAGTCGTTCCTGCTGGACCTGCTGGACCGCGAAGAGGTCATCTCGGCGTCCGCGGACACCGGCTGGCTGGACCGCACCGACGCAGGCAACTCCAACGTCCCGTCCCGGACCGCGGACGTCGCCCTGATCGCCGCCGCCATCGACGTCTACGACGCCGAGGAGAAGCTCGAGCGTGAGGCGTTCCTGTCGTCCGCTCGCGGTGGACGCCCCCGCGCCGGCCACGCCATCGGCCGCAAGGTGGAGCTCAGCTACCAGGGCCAGGCCTACGGACTCACTGTCACGCAGGTCGGCGCCCACACCTACCGCGTCGACGGGGACGCCCCCGAGACCGAGGTCGAGGTCGACCGCCTCAGCGAGTTCGAGAGCCGTCTGGTGATCGGCGACCGCCGCCACCACGTCGTCTCGGTCGCAGGCCGCGCCCAGTACCTCGTCGAGGTCGACGGCATCAGCCACCAGATCAGCCAGGACGAGGCCGGCGTCGTCCGCGCACCGGCTCCCGCAGTCGTGGTCGCGGTGCCCGTGTCCGTCGGCGACGAGGTCGAGGTCGGCGCCACGCTGGTCGTCCTCGAGAGCATGAAGATGGAGACCGCGGTCCGCGCCCCCGTCGCAGGCCGGGTGCGGGAAGTTCTCGCCATGGTCAACTCCCAGGTCGACGCCGGAACGGCACTGCTGCGCGTCGAGGAGAGCTCCGAGGAGTCCACCGCTCCGAAGTCGCCTCGCGTCGAATTCGATCTCGGTTCTCCCGCTTCGCACGGGAACACCCGGGCCGATGCCCTCGAGCAGATCGACGCACTCGCCGCACTGCTCACCGGTTACGACGTCAGCGCGAAGCGGGCCGGTGTTCTCCTCGCCGATTACGAGAAGCTGCGCGCCGAGATCGCCGGCGACCCGGATCTCGTGCAGGCGGAACTCGCCCTGCTGAACACGTTCGCGGACATCTGCGAGATCGGACGTAACCGTCCGACCGCAGCCGAGGAGGACGGTGACGAGCGCGTCCACAGCCCGCGCGAGCACTTCCACACCTACCTCCACACTCTCGACGTCGAGCTCGAAGGCCTGCCCGAGTCGTTCACGACCCGGCTGTCGCGGGCGCTGCGTCACTACGACGTCACCGACCTCGAGCGCACCGCAGAGCTGGAGGAGGCGGTCTACCGCCTGTTCCTCGCGCAGCAGCGCATGGACAACCAGGTTCCCGTCATCGCCGCCCTGCTCGATCGGTGGCTGAACGAAAAGAACGCTCCCGGCCGCGCACCCAGCGGACTCGGTGAGGTCCTGGACCGGCTGATCATCGCCACCCAGGTCCGCTACCCGGTGATCGGCAACGTCGCCCGCAACGTGCGGTTCCGGTTCTTCGACGAGCCGCAGATCCGCAAGGCCCGCGAGCAGGTCTACGACGGTGTCCGCGGCAGCCTCGAGTACCTCGCCGAGCGTCCCGACGCCGTCGACTACCAGGAACGCCTCGAGGCATTGGTCGCCACCCCGCAGTCGCTGACCGAGCTCCTCGGGCAGCGGATCGCACGCAAGAGCACCACCGTCGGGCCGCTGCTCGAGGTCGTCACCCGTCGCTACTACGACATCCGCACGCTCGAGAACGTCACGTCCTTCGACCGCAACGGACGGCGTTTCGTCACCGGCAACTTCGATCTGCTCGGCGAGCGCCTCAACCTGGTGTCGGCCGTCGCCGAGTACGCCGAACTGCCCGGTGCGCTCGACGAGATCGGTGCCGTCGCCTCGGAGAACCCCGAGAACCTCGTCCTCGACCTCTACCTGTCGTGGACCGCACCGCCCGCCGACCCGAACACGATGTCCGAGGACCTGCGGAAGGCGCTGACGGCGCTGCCGCTGGCCGCGACCTGCCGCCGGGTCACGGTGTCCGTCTTCGGCGGAACCGACGTGGACGTCCGCAAGTTCACGTACCGCCCGGACGCAGGTGTCCTCGCGGAAGAGAAGCTGATCCGGGACATGCACCCGCTCACCGGCCAGCGACTCGACCTGTGGCGCCTGAAGAACTTCGACGGCACCCGCCTCCCCGCGGTCGCCGACACGTTCCTGTTCAACCTGGTCTCGCGCGACAACCCCACCGACGAACGCCTCATCGCGCTCGCCGAGATCCGCGACATCACGCCGGTCCGCAACGAGGACGGCCAGGTCATCGGCGTTCCCGCCGCGGAACGCGTCCTGCAGTCGTGCCTCGACGGCATCCGCCGGGCGCAGGCCACGCGCGGCAGCAAGCGCAAGCTCGACGCCAACCGCGTCGTGCTGTACGTGTGGCCGAAGATCGACGTCCCGGTCGAGGACCTCGAGGCGTTCGCCCGGGTCGCGGCACCGCTCACCGCGGGCGCCGGACTCGAGGAGATCACCGTGATCGCCCGGCTCCAGGGCGAGCCCGGCACGGAGTCGCGGGAGAAGGCTCTGCGCTTCTCCTACCGCACCGGTGCCGGCGTGGTCGTCAAGGTCACCGAACCGCCGACCGAGCCGCTGCAGCCGCTCGACGCGTACACGCAGAAGGTCCGCAGCTCACGTGCCCGCGGCACCGTCTACCCGTACGAGCTGATCCCGCTGCTCACCGGCCGCGACGGCAGCTTCGTCGAGCACGACCTGGACGAGACGGGCCAGCTGGTTCCCGTCGAGCGTCCGTACGGTCAGAACAAGGCCGGCCTCGTCGTCGGTCTGGTCACCGCCCGCACCGACCGGCATCCCGAGGGAATGACCCGCGTCGCGCTCTTCGGTGACCCGACGAAGGCCCTCGGCACGGTCGCGGAAGCCGAGTGCGCCCGCCTCGTCGCCGGTGTGGACCTGGCCGAGAAGCTGGGTGTCCCGGTCGAGTGGTTCGCGCTGTCGTCCGGCGCGACGATCTCCATGGACAGCGGCACCGAGAACATGGACTGGGTGTCCCGCGGCCTGCGTCGCCTCATCACGTTCACGCAGAACGGTGGCGAGGTCAACGTGATCGTGGCCGGCATCAACGTCGGTGCGCAGCCGTACTGGAACGCCGAAGCCACGATGCTGATGCACACCAAGGGCATCCTCGTCATGACGCCGGACAGTGCCATGGTGCTCACCGGTAAGAACTCGCTCGACTACTCGGGTGGCGTCTCGGCCGAGGACAACTTCGGCATCGGTGGTTACGACCGCGTGATGGGCCCGAACGGTGAGGCGCAGTACTGGGCGCCGAACCTGCCCGCCGCGTGCGAGATCCTGTTCGCGCACTACGACCACGCGTACGTCGTTGCCGGAGAACGCTTCCCGCGTCGGGCGCAGACCAGCGACCCGATCGGGCGCGACGTGCGGTCCTTCCCGCACATCCACCCGTCCAGCGACTTCACCACGGTCGGCGACATCTTCTCCGCGGAGACGAACCCGGAACGCAAGAAGCCGTTCGACATTCGCACGGTGATGCGTTCGCTCGTCGACCAGGACCACGCGGTGCTGGAGCGGTGGGCCGACATGGCGGACGCCGACACGTCCGTCGTGTTCGACGCGCACCTCGGCGGTTACCCGGTGAGCGTCATCGGCATCGAGTCGCGGGCCATCGCCCGTAAGGGATGGTCGCCGGCCAACGGTCCCGACCAGTGGACCGCGGGAACGCTGTTCCCGCAGTCGTCGAAGAAGACGGCCCGGGCGATCAACGCCGCCAGCGGCAGCCGTCCGCTCGTGGTGCTGGCCAACCTGTCCGGCTTCGACGGTTCCCCGGACTCGCTGCGGCACATCCAGCTCGAGTACGGCGCCGAGATCGGCCGCGCCATCGTCAACTTCGACGGCCCGATCGTGTTCTGCGTCGTCTCCCGCTACCACGGTGGCGCGTTCGTGGTGTTCTCCGGAGCACTGAACGACAACATGGAGGTGCTGGCGGTCGAGGGTTCGTTCGCGTCGGTCCTCGGTGGTGCCCCCGCCGCGGCCGTGGTGTTCACCCGCGAGGTCAACTCTCGGGTGGCCGCCGACCCGTCGATCCGGGAGCTCGAGGCCAACCTGGCGGGCGCCCAGAACGACGCCCAGCAGGCTCACCTGAGGGTGGAGTTGGCGGCCCAGCAGGCTGCGGTGCGCAACGAGAAGCTCGGTGAGGTCGCGGCCGAGTTCGAGGCCGTGCACAACATCCAGCGGGCTCAGCGGGTCGGCTCCGTCGACGCCGTCATCCCGGCCGTCGAACTGCGTCCGTACATCATCGGTGCGGTCGAGCGCGGCATGCGCCGGGCGGTCGAAGCAGGCAAGTAGTCCCCACCCAAACGGCCGCGGCACCTACCGGTGTCGCGGCCGTTCGGCGTTTCCGCCACCGCGGGCGGGGAGTCCGCACCGGCCGCATTTCACCTGTTTCGGATGACGCGGGTGCCCCGGCCCGGTGCGATAGTCAGCGCAGAGTGAATTCGACTGTGAATGGAGCGCTGCAATGGACTCTTTCTGGGACTTTCTCTGGGTGATCATCGTCACCTTCGGCTTCGTGGCCTACCTGATCCTGTTGTTCTCCATCATCACCGACCTGTTCCGCGACCATAAGACGTCGGGCTGGGCGAAGGCCATCTGGATCATCTTCCTGTTCTTCATCCCGCTGCTGACCGCGCTGGTGTATCTCATCGTCAAGAGCGACGGCATGGCCCAGCGGTCGATGGCGGCCGCGCAGGAGGTGAAGCAGGCCCAGGACAGCTACATCCGTTCCGTGGCGGGCAAGTCCTCGGCCGAGCAGATCGCGGACGCGAAGGCCCTGCTCGATGCAGGCACCATCACACAGCAGGAGTACGAGACGCTGAAGGCCAAGGCGCTGGCCTGACCCCGCACCGTCACCGTCGAAGGCCCGCCCCGGTGCGGGCCTTCGTGCTGTCGGGGGTCAGTCCCGCACCCGTGCCGCGACGTCCCGGAACGCCTGCAGCACCGTGGCCACCGCGGGAACGTCGTCGGCTGCCGGCCGCCGGGCCAGTTCGTAGATCCGGGCCGCCCGCACCCCGGCGAGCGGCAGCTGCACCACCGTGCGGCTCGTCACCGCATGGCGGGCCAGCAGGGCCACGCCGTGACCGCCGGCGACGAGTTCCTCGATGACCCGGAAGTCGTTGATGCGCATCACCACATGCGGCTGCACACCGGTCGCGGCGGCCACCGACATCAGCACGTCGTCGACGGGGAACCCGCCGCGCACACTGATCCACCTCTCGTCCGCCAACTGGTCCGGGCGGACCGCATCCTGTCCGGCGAGCGGATGGCCGGGCGGCAGGATGAGGTCGATGGGTTCGCGCATCAACGGTTCGGCCGTCACCCGCGGCGAGGACGAGTCCGGGGCCCGCTCGTCGCGATGCGTCAGCACCACGTCGTAATCGGCGAGCAGGGTGGGCACCGCGGCGGCGGGCAGGTCCTCGTCGCGCGCCTGCACGTCCACCCCACTGCCTTCGAGCGCGTCCAGCAGTCCGGGCAGCAGCAGCGCGGCGCCGGACGGGAACAGCGCCACCCGCACCCGCCCGCGCGGCGAACCGCGGTAGGCGCTCATCTCCGCCGCCGCACGGTCCAGGGCGGCCACGACGTCGTCGGCGCGGACGACGAGCGCCTGACCGGCATCCGTGAGCCGCAACCGGCGGCCGGCGGGTTCGAGCAGGGTCACCCCGGCCTCCCGCGACAGGATCTTGAGCTGCTGCGACACCGCCGACGGCGTCATCGACAACGCCTGCGCGGTCGCCGCCACCGTCCCACGGTCCGCCAGTTCGCGCAGCACGCGCAACCGGGTCGCATCCATGTAGCAAAACTACATTGATAGTGCACTTTAATGCGCTTGTCCTGATCATTTCAGGCCCTCACGATGGAATGCATGACCTCCCGCGACCGGCTGCTCGGACTCACCGTCGTCGTCCTGTGGGGGCTCAACTTCCTCGCCATTCGCGCGGGCCTCGATCACTTCCCACCGTTCTTCTTCGCCGCGCTGCGATTCTTCGTCATCGCGATCCCGGTGATCCTGTTCGTTCCCCGGCCACAGGTCCCGCTGAAGTGGCTGCTGGTGTACGGCCTCGGGTTCGGCGTCGGCCAGTTCGCCTTCCTGTTCTGGGCCATGCACGTCGGCATGCCCACCGGGCTGGCATCGCTGGTCCTGCAGTCGTCCGCACCGTTCACCGTGGTCCTCGGCGCGGTCCTGCTGCGGGAGCGACTGCGGCCGGCACAGGTGTGCGGACTACTGGTGGCGATAGCCGGAATGACCCTCATCGGCTGGGACCGCGCCCAGCACGCCGCGCTGCTGCCGGTGGCCCTGACGCTGCTCGCGGGACTGTCGTGGGCGGTGGGCAACATCGGCAACCGCAAGGCCGCGTCGGACCAGCCGATGCGCCTGATGCTGTGGATGTGCGTCATTCCGCCGCTGCCGATGCTGGCGCTGTCGCTCGGCGTGGAGGGACCGTCCGCGGGCTGGAACTCCCTGACGTCGTCGCTGGAGGGCACCGGCCCGCTCGCGCTCGCGGGCCTCGCCTACATCGTGATTCTCGGCACGGTCGCGGGCTCGGGTCTGTGGACGGCACTGCTCAGCCGCTACCCCGCCGGGATGGTCGCACCGTTCTCCCTGCTGGTTCCGATCGTCGGGATCGGGGCGTCCTGGCTGGTGCTGCACGAGGAGCCGAGCGTCCTGTCGCTGATCGGCGGGGCCGTCGTCATCGCCGGTGCCGCCGCCACCCAGGTGAGTGGCAGGGTGCGTCCGAGCACACTTTCGCACTCACCTGCCCCCGCGCGAGTCGGCGTCTGACCGGACCCTGTGCAAAACTCGCGGAGTGAGTACTGGAACTGGGATCACGACGCGTGGCAAGCTCGCCCTGCGCGCAGCGGCGGCGGCCTCGTGGGCGTCGCAGAAGGCGGGCCGGGGCAAGGGCTCGATGATCGGCGGACTGATCGCCCTGAAGATCGACCCGACACTGATGGAGCAGCTCGGCGCAGGCCGGCGCACCGCGGTGATCACCGGCACCAACGGCAAGTCCACCACCACCCGGATGACCGCGGCGGCGCTCTCCACCCTCGGTGAGGTCGCGACGCAGGCGGACGGCGCCAACATGGACGCCGGCATCGTCGCGGCGCTCAGCACCCGCGTCCACGCGCCCCTCGCCGCCCTCGAGGTCGACGAACTCCACGTCCCGCACGTCTCCGACGCGGTCAACCCCGAGGCCCTGGTGCTGCTCAACCTCAGCCGCGACCAACTCGACCGGGTCGGCGAGATCAACATGATCGAACGCAAACTCCGCGCCTGCGTCGCCGCGCACCCGGAGGCCGTCGTGATCGCCAACTGCGACGACGTCCTCGTCACCTCGGTGGCCTACGACGCGAAGAACGTCGTCTGGGTCGCCGCGGGCGGCGGATGGGCCAGCGACGCCGCCAGCTGTCCGCGCACCGGCGAACCCATCGTCTGGGAGGGCTCGCACTGGCGCAGCACGGGTTCCGACTTCGCGCGCCCGACCCCCGACTGGTGGCTGGACGACGAAAACCTGTACGGGCCCGACGGTCTGAAGATCCCGATGACCCTCGCCCTGCCCGGTCGCGCCAACCGCGGCAACGCCGCGCAGGCCGTCGCCGCGGCCGTCGCGATGGGCGCGAAGGCGGAGGACGCCGTCGCCGCGGCAGCCACCGTCCAGGAGGTCGCGGGCCGCTACAGCACCGTCGAGGTCGGGTCGCACTCCGTGCACATGCTGCTCGCCAAGAATCCCGCCGGCTGGCAGGAAGCGCTGTCGATGATCGACCCCACCGTCGACGGACTCGTAATCGCCGTCAACGGGCAGGTTCCCGACGGCGAGGACCTGTCCTGGCTGTGGGACGTGCGGTTCGAGCACTTCGAGGGCGTCAAGGTGGTGGCGGCCGGCGAACGCGGCACCGACCTGGCCGTCCGCCTCACGTACGCCGGCGTCGAGCACACGCTCGACCCGAACCCGTTGCGGGCCATCGCGTCCTGCCCGCCCGGACGCGTCGAGGTGCTCGCCAACTACACCGCCTTCCGCGACCTGAACACCGCCATCGCGAAGGAGGCGCGCAATGCCTGACTCGACCGTACGCATCGGCCTGGTGCTCCCCGACGTGATGGGCACCTACGGCGACGGCGGCAACGCCCTGATCCTCCGGCAGCGACTGCGCATGCGCGGATACGACGCGGAGATCGTCGAGATCACGCTGAACGACCCGGTCCCGGAGTCCCTCGACGTGTACACGCTCGGTGGGGCCGAGGACTCGGCGCAGCGCCTCGCCACCCGGCACCTCGCCAAGTACCCCGGACTGCAGAAGGCCGCCGAACGCGGCGCCCCCGTCCTGGCGATCTGCGCCGCGATCCAGGTGCTCGGCAACTGGTACGAGACGTCGAGCGGCGAACGCGTCGACGGCGTCTCGATGCTCGACGTCACCACGTCCCCGCAGGCGACCCGTTCCATCGGTGAAGTGATCACGACACCACAGATGGACGGGTTGACGCAGCCGCTCACGGGGTTCGAAAACCACCGCGGCGGAACCACACTCGGCTCCGGCGCCCGCGGCCTCGCCCGGGTCACGCACGGCGTCGGCAACGGCGTCGGGGACGGACTCGAAGGCGTCGTCCAGGGTTCCGTGATCGGCACGTACATGCACGGACCCGCGCTCGCCCGCAACCCCGAACTCGCCGACCTGCTCCTGAAACGGGCGCTGGGCGTCGACGAACTCGCGCCCCTCGACCTGCCCGAGGTCGCGCAGTTGCGCCGGGAGCGCCTGCGCGTCTGAGCACGTGAGTGGCAAAGCGTCGTCCCGTACTCTTTCTCACTCACCTCCGCAGGTGAGTGAGAAAGAGTGGCCGGGCACTCTTTCTCACTCACGTGGGCAGGCTGGACAGCGGCGCGACCTATCGGCCCATCCTTCGCGGACCAACACCCGGCGCACTTCCTCGAATACCCCGCAGGGGTCGCGGGTCGTCTCCTCCCACCCGTAGACCAGCCGTGGACGGTCGGCCAGCTCCGCCGCGTTGTCGCGCCGACGGTCACGGAAGCGGGACTGTTGCGCGCTGTGATACTGCTGCCCGTCGAGCCGGACGATCAGCGGCACACCCATGGGGCTGTAATCGACGTCCTCGTACAGAATCCGGCCGTCCACGACGTGCGGCATCTGACGTTTCCCGCTCGGCAGCCCGTGCGCCCGTTCGACGTCGAGTGCGTAACGATGTTCGAGGGCCGATTGAACGCCGTCGCCGAGCAGCGTCACGGCGTCGGCGATGTCGGTCGCGTACCGGTGTGGACGCCGGACCTCGAGTTTCCGCCGGAGCACCTCGACGTGGACCTTGCCACTCGTGGCGGCCTCGATGAACCGGAGGGCCGCCTCCCGCGGGGTGGCCTCGGACACCGCGAGGTCGATCACCGTGTCGGCCAAAGACGTCCGTGGCAGGCGGAACGGGACCGAGATGTGCTCGAATGCGCGGGACCGATGGACCACGACGCCACCATGAACGAGTGCGTTGCCGACCGAGGTGGGGCGCGGACCGCCGGGTGTGCGGACCGTCGGCCCCTGATTCACCGCCGAGCAGTTGTAGGGGACGGTGATGTGGACCGGTGCCGACGGGTCGTCGACGCGGAGCAGTCCCCATTCCTCGGCCGCGGTCCGGTGGCTCAGGATCGCCCGGCCGCCGTACAGGAGTGCGGCGGAGAGGGCCATCGGGCGGGTGAGCGGACCGTTGGTGACCGCGATGACGCGCGGCAGCACCCGCAGCCACTGGCCGGACACCACACGATGTCGGAGTGCGGTGGCACTGACGCCGTGCGCCCGGAGCTGTGCCGTGGTGACGACGCCGTCCTGGGCGTCGAGAATGGTCTGCCATGAGTCGTGTTCCATGCTCGGAACGGTGTCGGCCCACCCCGACAGGAACCGCCCCTAACCACCATTTTTTTCCACAGCCTGTGGATAACCCCTGTGAGTGCCGATGCGCATCCGAGTACACATCGGCACTCACGTGCGGAGCGCAACCGAAGGGTTGCAGAACGACGAAAAGAGTGCAACCATAAAGTTGCACATCAACCGTTGTCGAAAAAGGTGACCCACCATGGACGCATCGAGCAGCATCACCCGGACCGTCGTCGTGAACGCCCCGAGATCGGCGGTGTGGGCGGCGATCACGGATCCCGACAAGATCAGCCAGTGGTTCGGGCAGCGCACGTCGCTCGACCTCAGCGTCGGCGGTAAGGCCGCCTTCACCTGGGACGAGCACGGCACCGCCCACGCCGTCGTCACGGAGGTCGACGAACCGAACGCGTTCGGCTTCCGCTGGGCCGCCGACATGGACGCCGACCCGGTGATCGGCAACTCCACCCTGGTGCGGTTCACGCTGTCCGAGCACGCATCCGGCACCGAACTGACAGTCGTCGAGACCGGATTCGACACCCTCGACCGCGACGTGGCCGACCAGAAGAGGGCCCGCGAGGGCAACGTCCAGGGCTGGCACGCCGAACTCGACGAACTGGTCGCGTACCTGCACGGCGTGAAGGCATGACAGTGGGCACGTACGCCGAACTGGCCTCGGTGTTCGCGGCACTGTCCGACGAAACCCGCTGGGAGATCCTCACCGAACTCGGGCGGGCCGACCAGTCGGCGTCGTCGCTCGCCACCCGGCTTCCGGTGTCGCGGCAGGCCATCGCGAAGCATCTGAATGCGCTACAGGCCTGCGGACTGGTGGAGTCGGTGAAGGTGGGCCGCGAGATCCGCTACCGCGCGCTGGGCGCGGAGCTCAACAAGACGGCGCGGAGGCTGGAACGGATCGGCGCCGAGTGGGATCGCCGGCTGGCCGCCATCAAGCAGATCGCGGAATCGATGGAGGAGTAAAGACCCCAGACAGGGGTTCGGCCGGGAATGCTTCTGCATTCTCGGCCGGATCTCTGCTTCTCGAGTTTTCTCTGCTCACAGGTACATTTCCTCGATCCGCATCACTGACGATACACGCGAGTGATCTACGTCACAAGAGGCTCTACCGGACTTTTCTTCACCCGATCGTGCCCGGGCAGGGCCAGGGAGACCGCGAACACCAGGACCGCCAGCACGGCGCACACCCCGTAGGCGATCGAGAAACCGGCGGCCGAGGCGACACCGCCCACCATGCTCGCCGCCAGGACCGTCGCGACCACCGCGCTGCACATGGTGGTACCCATCGTCCGCAGCAGGACGTTGACGCCGTTGGCCGCGGCCATCTGCGTGGACGGCACGGCCCGGACGATCAGCATCGGCAGCGTGCTGTACACCAGCGAGGTGCCGACGGCCGCGACCCCGAGCGCGGCGATCACCATCCACAACTCCTTGTGCGGCACCGTGTGCAGCGCGTAGCCGAGGACGAGACAGATCGCGCCCGACAGGATCGTCACCTTCGACCCGTAGCGTTCGGACACCCGGGCCCCGACCTGCGCGAAGACGATCATCGACAGACTCGTCGGCAGCTGGCACACCGCGGCCTGGAGAATCGTCAGGCCGTAGCCGGCGTCTCCGCGGGGCGCCTGCAGCAACTGGGTGGTGATGAGGGCGTTTCCGTAGAACGCGAACCCGACGAGCAGCGCCGTGACATGCGGCAGCAGCACCGACCGTCGCGCCGACACCCGCAGGTCAACCAGCGGGTTCCGATTTCGCAGCTGCTGATGTCCCCACAGCGCGAACAGGAACACCGCGGACGCGAACATGCCCAGCACCGCGGGGCTACCCCAGCCCCACGAGCTGCCCTGGGTGATCGGGACGAGCAGGCAGACGAGGGCCGCGGTGAGACCGACGGCGCCGACGCCGTCGAACCGCCCACCGGACCGCACCTCGGACTCGCGGATGAACAGCACCGCGGCCGTGGTGACCGCGAGCCCGATTCCCGCGATGACCCAGAAGAGGACGTGCCAGTTGGAGTACTCGGCGACGGACGCCGCGAACGGCAGTCCGAGCGCGGTGCCGATCCCGAGGGTCGAGCTCATCATGGCGATGGCGCCGTTGACCTTCTCCCGCGGCAATTCGTCGCGGAGGATCGAGATTCCGACCGGGATGACGGCGGCGCCTGCCCCCTGCAGTCCCCGCGCGAAGATCAGGAACGCGATGTCGGACGTCACGGCGCAGATCAACGCTCCGAGCGTCATGAAGACGAAGGCGACGAGAAGCATCCGCTTCTTGCCGAACATGTCGGCGAGCCTGCCGAAGATGGGGGTGACGACCGCGCCGACCAGGAGGGTGGTGGTGATCAGCCAGGACACCGACGTCTGACTCGCGCCGGTGAACGCCGGCATGCTGGGCAGGAGGGGCACCATGACGGTCTGCAGGACGGCCTGGAACACGCCCGCGAACGCGAGAATCGGGAAGAGGTAACGCGATCCGCCGACAGAGTCCGGCGGTGCGACCGGCTGATCCGCAAGCGCCGACAGTGGGCGCGGCAACGAGATCGTCAAGCGTCACCCCTTGCACAGCTGGTAAATGGTTGTTCACCAGATTAGGTGAACAACCATTTACCCCGCAAGCCGGACAATCCGCCCTCAGCCGTCGAGCAACTCCTGCACCAGCGGGGCGTAGTGCGCCACCACCTCTTCCGGGGTGCCCGTCGCATGCTCCTGCATCATCTTGCGACGCATGACGGCGAGACCCGTCAGCATCGACATCACCAGTTCGGCGCGCAACCGGGCATCCCGCCCGGGCAGTCGTTCGGCCAGCGCGTCGATCATCTGCGCCGAATAGTTGGCGCGAAGCTTGCGGCTGCTCTCCTCGCTCGGCCCGCTCATGAACAGGATGTTCAGCGACAGCGGCTTGTACGGTTCGAGCGGCCGCGCGAACATCGACACCATCCGCTCACCGAGACCGTCCAGCGGACCGCTGAACACGATCTCCGCGGCGGCACGGAAATCGACGAGCGCGTCGAACAGCTGCTCCTTCGACCCGAAGTACTTGATGATCAGCGGTGCGCTGACCCCGGCGTCCTCGGCGATGTCCTTGAGCGTGATCTCCCGGTACGGACGCGTCGCGAACGCCCGCCCCGCCGCGTCGACGATCAGCGACCGTGACTGCTCGGCCGTCCGCTTCACCGGCGCGGCAGTGCCCGGATCCGACGTCACAGCGTGCGTCTCCCCGACAACGCCCTGCCCAGCGTGAGCTCGTCGGCGAACTCGAGGTCGCCGCCCATCGGCAGACCCGACGCGAGCCGGCTGACCGTCAGCCCGGGGAAGTCCCGCAGCATCCGCACCAGATACGTCGCGGTGGCCTCCCCCTCGGTGTTGGGGTCGGTCGCGATGATCACCTCGGAGACGTCGACGCCGTCCTCCTGATTGCCGATGCGCGCGAGCAACTCCCGGATACGGAGCTGATCGGGGCCCACCCCGGACAGCGGATCCAGCGCACCGCCCAGAACGTGATAGCGGCCCTTGAACTCGCGGGTGCGCTCGACGGCCTGGACGTCCTTCGGCTCCTCGACCACACAGATCACCGTGCGGTCACGGCGCGGATCGGCGCAGATGCGGCAGTGCTCCTTGTCGGAGACCGTGCCGCACACCACGCAGAACTGGACGCCGTCGCGCACCCGCTGCAGCGCATTCTTGAGCCGGTCGATCTCCGGCGGCTCGACGCTGAGCAGGTGGAACGCGATGCGCTGAGCGCTCTTCGGCCCGACGCCGGGCAGCTTGCCGAGCTCGTCGATCAGATCCTGAACCGGACCTTCGTACACGCCGCGCCTCTAGAAACCGGGGAGACCGGGCAGGCCTCCCCCACCGAATCCGCCCGCGAGCGGACCGAGCTTCTGCGCCGCGATCTCCTGCGCCTTGTTCGACGCGTCCTCGATCGCACCGATCACGAGGTCCTGCAGAGTTTCCACGTCGTCGGGATCGACGACCTTCGGATCGATCTTCAGACCGACCACTTCACCTGTTCCCTTGACCGTCGCGGTCACGAGTCCGCCACCGGCCTGCCCGGTGACCTCGGCCTCGGCCATCTCCTGCTGGGCGGCCATCAGCTGCTGCTGCATCTGCTGTGCCTGCGCGAGGAGCGCCGACATGTCGGGTTGTCCACCTGGTTGCACTGACGTGGTCCTTTCTGCTGTTTCCCCTGCCAGAGTAGACCGTGACCGTCGGTGCGGTCCGGCACCGACGCCGCCGTGGGACTCACGCCGACGGCGCCGGAGCGAACCGGCGTCGCGTCAGGCGAGTTCGCGCTCGAGGTTCGCCAGCACCTGCCCCTGAATCTTCTTCAGACCCAGCGGGGCGAACGTCTTCTCGAAGAAGCCCCCGATGCCGCCCGCGCCCTTCCACTCGGTGGTCGTGGTGACCGTGGAACCGCTGCCGCTCGGGGCGACGACCCAGGTGGTGACGAGCGACGAGTTCGCGTCCGTCTCGGTGATCGTGTTGCCCGCCACGGTGACCGTGGCCTTGATGTCGCGGGACCGCTTCTCGGTGGCCTTCAACGTCCACTGCGCGACGGTGCCGCCGCCCTGCCCACCCTCGAGGACGCGGTAGTCCAGGTACTGCTCCGAGAGGATGCGCGGACGCACCGTCTCGTAGTCCGTCAAAGCCGCGAGCGCCTTCTCCGGTGTGGCTGCGACGGTGATCGAACTGCTCGCGCTGACCTGGCCCACTGTTCTGACTCCTCTTGTACGATTTGTACGAAACTGCTTCCTCCTCTCATCCTGCCTTCCGTCGGCGAGTCCGGGCGATGACGTGGCAATCTATTGTGAGGTAGCTCACTTCGACGTGGTCACGACCCGCACATTGATGAGACATTTGTGTGAATCTTCGCTCGACCGCGCCGATATGCGTGGCCTGAACCCGCGGAGAGGGATAGCGTCAAGGTGTGGCTGCCTCTTCGGTTGAACTACTGAAAAGCATGCGGGAGGGTGGACGCCCCTTCCGTGCGCATCGCACTCTGCCCGTCACCGGGATCGACGCTCACCGCGCCGGCGTCGAACGGCTTCTCGCGTCCTACCGCGCGATCCCCACGGACGCCACCGTGCGTCTCGCGAAGAAGACGTCCAACCTGTTCCGGGCCCGGGCCCAGACCAGCGCACCCGGCCTCGACGTCTCCGGTCTCGGCGGAGTCATCTCGGTGGACGAGCAGGCCCGCACCGCGGATGTCGCCGGAATGTGCACGTACGAAGACCTGGTGGACGCCACCCTGCCGTACGGGCTGGCGCCGCTGGTGGTTCCACAACTGAAGACCATCACACTCGGCGGCGCGGTCACCGGCCTCGGCATCGAGTCCACATCGTTCCGCAACGGGCTCCCCCACGAATCGGTCCTCGAGATCGACGTCCTGACCGGCAGCGGCGACATCGTCACCGCGACACCGGAAGGCGAGAACTCCGACCTGTTCTGGGGGTTCCCCAACTCCTACGGCACCCTCGGCTACTCCACACGGCTGCGCATCCAGCTCGAGCCCGTCAAACGGTATGTGGCACTGCGACATCTGCGTTTCGACTCCCTGGACGAACTGCAGTCGGCGATGGATCGCATCGTCACCGAGCGCATCCACGACGGCATCCCCGTCGACTACCTGGACGGCGTCGTGTTCACCGCGTCCGAGAGTTACCTGACGCTGGGCCATCAGACCGACGAGGGCGGCCCCGTCAGCGACTACACCGGGCAGAACATCTTCTACCGGTCCATCCAGCACAGTTCCGTGAACCACCCCAAAACGGACAAACTCACCATTCGAGACTACCTGTGGCGCTGGGACACCGACTGGTTCTGGTGCTCGCGCGCCTTCGGCGCCCAGAACCCCACCATCCGCCGGCTGTGGCCGAAGAACCTCCTGCGCAGCAGCTTCTACTGGAAGCTCATCGCCCTCGACCACAAGTACGACATCGGCGACCGCCTCGAGAAGCGCAAGGGCAACCCGCCGCGCGAACGCGTCGTGCAGGACGTCGAAGTACCCATCGACCGCACCGCGGACTTCGTCCGCTGGTTCCTCGACGAGATCCCGATCGAACCGCTGTGGCTGTGCCCGTTGCGGTTGCGGGAACCCGCCCCCGCCGGCGCGTCCTCGCAACGCCCCTGGCCCCTGTACCCCCTCGAACCGAAACGCACATACGTGAACATCGGATTCTGGTCGTCGGTGCCCATCGTTCCGGGCCGACCCGAGGGGGCGGCGAATCGGCTGATCGAAGACAAGGTCAGCGACTTCGACGGACACAAGTCCCTCTACTCCGATTCGTACTACTCACGAGAAGACTTCGAACGCCTCTACTACGGCGGCGATCGATACACGGAACTGAAAAAACGCTACGACCCGAAATCACGATTACTGGACCTTTTCTCCAAGGCGGTGCAACGTCGATGACAACCCTGAAAGCTTCACGCTCCCAAGATCACAAGCTGACCATCGCAGAGATTCTCGAAACTCTGTCCGACGGCATGCTCCCGCTGCGGTTCTCCGCCTACGACGGCAGCGCCGCCGGCCCGGAGGACGCCCCCTACGGTCTCCACCTCAAGACGACCCGGGGCACCACCTATCTGGCGACCGCCCCCGGCGACCTCGGCATGGCGCGGGCCTACGTGTCCGGCGACCTCGAGGCCCGCGGCGTCCACCCCGGTGACCCCTACGAGATCCTCCGCGTCATGGGCGACGAACTGCACTTCCGTCGTCCGTCCGCGCTCACGCTCGCCGCGATCACGCGCTCGCTCGGCTGGGATCTGCTGCGCCCCATCGCCCCTCCCCCGCAGGAGCATCTCCCGCGGTGGCGTCGAGTCGCGGAAGGGTTGCGGCACTCCAAGTCCCGCGACGCCGAGGTCATCCACCACCACTACGACGTCTCGAACACCTTCTACGAGTACGTCCTCGGCCCGTCCATGACCTACACCTGCGCCTGCTACGAGAACACCGAGCAGACCCTCGAAGAAGCACAGGACAACAAGTACCGCCTCGTCTTCGAGAAGCTCGGCCTTCAGCCCGGCGACCGACTGCTCGACATCGGCTGCGGCTGGGGATCGATGGTCCGGTACGCCGCCCGCCGCGGCGTCAAGGTCATCGGCGCCACCCTGTCCCGCGAACAGGCCGAATGGGCGCAGAAGGCCATCGCCGAAGAAGGACTGTCCGACCTCGCCGAGGTTCGGTTCTCCGACTACCGCGACGTCCCCGAGACCGGATTTGACGCCATCTCCTCGATCGGCCTGACCGAGCACATCGGTGTCGGCAACTACCCCGCCTACTTCGGGCTGCTGCAGAGCAAACTCCGCGAGGGCGGCCGGCTGCTGAACCACTGCATCACCCGGCCCGACAACCAGAGTCAGGCGCGCGCAGGCGGATTCATCGACCGGTACGTCTTCCCCGACGGCGAACTCACCGGCTCCGGACGCATCATCACCGAGATCCAGAACGTCGGACTCGAGGTGCGGCACGAGGAGAACCTGCGCGAACACTACGCACTCACCCTCGCCGGATGGTGCCAGAACCTCGTCGACAACTGGGACGCCTGCGTCGCCGAAGTCGGCGAAGGCACCGCACGCGTATGGGGCCTCTACATGGCAGGGTCGCGGCTGGGCTTCGAACGCAACGTCGTTCAGCTGCACCAGGTTCTCGCCGTCAAGCTCGGCCCCAAGGGCGAGGCGCACGTCCCGCTGCGTCCGTGGTGGAAGTAGGCGGCTCCGCCGCCCGTGCGCCTTTTTGGTAGCTAGAGCAACCAGAAAGGCGCACAGGCCCGGCAGGGCCTCTCGCCGGGCCTGATCCACCCCTCCCGCACCAGGACGGTCTCGACTTCGCGGGCCACCGCACACGGATTCTTTGTCACCTCGTCGAACCCGTAGACGAGTCGCGGCCGTCCCTGCAGTTCCGCGGCATTGTCGCGTCGGCGGTCCCGGAACGCGACCTCCGCCATGGCATGCGCGCGGCGACCGTCGAGTCGCACGATGAGCGGCACACCGTGGTCGGAGTAGTCGCAGTCCTCGAAGAGGGTCCGCCCGTCCACGACACCGGGTGACTGGCGCCGCGCCCGTGGTAGCCCGTGCGCATCCTCGACGTCGGTGGCGTAGCGGTACTCGAGCACCGACTGGACGCCGTCGGCGAGCAGTCGTACCGCATCCACGAGCGCCTTGCCATACCGACGTGGTCGTCGCTCCTCCATGCGTCGCCGGATGTCGCGCAGGGGGATCCGGGCATTGGTCACGAGGGCGATGAGCCTGGTGTATGCGTCACGGGCCGTGGGCTCGGCAATCGCGAGGTCGAGTGCAGTGTCGGCTCGCGCCGTACGAGGCGGATCCGTGTCGACGGCGAGGTAATCGTGGGCCCTCGACCTGTGCACGACAACTCCCGGATGCAACGGCGAGGACGGAGCGATCGGATTGCCCGGCTTACGCGACGGACGCATGCCCGTCGAGCTCTGGCACCGCGACGATTTCCCGTACGGCACGGTGATGTGGATCGGTTCGCCGTCGCGGCGAGGGACCATCCCCCATTCCTCCGCCGCGGTGATGTGGCTGAGCATCGAATGGCCGCCGCCGTAGAGGAGAGCGGCGGACAGGATCATGTTTCGGGTCAACGGGCCGTTGGTGACGGCATAGACGCCTTGGAGGACACGGCGCCACTGCCCCGAGTCGAGGAGATGGCGAACCCTCCCTCTGGAGAAGCCGAACGGCTCGAGTTGGGATTGCGTGACGATCCCGAACTGGGTGTCGACGAGGCGCTGAAAGTCGTGGAGGTCGATGTCGGTCATACGGCGCATCGTGCGATGCGCGTCCGACTCCGATGCCGACAAAAACGCAGTTATCCACGCTGCCTGTGGATAACCGCGAAGTTGTGGATAACCCGCCCCGTGCGCCTTTTTGGTTGTTGCAGCTACCAAAAAGGCGCACGGGCGGCGGAGCCGCCTGCTACTTCAGCGAGGCCGGCGGGGTGAAGCGCTCACCGTACTTGGCGGCGAGTTCTTCGGCACGCTTGACAAAGCCGGCCTGGCCGCCTTCGTAGCCCTGGATGTACTGCGACACACCGCCGGTCCAGGCGGGGAAGCCGATACCCATGATGGAGCCGATGTTGGCGTCGGCGGTGGTGAGGAGCACACCTTCGTCGAAGCACTTCTGCGTCTCGATGGCCTCGATGAACAGCATGCGCTCGATGAGGTCCTGGAACGGCACCTCGAGTTCCTTGGAACCGAAGTTCTCCCGCAGCCCGGACCACAGGCCGGTGCGCTTGCCGTCGGCGTAGTCGTAGAAGCCGGCGCCGCCGAGTTTGCCCTTGCGGTCGAACTTGTCGACCATCGTGTTGATGACGTCGCCTGCCGGATCGGCGGGCAGTTCCTTGCCTTCGGCCTTCGCAGCTTCCGCGGTTTCCTTGCGGATCTTCTGCATCAGCGTGAGGTTCAGCTCGTCGGACAGCTGCAGCGGTGCCGCCGGGTAGCCGGCCTGCATGCCTGCCTGCTCGATGGTGGCGGGCTCGATGCCCTCCGCCAGCATGGCGATGGCCTCGTTGATGAACGTGCCGATGACGCGCGAGGTGAAGAAGCCACGCGA
>NZ_JASHKX010000083.1:0-864 GCF_030058635.1 Rhodococcus sp. IEGM 1305
TGCCCCACCCCCAACGACGACGGCGGACACCGTTGCCGGGTGTATCCCTCATCATCGGTCACCGACACACAATGGGCGATCCTCGAGCCGTTGCTCCCACCTCCCGGCAACCTCACCGGACGCGGGGGACGGCCCGAAAAGCACTGCCGTCGTCTGGTTCTCGACGCAATCTTCTACGTGGTGCGGGGCGGCATCGCGTGGCGGCAACTGCCGTCGGAGTTCCCGCCGGCGATGACGGTCTACGCCATCTTCGCCCGCTGGGTCCGGTCCGGTGCCTGGCAACGCCTCCACGATGCACTGCGTGACCGGGCGCGGGTGCACGACGGACGTCGTCCACTTCCCACCGCGGCGATCATCGACTCGCAGTCGGTGCAGGGCGCCGACACCGTACCGCGGTCGAGCCGCGGCTACGACGCCGGGAAGAAGACCAACGGCCGCAAACGTCACATCGCGGTCGACACCAACGGACTGTTGCTTGCGGTGGTGGTGACCATGGCCGGGATCCAGGACCGCGACGGTGCGGTGCGACTGCTGGCGGCGTTGCGTGCCCGTTTCTCGACCGTCGAGCTCGTGTGGGCCGACGGAGGCTACGCCGGACGGCTCATCGGCTGGGCGAAAAACGTTCTGGCACTTGCGGTCGAGGTCGTCAAGCGCACGGACGATGGCAAAGGATTCAAGGTTCTTCCCCGCAGGTGGGTGGTCGAGCGGACCTTCGCGTGGATCTGTAAATACCGTCGCTGCGTCCGGGACTACGAGACCCGCCCCGACCACCACGAGGCGATGGTCTACATCGCCATGATCGCCACCATGTCGCGCCGACTCGCCAGTACCGCCTGAGCCGAAAGGAGTTATCAGATGCTCTCT
>NZ_JASHKX010000063.1:0-23149 GCF_030058635.1 Rhodococcus sp. IEGM 1305
GCACGCCACCCTTGGACGCGGAGTACGCGATCTGCCCGATCTGGCCCTCGAACGCGGCGACGGAGGCGGTGTTGATGATGACGCCGCGCTGCCCGGACTCGTCGACGGTGTCGGTCTTGGCGATGGCGTCGGCGGCGAGGCGCATGACGTTGAACGTGCCGAGCAGGTTGACCGTGATGACGGTGCGGAACAGTTCGAGGTCGTGGGGGCCCTTCTTCGACAGGATGCGCCCGGCCCAGCCGACGCCGGCACAGTTGACGACGATGCGCAGCGGCAGACCCGATTCGACGATCTTCTCGATCGCGGCCTGGACCTCGTCACCGCTGGTGACGTCGGTGGCGAGGAGGGTCACGCCGTCGGGGACGTTGTCACCGGCGCGCTCGATGGACTGCTGCAGGTCGAGTCCGAACACGGTGGCTCCGGCGTCGGCGAGACGCTTGGCGGTGGCGGCGCCGAGGCCCGAGGCCGCTCCGGTGACCAGTGCGGCGGTTCCCTGAATTTCCACAGTTCGCATCCTTACTTTCCCGGCGACCTCCGTTGGCCGACCCTGGTGACCTGCACCATAACGCCCGCTCGCTGTGACGGCAGCAGCGAGGGAAACGTGGTGGGCGGGGGACCGGGTAGTTTGTCTTCTCGCGCGGATCAGGGGACGCGCAGGACCGTAGGGGGACGGATGAGCGAGGACCGGCTCGAAGTGGATCGCGACGCGTTGGTGCGGTGCATCGCCGCGTGCGAGGTGTTGGCGGCCGACATGCAGGACCTGCGAGAGCGAGCGCATCGCGAACTTGCGCCCGAGAGCTTCGGTCTCGGTGAAACCCATCTGCGGTCGGCGGCAGACCTGGCAGCCCGGTTCCGGGCGACGGCGATCGGCGGCCCGGGCGTCGCCGTCGAGAACTCGGCGGTCGGGGCGTTCGCGGCGCACGAGCGTTACGCGCTGGATCTGAAGGCGACGTTCGAAGCGGCGCTGGCCCGGTACGACGAGCAGGACGCGGCGACGGCACACCGCCTCGAGCAACTCTGACCACTCGCGTCAGTGAATGTGCGCCTGCCAGTCCGCCGGAACCCGAGGAGCGGGACCGGGGACGGTCTGGTCGATCGGATGATGTTGCGGCGGGGCAAGATCGGGGCCTTCGAAGGCAATCTCGGTGGCGTAGTTCCAGAACCAGTTCTCGCCCGGTTCGAAACTCCGCACGACGGGGTGCCCGGTGTCGGCGGCGTGCTTGGTGGCGTGCTGTTCCGGGGAGGAGTCGCAGCAACCGACATGGCCGCACTGCGCGCACCGGCGCAGGTGCACCCACCACCCGCCGTCGCTGTCGCACTCGGCGCACCCCTCTCCGCTCGGCGGCACGCTCGGGTCGATTCCCTCCAGCTCACCCATCTGAGGCTCCTTCTGCTGCTGCGACTTCGGGTTCGATCGGAATGCGGACCTGGAACCGGGTGTCGCCCGGTTCGGACTCCACGCGCAGGTCGCCGCGATGTTTCTTCACGACGATCCGCCACGAGATGTCGAGGCCGAGTCCGGTTCCCTCACCCACGGGTTTCGTCGTGAAGAACGGTTCGAAGATGCGCGACCGGATCTCCTCGGGCACACCCGGTCCGGTGTCGCCGATCTCGATGAGGGCCATGTCGCCGTCGCGGCGGGTGCGGACGGTGAGGGTGCCGTGGCCGTCCATGGCGGCGACGGCGTTGTCGATGAGGTTCGTCCACACCTGGTTGAGTTCCGCGGCGTACGCCGGGATCTGCGGCAGCGTCGGGTCGTACTCCTTCACCACCATGACGGAGTCGCCGATCTTGCGGCCGAGCATCACCAGCGAGCTGTCGAGCAGTTCCCGCAGATCGACGCGCTGGTAGGGGGCACGGTCCATCTGCGAGTACTGTTTCGCTGCGTTCACCAGGGTGGAGACCCGGGCGGTCGAGTCGGCGATCTCGTTCATCAGCAGTTCGGTCTCGATGGTGTAGTTGAGCCAGCGGATCGCGCTCTCGACCATCGATTCGTCGTCGACGCTGGCGACGATCCGCTCGAGCCACGGCACGTCGAGCCCCGCCTGCACGAACGTGGGCGCCAGGTCCCAGCCCCCGGAGACGCCGTGGTCGTCGAACCAGTCGCCGAGTTCGTCCTCGCGGTCGGACGCTTCGAGCGGGGTCAGCGTCGGCGCCTTCGCGACCAGTTCGGCTGTTTCCTCCTGCAACCGGATCAACGTGGCCAGCGCCTGCCGGTCGTACACGCCCGAGGCGATCACGCTCAGTTTCTGCCGCATGTGCGACACCCGGTCGCGCAGCGACGCCGTCGCCCGGACCGCGGCGGCCGCCGGGTTGTTGAGCTCGTGCGTGAGCCCCGCCGACAGCGACCCCAGCGCGAGGAGGCGTTCCCGCTGATCGACGACCTGCTTCGCGTTCTGGTTGCCGAAGAACAGCCCCTCCAGCAGGTGCACGGCCATCGGGAACCATTCGCGCATCAGCTGCCCGAAGCGGTCGGCGTCGAGGACGAAGAACTTCGACGGGGCGGTGACGCGCATCGACGCGGTGTACGTCTGGGGTGCACGGTCACCGAGATACGACTGCCAGGCCCCGGAGTACACGCCGCGCTGGGACGTCCGGCTGAACTCGATCTCCTCGCCGCCCGACAGTTTGCTCAGCACGAGCTCGCCTTCGATCAGCACGTAGAAGCACGTCGCGATCTCACCCTCCGCGAACACGGGGCCGGGTTCGATCAGTTCGACGTGCCCTTTCTCGCAGAGCTGCTCGAGCTGGTGGTCGGTGAGCTTCTCGAAGAGGAACAACGTCCTCAGCTCGGGGGGATTGCACGGGAGTTGGGTCATGGTCTGCCCCTGGTCACGGTTGGCCGATGTAGCGGTGGACGAGCATCACGGCCATGGCGCCTTCGCCGACCGCCGACGCCACCCGCTTCGCCGATTCGGAGCGCACGTCACCCGCCGCGAAGATCCCCGGGACGCTCGTCTCGAGGTGATGGGGGAGACGGTCGAGGGGCCAGCCGCTCGGCGGTTTCCCGTCGACGACGAGGTCGGGTCCGGACACGACGAACCCGTTCTCGTCCCGGGCGACGACGCCCTCGAGCCATTCGGTCCGCGGGGCGGCGCCGATGAACAGGAACAGGAACCCGGCGTCGACGGTCTCCTCGTCGCCGGTCGCGTTGTTGCGCAGCCGGACCTTCTCGAGGTGACCCTCGCCCTCGACGCCGATCACCTCGGTGCAGGGCCGGACGCGGATGCGCGGGTTCCGTTCGATCTGCTGGACGAGGTAGTACGACATCGAATCCTCGAGCGACTGCGCCCGGACGACGATGGTGACCGACCGGGCGCCCCGCGACAGGTAGACCGCCGCCTGTCCGGCGGAGTTGGCCCCGCCGACGATGTAGACGTCCTGGTCGGTGCAGCGGGCGGCCTCGGTGACGGCGGATCCGTAGTAGACGCCGCGACCGGTGAGGTCGTCGACTCCGGGAGCGGGGTGCCGCCGGTAGGAGACGCCGGTCGCCAGGATCACCGTGTGTGCGTCGATGGTGTCGCCGTCCGCGAACCGGACGGTCCGCGCCGATCCGTTGACCTCGAGCGCCACCACGTCGCGGGTGGTGATCAGTTCGGCCCCGAATCGGGTGGCCTGCCTGCGGGCCCGTTCGGCGAGCTGCGCGCCGGACACGCCGTCGGGGAAACCGAGGTAGTTCTCGATGCGGGAACTCTGACCCGCCTGCCCACCGGTCGCGGTCCGTTCGATCAGGGCGGTGCGCAGACCCTCCGAGGCGCCGTAGACGGCGGCGCCCAGGCCGGCCGGTCCGCCGCCGACGACGACGAGGTCGTAGAAGTTCTCCGACGGGTCGGTCCGGAGTCCGAGATGCCGTCCCAATTCGGTGTCCGACGGCTCCACCAGGCATTCGCCGTCGGAGCAGATCACCACGGGCAGGCGCCGGCCGTCCTCGCCTGCGGCGGTGAGCAGCCGCCCGCCCTCCGGCTCGTCCGACATGTACCAGCGGTACGACAGCTGGTTGCGGGCCAGGAACTCGCGCACTTCCGAGGACCGCGGCGCCCAGCGGTGACCCACGACCTTCGTCTCCTCGGCGGGGTGGTGATCCGAAGACGCCCACGCCTCGAGCAGGGCGTCGACCACCGGGTACAGCTTCTCCTCGGGCGGGTCCCACGGTTTGAGCAGGTAGTGGTCGAGGTCGATGACGTTGATCGCCTCGATGGCCGCGTCGGTGTCGGCGTAGGCCGTGAGCAGCACGCGCCGCGCGACCGGATACAGGTCCATGGCCTTCTCGAGGAACTCGATCCCGCTCATCGACGGCATCCGGTAGTCCGCGAGGATCGCCGCGACGGGATCCCCGCGCAGCTTCATCTGCTTCATCGCGTCGAGTGCGGACTCGCCGGATTCGGCGCGGATGATCCGGTACTTCTCACCGTATCGGCGCCGCAGATCGCGGGCGACGGCGCGCGAGACCCCGGGATCGTCGTCGACGGTGAGAATCGCAGGCTTGCCGCTCGCTACGGGATGGTTCACACACGCCCTCTCGTCCGTGAGAACTGCGAGGTACTCCAAGGCTTCCGAGTATTGCCCGAGGGCGCGTCTTTGTCGACCGGGTTCAGTCCTGGTGCTGCATCTGTTCGGGTTCTGCCGCGGCACCGCGGCGGCGCCGGGACCACACTGCGCGACCGGCCGCACCGGCCAGCGCCAGAACGACGACGGCGGCGCCGGCGATCGGTCCGGCCACGTTGCCGGGGAGCAGACCCTCGAGCAGCAACCAGATGCCGAAAGCGAAGAACAGAACGGCCGCGCCGATGCGGATGACACTCTCGGGCAGATGCTTACCCAGCACGGCGCCGACGACGATGGCCAGGGCGTCGGCCGCGACCATGCCGACGGTCGAGCCGATCCACACGCCGATGGTGTCGTGGTCGGTGGCGAGGGTGATGGTGGCGAGCATGGTCTTGTCGCCGAGTTCGGCGAGGAAGAAGGCGGACGTGACGGCCAGGAACGCCGAGCGGGTGGCCCGCCCCGCCTTGAGCTGCTCGTCCTCGCTGAGGTCGTCGCCGCGCAGCGTCCACGCACCGAAGATCAGGAAGGCCGCACCGCCGACGATGCTGATCGCCGCGGTCGGGAGCGCTACACCGAGGTAGTGGCCGACGGCGACGGACACCAGGTGGACCACGGTGGTCGCGACGGTGATGCCGGCGATCACGACCCACCAGCGGTAGCGCAGGGCGAACGTCATCGCCATCAGCTGGGATTTGTCTCCCAGTTCGGCGACGAAGATCACGCCGAAGCTCAGTAGTGCGGCGGTCAGCACGGGCATCCTCCTCCTGTGGTCGGTCGGAGGATGACGGGTGGATTCCTCCGGCCTGGCAGACGCGGGTACGTCTGTCCGGCCGAAGGTCTCGCCCACCGGCGCCGGGTGATCCGGCGGCGGTTCGCCAGGCCGGGTCCGGTGCGGTGAAGCAACGAGCCAGTATGTCGACACAGGCGATTGGGGGCTACTCCCCTTCGATGCCCGTAACGTTAGCGTGACTTATTTGAAAAGGCAAAGGCGGCAATAAGTTTGGGGCACCGACCGCAGAAACTTCGGGTACCCTCACGAGGCCAGCAGCATGGCCAAAACGGCAGTGTCGGGATCGCTGATCGGGTCGATACCGACCCGGCTGACCATGGACGTCACCGTCCCGTCCGCTTCTGCCTCCACCCACGCCGCCCGGTGTTCCAGCCCCAGGTGGGGGAGGCCGGGGAGCAAGACACAGCCCGACGCGGCGCCCGCGCACTCCGGGAGCGACGGGGTCGTCTCGGACGGCGGGTGCAGCATCATCAGCGCCGGCGGCTGATGATCCGCGAAGCGGCCGGGAGCGAGCGCGAACTCCCCGAGAACTGTGCCCTCGGCCACCACGAGGCCGACGGTCTCGGGCTCGGGCTCCTCGGGCAGGTCCTCGTGCGCGCCGAAGACGGTCGTGGTGTGGAGCAGCCCCGGAACGCACGCCACCCGCACGGCGAGCGCGAGCAACTGGGCCCATTCCTTGGTGGTGTCGGGCCAACGCCCGGAAATGACGAATCCCCGCAAAGTACCCGCGGCCTGGAAGGGCGAGATGCCGATGTAGCCGTCCCTGTTCATCTCTGCCTCCTCGGTGTGATGACACGCTTCGAACATGATTCGTTCTGCACACCTCGTTGGGTACTTGAAGAATGCGCCCGACAGTGCCTGGCACACAAGAGCAGGGGAGTGCTAACGGGTCTTCACGCGGGCGAACATCTCAGAGAATCCTCAGAATGGTCACAATGTGCCGCTACGAAAGCCACCTACCCTCACCGGAATGACCTCTGAGCGCGCACGGAATTCCGCGAATCACGCCCGAACCGAGTCGACGCGAAAGGTCCTCACTTCGCGGCGCGTCGCCGCGGCCACCATGGCCGGTCTGGTCCTGGCGTCCGCGGGGGGACTCGGGTACATGTTCCTCGGTGACAGCGCGGCAGACAGCCGGACCGTGGCCATCGTCAACACCGACGCCGGCGCCGCCGTGGACGGAAAACCGGTGCGTGCGAGCGACACCCTCATCGAGAAACTCGAGGCGAACGAGGCCTTCGACTGGAAGGTGGTCGACGCGGACGCGGCGGCGGACGGCGACTGGTTCGCCACGGTGACCGTGCCCGAAGACTTCAGCGAGGCGGTGTCCTCGGTGTGGGGCGCGAAGCCACGGCAGGCGACCCTCGACCTCGACGTCGCGGGTTCCGACACCGGTGCGTCCGAGGAACTCTCCGGAGTGGTGTCGTCCCAGATCGGCGCGGACGGCATCACGGATCTGCTGGCGGACATGTCCTCGTCGCGGACGCGGTTCCAGCAGGCGGGAATGACAGCCGGGTTCCTCGCAGCCGGCACGGCGGCGGCAGACGATGCGGCACAACAGCTCACAGAGGGCGCCGACACTCTGCTCCCATATCTCGAGAAGGCACGCTCCGGCTCGGTGCAACTGCTGGGCGTCGCCGACCAGGTGGCGGGCGTGGTCGACCAGACGTCGGGAACGGCCGACGACCTCGCGGACCGGTTGAGCGCGCTGGGGCTGACGCTGGGCGAAGCGAACGACAGCGCCACCCGGATGCGCACCGGAATCGACGAGACGATCCGCGTTCTCGACGCCACTCCCGTTGCATCGGACGTGGTCCCGTCGCTCCGGCAGGTCAGTGCCGACCTCGATCTGTTCTCCGCACAGCTGGGTTCGGTGCCCGGTCTGCTGGGCGGAGGAGTCGGCCCCGACACGGACCTGGGCGAACTCGTGCGCGTTGCGATGGGTCAGCTCACCGACGCCAGCAATCAGCTGAGCAGCGGGGCACGGCAACTGAACGACGGTATCGTCCCGATCGCCGATCAGGCACCGGAGATGCTCGAAGGTGCCACCTCGCAGATCGTCGACGGGTTCGCGAAGCTGAAGACGTTGTCGGGGCAGCTGTCCACCGACCTCAACAACGGTGTCGCGGCGATGCCGGTGCGCACGGCGGCTCAGCAGAACCAGTTGGCGACGGTGCTCGCCGAACCGGTCGCGGTGACCCGCACACTGTCCGCGCCGTCACCGATCCTCACCGCCGAGCACCTCGCCGTCGGCTTCGGGATCACCACCGTGCTGCTGGCGGGTGCCGTCGTGTGGATGGGCCTGCGGCGCAGGGCTTGACCGTCAGCGGGCGTCCTGGATACGACGCCACGGCGTGGCCTGCTCGAGCTCGAACGCCAACTCGAGCAGCGTCCGCTCGTCGCCGTGGTCGGCGGAGAAGTGCGACGCCAGCGGCAGGCCGCGGGACGTCTCGTGCAGCGGCAGCGAGATGGCCGGTCCGCCCGAAGCATTGTTGAGCGGCGTGAACGCCGTGTAGGCGATCAGCTTGTCGAACAACTCCTCGAAACTCTGTGTCGGCGAGAGGTATCCGAGCTCCGGCGTCGTGTGAGCCAGGGTGGGCGACAGGATCACGTCGTACTTCTGGAAGATCTGCGCGTACTCACGGTACGTGCGCCGCAACCGGTAGAGCACCCGCGGAGTCTTCGCGATGTTCCTGCGGTACATCGCGGCGAGTCCGCGCGTCAGGTTGTCGGTGGCGTCGCGGTCGAAGTCCGGTCCGAGCATCCGCTTGCCGTTGCTGGAGATGACGAACGACAGGAATCCCCAGTAGATGCAGAAGTCTTCGACGAACGAGGAGTTCACCGGCATCGGGCACTCCTCGACGTGGTGCCCGAGGTCGGCCAGCAGATCGGCGGTCGCGTGGACCGACTTGCGCGTCTCGTCGTCCGTGCGGGAGGCGGTGACCGAATCGACCACCAACCCGACCTTCAGCCGGGTGCTGCTCGGCCCCTCGACCAACCGGATGGGTGGCAGCGCCGGATTGCGGTAGTAGCGTTCGGCGGACGCCATCCACCGTGCGGTGTCCCGCACCGAGCGGGTGACGGCGCCCTGCGCGATGATCCGGATCGGCAACGTCTTGTCCATGGCGTCGGGGACCGTCCGCCCGCGGGACGGTTTCAGGCCGACGAGCCCACACGCGGCCGCGGGTATGCGGATGGAGCCGCCGCCGTCGTTGGCGTGCGCGATCGGCACGACACCCGAAGCGACGAGTGCGGCCGAACCACCCGAGGACGCTCCCGGCGAGAAGGCGGGATTCCACGGATTGTGCACGGCCTCGGCGTCCATGAACTCGGTGGACGCGCTGAACCCGAACTCGGGGAGCCGGCTCTTCCCCAGCGAGAGCACACCTGTGGACAGATATTGCGTGACGAAGTCGCTGTCGACCCGGGCGGGCTGTGCGGCGAAGGCGACGCTGCCGTGCTGCGTGGGCAGGCCCGCGACGTCGACGTTGTCCTTGACGACGGTCGGCACCCCCGCGAAGGCGCCCTCGTGTGGGCGGTCCGCTTCCGTCAGTGCACGGTCGAAGTCGGCGAATGCCAGGGCGTTCAGGGCGGGTCCGACCGACTCGGCGCGCGCGATCGCCGCCTCCGTCACCTCGCGGACCGACACCTCTCCCGCGGCGATCCGTGCCGCGAGGCCGGTGGCGTCGAGGTCGCCGAGCGCGTCGTCGCGGAAGGCGTGGACGACGGTGTCGTCCCGGGCGGGGTTGCTGAACTCGGTCACTTCCGAAGCCTATTGGACGCTCGGCCTGCTCGGAAGGAATTCCGGACCCGAAACGAGCACGGGCGCACGGACACACCCGAGAGTGGTCCGTGCGCCCGTGGCTGCGGAGAGGAAACTAGACGATCAGGCCCGCGGTCTGCGTGCGTGCCTTCTCGAAACGAGCGGCAACGTCCGCCCAGTTCACGATGTTCCAGAAGGCCTTGACGTAGTCGCCCTTGACGTTCTGGTAGTCGAGGTAGAAGGCGTGCTCCCACATGTCGAGGAGCAGCAGCGGCGTGAGGCCGATCGGGATGTTGCCCTGCTGGTCGTACAGCTGGACGATGAGCAGGCGCTGGCCGATGGAGTCCCAGGCCAGGATGGACCAGCCGGAGCCCTGGATGGCGTTGGCGTTGGCCGAGAAGTGGTTGCGGAACGCGTCGAAGCCGCCGAACTGGTCGTCGATCGCGGCAGCGAGCTCACCGGTCGGCTTGTCGCCACCGTCGGGCGAGAGGTTGTTCCAGAAGACCGTGTGGTTGGTGTGGCCGCCCAAGTGGAAGGCGAGGTTCTTCTCGTGCAGGTTGACCACGGCGGGCAGGGTGTCCGACTCGCGGAGCTCGGCCAGCTTGTCGAGGGCCGTGTTGGCACCGGTCACGTACGCGGCGTGATGCTTGTCGTGATGCAGTTCCATGATCTTGCCGGAGATGTGCGGCTCGAGAGCTGCGTAGTCGTACGGGAGTTCCGGCAGCGTGTAAACAGACACGAGGGTCCCTTCATCTATGGGCGTGTGAGCCCTTGTGTTTCCGGGTGCCGACGACACGTGGGCACGCGTCTGACACCCGCCTTTGGCGAATCGTTCTCGGGTATATACCCAATCTCATTGGTACACCCTGCGCAACAGTTGGGGTCACCGAGCGATTCCCTCACAGGAAAGTTCGGGCACCCGAAAAAATGCTGACGAGGTGACACTGGATGTCGTGAGAATTCGTCCGACCGGTGAACGGAACCTTAAGCTGACGCGATGCCTTCGCTGATACCTGTTGCAGATTCGCATGCGGCCGCGCCGCGTGTGGAGCTCACGGGCGCGAATCTGCTCCGCTTCTTCGCAGTTCTGGCCGTGATCTACTCGCACATCTCGTTCTATCTGATCGACGACCTCGGAACCGGATGGTGGTTCATCGACGTCGTCTATCAAATCTTCATCGAGAGGGGCGGTCTCAACCAGCATCTGTCCTTTCTCGGGGTCGCCGTCTTCATGATGCTGACCGGGGTGTTGATCACCCGTTCGGCCATTCGTCACGAGCCCGGGCAATTTCTGTTCAACCGGCTCGGACGAATCCTGCCCGCATTCTGGGTGGCCGTTCTCGCCGCGATCGTGCTCGTCCGCCTCGGCATCAACGGCATGTTCAGCGGCCAGGACGGGGTGTCGAATGTCGACGCGGCCCTGAGTTTCGTGCTCGGCGGCTTCTTCCTCAAACCCGAGGTGGCGGTTCTCGGGGTCACCTGGACCCTCGCCGTGCAGATCTTCTTCTACCTCGCCTGCGTGGCCGCGCGCCCCGTGCTGCGCACCCTGCCCATCGCGATGCCGATGGCCGGCGCCGCGGTCTGCGCGCTGATCCTGCTCTACAACCTGTACGCGCCGCAGCCGTACACGGTCCCGATGCTGTCCAAGATCGCCGCGACGCTGCCTGCCGTGTTCCTCGGGCAGATCATCTACCTCGGCTGGGCCCGGCTCGCGGACTGCCGGTGGATCGTCGTCGCCGGGCTGGCCCAGGTGGAGGTCATCCGCCTCGCCACCGACTTCCGCGTGTACTGGGCGGGCGATCACTACCTCTGGACGTTCGCTGTCGTCACCGCGTGCGTCGTGCTGGTGGGCCGGTACGACGGTCCCGCGGCGCACTGGGCCGTCGTGCGGTGGACCGCGACGCGCAGCTACGCGATCTACCTCGTCCACACCCTGATCCTGTACCGCGTGTACGAGCACACGGTCGGCTCGTTCGGCGAGACCGGGGCGGTGATCGCATTCCTCGTGGTGACGGCACTGGTGTCGGAGGCGATGTACCGGTGGGTGGAGGTCCCCGCCACGGGGTGGGTGACCGCTCGCGTCGAGCGGATGCGCAGACAGTCGGCGCTCGCGCGGGAGACCACTCCGGCACCGCGCGTAGCATCGAATCATGTCTTGGTACGACGAGCTTCTGGGTCGAGCAGCCGCTAAGTCCGTGATGGTCACCGCCGAGGACGCCCTCCCCGGCCGCAGTCAACCGATTCCCGTTCCGGCGACGCACTTCGTCAACGGTCACCCCTTGCAACCCCCGTTCCCCGAGGGCATGCAGACCGCCGTGCTGGGCATGGGATGTTTCTGGGGCGCCGAGAAGGAGTTCTGGCAACTCGACGGCGTCTACACCACCGCGGTGGGATACGCCGGCGGCTACACGCCCAACCCCACCTACGAGGAGACCTGCTCCGGTCGCACCGGTCACACCGAGGTCGTGCTCGTGGTCTTCGATCCGAAGGTGATCTCGTACGCCGAGATCCTCAAGGAGTTCTGGGAGAACCACGACCCCACACAGGGCATGCGGCAGGGCAACGACCAGGGAACGCAATACCGTTCGGCCATCTACACGATCGACGAACAGCAGGTGGAGATCGCCGAGGCCACCGGTGAGGCCTTCGAGAAGAGGCTCGCCGACGCTGGATACGGGGCGATCACCACGGAAATCGCCCCGCTCACGCAGTTCTACTACGCCGAGGACTACCACCAGCAGTACCTCGCGAAGAACCCCGGCGGTTACTGCCCCGTGCACGCCACCGGCGTCAGCTGCCCGGTCGGTCTGCTGAAGCAGGACGAGGTCCCGGCGCAGACCGACATCCTGCCGCCCTCGTAGTCCCTCCCGGTCTCAACCGCGGGTCGCGGACCATGTGAGCACCGCGGACGCCGCGATGGCGCTGACGGTGCGCACGTGGTTCCACCCGGTCCATCCCGACACGTAGTCGCGCCAGTACGCCGCCGAGTCGGCCGCGGTGGGGTCGATTTCGTCCAGCGCGTTGTTGTGCGGAACGTGGTAGACGATGGTCAGCACGATTCCCACGAGATACAGCGCGCACGCGATCACCGCGTAGACGGCCGAACCGTCGTGCCGCACCACACTGACGACCGCGAGCACGATCGACGTCAGTGCGGTGCCGAACAGCGCCGTCATGAACCAGAAGTTCGGCGCCTCGCGGTTGATCGCCTGCATCGCCGCGATGCCCTGAGCCGGCTCCAGGCGACCGAGCCCGGTCATGATGAACGTGGAGAACGCGAACATCACGCCGCCCACCACGCCGGCACCCACCGCCGTGACGATCGTCAGATAACGCTCCATTGGTCAGACCCTCCAGACACCGGCCGCTGCAGCGGCGCGGACGTAGTCGGTGAAGTCGCGGGGCGCGCGCCCCAGTGCGCGTTCCACCCCGTCGGTGAGTGACGCGTTGCGCCCGTCCAGTACTTCGTCGAACAGGTAGGTGAGCAGGCCGATCGCGTCGGACGGTACCCCCTGCCCGGCCAGCGCCGTCGAATACTCTTCCGAAGTGACTGGGGTGTACCGGATTTCACGACCCGTTGCCTTCGCGATCTCGGCGATGGCGTCACCGAACGACAACAACCGCGGCCCGGTCAGTTCGTACAGTTCGCCGGCGTGGCCGTCCCCGGTCAGAGCGGCGACGGCGATCTCGGCGAGATCGTCCGCGTCGACGAAGGGTTCGAGCACGTGCCCGTCGACGGGCAGTGCGAGGTCGCCCGCAAGCAGTGAGTCGAGCATGAAGCTCTCGCTGAAATTCTGGCTGAACCAACTGGACCGGAGGATCGTCCACTCGGCTCCCGCCTTGCGGATCGCGAGTTCGCTGCGCTCCGCCTCGGCTTCGCCGCGACCGGAGAGCAGGACGAGTCGCCGGGCGCCGTTCGCGACGGCCAGGCCCGCGAACTCCTCGACGACCTCCGCCGCTCCCGGCACCGCGAGATCCGGGTAGTAGGCGATGTACACCGAGGTGGTTCCTTCCAGCGCGGGCCGCCACGTGTCCCTGTTCTCCCAGTCGAACGGGGGACGGCCGGAGCGGGAACCGCCCCGGGAAGGTACTTCCGCGGCGGCGAGCCGGGCGAGGACGCGGCTGCCGATCTTGCCGGTGCCGGTGAGGACGAGTGTGTGCGGTGTCGTTGTCATGTCTTTCAGTCAAGACGGCGACGCCGAGACTTTCCATGGTTGAAACCCGCTGATCCATACGCGAGCGTCTACGGTGGATGCGTGGATCCCCTCGCCGGTCTCATCAGTGGTCCCCGCGCCGCAGGCGCGTTCGTGCTCCGCTCGATCATGGAACCGCCGTGGTCGCTGCAGATCGACGACCACGCGCCGCTCAGCCTCGTCGCGATGGGCCGGGGCGAGGCGTGGATCCTGCCGCACACCGGCGACCCGGTGCAGCTCACCGAGGGTGACGTCGCGATCGTTCGCGGACCCGAGCGCTACGTCGTCGCCGACCATCCGGACACCCCGCCGCACGTGATCATCAACCCCGACCAGAGCTGCACGACGCTCCGCGGGGAACCGCTCGCCGAGGCCATGGACCTCGGCGTGCGCACCTGGGGAAACAGTGCGGACGGCCGCACGGTCATGCTGACCGGGACGTACCAGACCCCGGGCGAGATCAGCATGCGACTGCTGACCGCGCTCCCGGAACTCGTCGTGCAGCGCCGCGCCGACTGGGACTCGCGGCTGGTCACCCTCATGCACGACGAAGTGGTGCGGGACGAACCCGGACAGGAAGCGGTGCTCGACCGTCTGCTCGACCTGCTGCTGATCGCGGTGCTGCGCGCCTGGTTCGCGCGGCCGGCGGCCGAGGCGCCGTCGTGGGTGCGGGCGCAGAGCGACCCGGTGGTGGGCAAGGCGATGCGCATCCTGCAGAACAACCCCTCCCGCCAGTGGACGGTGGAGTCGCTCGCCGCGGAAACCGGCATGTCGCGGGCAGCCCTCGCGCGACGATTCACGGACCTCGTCGGCGAACCGCCCATGACATTCCTCGCCGGCTGGCGGCTGTCCCTGGCCGCGGATCTGCTCCGCGAACCCGACGCCACGGTCGCGTCGGTGGCCCAGCGGGTGGGGTACGGGAGCGGATTTGCGCTGAGTGCGGCGTTCAAACGCGTGCGCGGAGTGAGCCCCAAGGAGCATCGTGAGATGGCGGGGAGCAGATGAGTGTATTACGGCACAGTGCCGAAAGACACACCGGATTGACTTGATCTTGTTTGCCTTGCGTACGACCCTGGATGGTAGGGAATTGTCGGCGAGAGGACCGGATCCGGAATGTGGAACAACTCTCAAGCACGGGGGCTGCGTAAGCGGTCGGCCCGTCAGCGGCACAACCCGCTACTCCGGCGCTCGGACCGGATCGAGAACATGCTCACCCTCGCGGTCGTGGTGCTCGCGTTCGCGATGCTCCCCCTGGCCATCCTCGTGGGTGCCCGGACCATCGACAGTCAGCTGACGCTGGCGGAGAAGCAGGTCGCGGACTACCGCACCGTCTCCGCCACCACGCTCGCCGACTCCACCGGCGTGTCCGTCACCTCCGACGTCGCACCGTCGGGCGTCGACACCGCCCCCGCCAAGTGGACGTGGGGCAACGAAACCCGCCACGCCGACATCACCGTCGACCCCGCCACGCCTTCGGGAACGAAGGAAGACATCTGGGTCAACGCCGACGGCAACCTCACCACCGAACCGATGTCGCCGTCCGCGGCACGAGTCGCCGGTGTGATCGCCGGCCTGTTCACCTGGTTCGCGGTGATGATGATCGCGCTGTCCGGCTTCCTCATCTGCCGCGCCTCCCTGAACCGCGCCCGCGACGCGCAGTGGGACCGCGACCTCCGACAGTTCTTGGATTCGACCACCCGGCACTGAGCCCGCTCAGCTGATCGAGCCCCTGAACTCGACCGCCTGCTGCGCAGCCTGCGTGGTGACGGCGATGTCGGCGACCGGGTAGACGTGGAACTCGAAGAAAGGTCCGAATTTCGTCGGACCGTCCAAGATGTCGTTCGGGTCATCCGCCTCGACGAAGGCGAATCCCCCGGTTCCGTCCAGGCGACCGAGGAAATGATGGAAGGTCGCCCCTTCCGCCGGCGTCCATCTTGCGAACACTTCCAGGCTCCGCCGCGCAGCTGCCTCGTTCTCGGCAGCGGACCCACCGTCACGCAGCGTCCAGGTAATCACGTACTTCATTGCACCCTCCCGAGGGCGTGCCGGGTTCAGCTCGCAGGGACCGCGCCGAGCTGCTGAAGGAATCCGAGTGTGTCCCACACCTGCCAGGTCTCGGCGATCTTGCCGTCGGCCAGACGATGGATCGAGATCGCGTTCATCTCCTCGTAGAATCGACGCACTACCGCTTCTTCCGCAGAACCCATGACAACCTCCGGAGCACTCGAGTGACACGGCCGTTCCGGCCGTACTTCGAGCTTTCCACCGGTGGAAAGGGAACGGAACGTTGCTGAGCACGCCGAATGACCCGGGCAGTCGTCGAGCGGAGGGGTGATGGGCGCGGAGTCCCGACTACGTGATCTGGGGCTGGTGCTGCCCCGCGCCGTCCAGCTGCCGCCGGGGGTGGAGTTGCCGTTCAGCTGGGTACGCGTGCACGGCCGCAGAGTGCTCGTGTCCGGACACGGGCCGCTCGCCGAGGACGGCACACCCGCCGGACCGTTCGGCTCCGTTCCCGCCGACGTGTCGGCCGCCGACGCCACGCACTCCGCCCGGCTCACCGCCCTCGCGGTGCTGGCAGGGGTTCGCCGCGCGGTGGGCGATCTCGACCGCATCGGTGCGTGGCTCACCGTCACGGGGTTCGTCAACGCCGAACCGGGCTACGACCAGACGACCGCGGTGCTCAACGGGTTCTCCGAGGTAGTGCTCGACGTATTCGGCCCGGACGTCGGCGACCACGCCCGGACGGCGATCGGGGTGGCCGCGCTGCCCCTGAATCTTCCCGTCGTCGTGGCCGCCGAACTCGAGCTCGCCTAGCTCAGTTGCGGAACGACCTCACTGGCGACCAGTTCCAGGTGGTCGAGGTCGCTGAGATCGAGGGTCTGCAGGTAGATCCGCTGTGACCCGGCCTCGGCGTAGCGGCCGATCTTGTCGACGAGCTCGGCGGGCGACCCGGCGAGTCCGTTCTCCCGCAGCTCGCTCACTTCGCGTCCGATGTTCATGGCGCGTGTCGCGATCTCCTCCTCGGTGCGCCCGCAGCACAGGACGAGCGCGTTGGAATACACCAACTCGGTGGGGTCGCGATCGATGGACTTGCACGCGAGCCGGACCCGTTCGAACACGTCCCGCGTCTCGTCGACGGACTGGAACGGGACGTTGAATTCGTCCGCGTACTTCGCGGCCAGGGCGGGCGTCTTCTTCTTGCCGGTGCCGCCGATCAGGACGGGCGGACCCTGCGGCTGCCGCGGCTTCGGGAGCGCGGGCGAATCCTTGACCGTCAGGTGCGTCCCGTCGTAGGAGAAGGTCTCACCGAGCGGAGTGCGCCACAGCCCCGTGATCACGGCGAGGGATTCCTCGAGCCGCTCGAAACGCTCCTTCAGTGGCGGGAACGGGATGCCGTACGCCTGGTGCTCCTCCTCGTACCAGCCGGCGCCGATGCCGAGGTCGACGCGGCCGCCGCTCATCTGATCGACCTGCGCCACCGAGATCGCCAGCGGTCCGGGATGCCGGAACGTCGCGGACGTGACGAGGGTGCCGAGACGGATCGTGGACGTCTCGCGTGCGAGACCCGCCAGCGTGATCCACGCATCGGTCGGTCCGGGAAGGCCCTCGGTGTTCATGGCCAGGTAGTGATCGGACCGGAAGAACGCGCCGTATCCGAAACGTTCGGCGGCCTGCGCCACCGCCAGAAGATCGTCGTAGGTGGCACCCTGCTGGGGTTCGGTAAAGATTCGCAACTCCATGTGAACCACTCTGCCCGATCCGTGATCGGTACGCTGATTTCATGGCGAAGATCCCACTGAACCTGCCGAAACCGCTGGCCGACAAGCTGCCCGACGCGTTCGGGGGCAGCATCGCCGGCGTGGTGCCGGTGGTCCGGCTGCAGGGCATGATCGCGTCCGGCGGAGCAGGTTTCGGGCGCGTGCTGAGCGCGGAATCCGTCGAGGAACCGCTGCGCCGCGCGTTCACCACGCACGGTGCGAAAGCGGTGGCGCTGCTGATCAACAGTCCCGGCGGGTCGCCGACGCAGAGCGAATACATCGCCGCCCGCATCCGTCAGCTCGCCACCGAACACGAACTGCCCGTGCTCGCGTTCTGCGAAGACGTCGTCGCGTCCGGCGGCTACTGGCTGGCCTGCGCGGCCGACGAGATCTACGCGACCGCCACGTCGGTGGTCGGCTCCGTCGGTGTGATCTCGGCGGGCTTCGGGTTCTCCGAACTGATCGACCGCCTGGGCATCGAACGGCGGCTGCATTCGGCCGGCGAGGCGAAGGCCCGCCTCGACCCGTTCTTCGCGGAGAAGTCCGAGGACGTGCAGTGGCTCGAACAGATCCAGGAAGGTATCCACGACGAATTCCGCGACTGGGTGGTCGGCCGCCGTGGGGACAAGCTGAAGGCGGACGGGGCCGAGCTGTTCAACGGCGACGTCTGGCTGGGGCGCCGCGCCGTCGAGCTCGGCATCGTCGACGGGATCGGCACGCTGCGCGAGGTGGTGGAGAAGCGGTTCCCCGACGCCACCCTCGAGATGACCGGGCCGCGCCGCTCGTTGTTCGCGAAGCTCGGGCTGCCCGCCGCGAGCTGGGACGAGGTGGCCGCCGCGATCGTCGGTGCGGCCAGTGCCCGCGTCGCGTGGTCGCGGTACGGGCGGTAACTACTTCGGCACGACTACCCCGACCGGGCCCGCGCCGATGCACAGCGACAGGTCCGGGGTCAGGGTGCTCACCCGCACGCTCTGACCGCCGCCGGTGAGCCGCACGAACACCGAATTCGGGCCGCGCTGCACCGGCACCCGCACCGGGCTGCCGACCTCCATCGCGACGGCGATCTCACCGTCCGCGGTGGCCATGTAGTTGAGCTGCGCAGTCCACTCCCAGCCGGTCAGCGGTCCGTCGAGGGGGAGGGACACGAAACTGCGCTGATCCACCAGGTTCCCGCAGTCCGGGACGGGTCCGGGCTCGATCGCGCGCACCCACGTGACCTGGGCGTCGACCACCGAACCGTCGTCGTCGATCATCCGGAGGTCGGGGGTGCTGTCGGAGAACTCGGGGCGGTCCCGCAGCGGGGCGAACACCCGGCTCACCAGATTGTTCGGGTACGCCACCGGCAACAGCACCCAGATGGACGCGGGCTGCTGGAGGATCGGCGCGTCGTCCCGTTCGGCGAGCGACGCACGCGCGGTCGCGAGGTAGGCCGTGGTCGGGTTCTCCTCCCAGCTGCGGGTGAACGTGTACGTCGACCACAGGCTGCTCGCGACGAACGCGACCACGGCGGTGACGGCCACCAGCGGCCGCACCCGGACAGGGTCGGCGCGTCGGCGGGGTGCGCGGGCGATCACCGCGACGGCGATCGCGAGGATCACGGCGGTGTCCGTGAAGTAGCGCAGCGTCTGCGCGAGTTCGTAGGTGGTGTCCGCGCCCCACCGGGTGACGACCATCGCCGTCACCGACAGCAGAAAGTACGCGGCCGTGAGGATCCACACCCAGCCGATGCGGCGCTTCAGCCGGACCGTCGTGACCACCGCCGCGACGAGGACCACCCAGCCGACCACCTCCAGCGCCGTCGACGGGGACGCCCACGGGGGACTCGGAATCCACCGGTCCCACGTCCACGGCCCACCCACGAACGTGGGCAACAGCCCGAGCGACGTGCCGTGGTGGAACAGTTCGAACGCACGCGACGCGCCCGCCCATTCCCACTGCGACGCGACGGTCGAGAAATAGAACGCCGTCCACACCGCCAGCACCGCCGCCGACGAGACCCAGAGGGCCGCACCTCGCCGCAGCGTCGACCGCACCGGCCGCTCCCGCTCCCCGACGTACGCGAGCAGCGCCACGGTCGCGAACGCGACGAACGGGACCACGACCGACTTCTCGAAGAACAGCAGCGACGCGATCAGCACGAGCGTGCCCGACACCGCGTACCGCCGCCGCCCGGTGCGGCACAACTCGAGGGCGTCGCGCGCCACCCACGCCAGCGCGATCTGCAGCGGCAGTGCGTTGAGCGCCGCCGCCCACCACGCGAACGCCGGCACGGTCAGCGGAGAGAACAGATAGATCGCCAGCGGAACCAGCAGGACCGGACGTGGCCCGAGGATCGTGCGAAGCAGCCGGAAGACCGCATACGACGCCACCGCCTGCAGCGCGATCATCGTCAGCATCGGCAGGATCCACTCGTACGGCGCCAACCGCGTCGCGATACCCGCCACCAGGAAGGCCCCGGGCATGAGGTGACCGTCGTGGTCGTAGAGCAGCAGGTCGGCGGAGAGCAGCGGGAGGCTTCCGCCGCGCCCGGCGAGGATCAGATCGTCCCAGTAGAAGTCGCTGTTCGCGGCCACCCACGTCCGCACGAGAAGTTGCACCACGACGAGGGCGGCGGCCACCTGGAGGACACGGGCGGGCCCGAGGTGCCACCGCGATCCGACGTCGTCCGTCATCGTTTTCCGAGATTACAGATCAGGTGGAACCAAACCGCGCCGGGCTGCGTCAGATCAAGTGTCGGGGCATTTTCGCCCCGGCACAGGTGGGGGAGACGACGGCCGGTCCGGAGTTCTCGGGTCGCTTCGCGGGCGATCCGAACTGGAGGGGTAATTCCGGGCCGAGCCGTCGGCCACCGAGTGGTGATTGTTCACCGAGCTGCGATGTCAAATTCATCCACCGTTGTGGACCGTTCATCCGAAGCTGTCAACAATCACGGATTCGCATGCGCTCTGACCTGTGTATGAGCACTCCTCACACTGTCCATAACTGTGTATGAACCTGTGGAAACTGTGGATAACTCGGCATTTTCCGTGGTGCAGCTCACACATTCTCCCCAAAAAGGACGATTCGGTCGTGGGCTGCCCGCATTCGCGGGTCGTGACAGAATCGGCAATGTGAAGTGGGTGCGGAGGGGATGAGCGTCGTCGTTCAGGTGTGCGCGCGATGCGCGGCTCGGTGGCCGGTCCTCGGCTCCCCGGCGCAGTGGTGCCCCCGCTGCCACGGTGTGCTGCTCGCCCCCGTTCGCACCGACCAGCACCAGCCACCCGCGAGCCGGGGATTCCACTGGATCGCGCGATCCCCGCTGCGGCGGAGCGGCCTCGCGGCCGAGCCGTCGGCGCCGAGCCCCACCCCGCACTACACCGAGATCCCCCGCTGGGGACTCCACGATCACGTCGAGACCGCCTCCGCGCGCCGCGACTGGCCGGAACTGCTCGCCGGCAAGGCGGCCTTCTTCCTCACCCTCACCGCCGGTCTGTACGCGTTCGCCGTGTTCGCCGAACTGGGCCGGTACGCCGTGCTCCTTCGCAACCGGACCCGGCTGATCGATCCCACCCTGCTCGTCGTGTCCGACATCGCGGTGTTCCTCGGCCAGGCCGGCGGGATGCTCCTCGCGCTGCTGTCGGGCATCGGCGGTGTGTGCTGGTTGCTGCGGATGCGTCGCCGCACGTTCGCCCGTGCCAAGACGTCCGACCCGCGCACCCCCACCGAGGTGATCGTCGGTTGCGCGGTGCCGGGCCTGAACCTGGTGATGCCGGGTGTGTACCTGCTCGAGGTGATTCGCCGCGACCCCCGCGCCGTCCTGCTCGTCCGGGCCTGGTGGAGCCTGTGGGTATTCGGCGCGGTGCTCGTCGTCTTCAACTGGTTCTGGCGGTCCAGGCCCGGACTGCAGGCCATGGCGGACGGTGTCCTGCTGGCCGCCTTCACGGCGCTGGTCGCCTCCACGACGGCCGTACTCGCACTGATGGTGCTCCGACGACTCGAGGGCCGGACGCTGAAGGGTGCGAAGGAACCCGTCACCCGCTGGGTGATCGCCACCGACCCGCCGCCGCAGAAGGACGCGGAGAAGGCTGCCGAGAAGTCCGCCGAGAAGACTCCCGAGGCCAGCGACCGGGAAGCCGTCGCGTCGTGAGCCCCGACCGGCGCGGACCCCTGGTCGTGGCGCACCGCGGCGCATCCGCGGCCATGCCGGAACACACGCTCGCCGCGTACGAGCTGGCGCTGGAAGAGGGCGCGGACGGACTGGAATGCGACGTGCGGCTCACCCGCGACGGCCACCTCGTGTGCGTCCACGACCGCACCGTCGACCGGACGTCCACCGGAACCGGCGTCGTCAGCGAGATGACCCTCGAAGAGCTCGCGGAATTCAATTACGGCACGGAAGACGAGCCGGCTGAACTCCTCGAGCTGAGTGCGCTGATCGCACTCACCCTGGACTGGTCGGCGCGCCCGGTGAAACTCTTCATCGAAACCAAGCACCCCGTGCGTTTCGGCGGCCTCGTCGAGAGCAAGGTGCTCGCCGAACTGCAACGCTTCGGCATCGCAGCGCCGCCGTCCGCCGACCACTCCCGAGCCGTTGTGATGTCGTTCTCCGCCGGAGCGGTGTGGCGGATCCGCCGGTCGGCGCCGATGCTCCCGACCGTCCTGCTCGGCGAATCCGCCCGGTACCTCGGCGGGGGAGCCGCGACCACCGTCGGCGCCACCGCGGTCGGTCCGTCGGTGAAGACGCTGCACGAACACCCGGACATCGTCGACAAGGCCGCCGCCGCAGGACGAGCCACCTACTGCTGGACCGTCGACAACCGCAGCGACGTCGAACTGTGCCGCGAACTCGGGGTCAGCTGGGTGGCCACCAACCACCCCGGCCGCACCAAGAAGTGGCTGGCGTCCTGACCGGACCGGCGTCGGCGTGTAGGTTTTGGCGTCGTGGCAAAGAAGAGCAAGAGAAACAGTGGTCCGAAGCCCGGTAGTGCCCGCGCCGAGAAGCTCGCGCAGCGGCAGGCGGAACGGGAGAGCGCCGCAGCGGCCGTGACCCGGCCGTTCGAAGGCCTCGCCGCCGAATGCGATCTGGTGGCGCTGCGCGAGTTCGTCCCGTCGGCGACCGCCCCGCTGCCCGTCAAGGATTCGTCCCGCCCGGTGACCCTCGCGACCGTGCTGCCCGGTGCTGTCGCGGCGCTGGTCCGCGACGAGGGCGACAGTGCAACCGGGTTCGTCGGTGTGCAGGTCCAGGCGCATTCCGCGGATCTCGGCGCCGATCTGGCCGCGTCCGTCGCCTGGGTCCGTGACGCCGCGGCCGGTGAATCGCTGGCCTCCGCCAACCCCGGATCCGACACCCCGGCACTGGCCGACGTGATCGACGCGGACGCACCGCTCGACATCACCGTGCACCAGGATTTCAACTGGTGGATTCCCGAAGGCGTGGAGCCGGCCCCCGAGGTCGCGACCACCGTGCAGCACGCGAATGCGGCGATCATGCCGTCCGCGCGCGTCGAGGCCGAGGGTGTCGTCGCGGCGTGGTGGGTCGATGCGGGCGAGAAGGCGCACATCCGCTGGGTGCGCCCGGAGAACGAGGACGATCTGATGCTGGCCCTGGCGCGCGTGCACGCGACCGGCGGCCTCCACCTCGGTGAGGGCTCGCGCTACGCCGGGTCGTTCCGGACACACGGACTGCTGGTCCCGGTGTTCGACCTGGACCGCGAAAAGCACGCGAACGAGTGGGCCGCCGCCACCGTCGAACTCGGTCAGCGACTCGCCGAAGCACTCGCCGTCGACGCGCCGCTCACCACCGAGGAGCGACGCGCCCGCGACGGACTGCGTGGCCGTCAGGTCACGTTGCGATAGGCCCTTCGGGCCCGTGCGCCTTTCTGGTAGCAACCACAACCAGAAAGGCGCACGGGCGGCGGAGCCGCCTAGATGGAACCGCCGGCTGCGTGCGGTGCCCCGGACGTGTCTGCGGGGCCGCTCATCTCACGTGCGACGAACTCCTCCAGGTCGAACAGGTTGCTGCCCGCGCGGTCGGCGATGGTCAGCAGCGTCGTCATGCTCGCGACCTCCTCGACCTGCTCCTTGAGGAACCACTGCATGAACTGCTCGCCGAGGTAGTCGC
>NZ_JASHKX010000064.1:0-22866 GCF_030058635.1 Rhodococcus sp. IEGM 1305
GCGCCGATGACGGTGCCGTCGGTGAAGCACACCGACGCCGGTCCGTCCCACGGCTCCATGAGCGACGAGTGGTACTGGTAGAACGCCCGGCGTGCGGGGTCCATGCTCTCGTGCCGTTCCCAAGCTTCCGGGATCATCATCAGCACGGCGTGCGGCAGGCTGCGGCCACCGAGGTGCAGCATCTCGAGCACCTCGTCGAACCGCGCGGTGTCGCTGGCGCCGTTCGTGCAGACCGGGAAGATCTTCTCCAGCTGCTCGCGGCCACCGAAGATGTCGCTGTCGATGAGCGCCTCACGGGCACGCATCCAGTTCTCGTTGCCGGTGACGGTGTTGATCTCACCGTTGTGGGCCACGCGCCGGAACGGGTGGGCCAGCGGCCACGACGGGAACGTGTTTGTGGAAAAGCGCGAGTGCACGAGGCCGAGGGCCGACTCGAGTCGCTCGTCCTGCAGGTCCAGGTAGAAACCCTTGAGCTGCGGGGTGGTCAGCATGCCCTTGTAGACGAACGTCTGGCTCGACAGGCTGGGGAAGTACACGGTCTCGCGACCGGGGCCGTCCTTGCCTGCGCCTTCGCTGCCCAGCTCGTGCTCGGTGCGCTTACGGACCACGTAGGCGCGCCGCTCGAGGTCGAGTCCGGTGAGGGCGTCGTTCTCGCTGCCGATGAAGATCTGCCGGAACGTCGGCATGGCGTCGCGGGCCAGGGCGCCGAGCGACGAGTCGTCGGTCGCGACCTCGCGCCAGCCGAGGACCTTCAGGCCCTCGCTCTCGACGATCTTCTCGACGGCGTCGGCTGCGCGCTGCGCGTCGGCCTTGCTCTGCGGCAGGAACGCGATGCCGGTGGCGTACGTGCCTTCCGCGGGCAGCGGGAAGTCGACCACGGCGCGGAAGAACTTGTCCGGGACCTGGAGGAGGATGCCGGCGCCGTCACCCGTGTTGGGTTCGGAGCCCGCGGCACCACGGTGCTCGAGGTTCACCAGCGCGGTGATCGCCTTCTCGACGATGTCCCTGCTGCGGCGGCCCTTCATGTCCACGACGAACGCGACGCCACAGGAATCGTGCTCGTTCGACGGGTGATACAGCCCCTGGGGGCCTGGAAGTTGCTTCATACCTAGCCTTCGTATGCCAAAAGATGCACCGACGACCAGCAGCGCTGATGGCCATCAACTTGCAAAGCAGGTGCCGTCACGACGTGATCGGCACCACCGATCGGCTATCGCCCTTTTGCAGCACGCTGGGTGTGGTCCTCGCACCGGGCGACGTGGCTTTTCGGTCGGGTCGGACTTTCGTGGGTCCAACGTGTAACGAAAACGATAATTCAGAACCCCCGACGAAACACAACTTAGGTTGGCCTATTTACCCTCTGAACTGGGCATTGTCGAGGGCGGACCTCGTCCGACTGCACTGAGTACATGTTAAGTGAGCGCGCTGAGCACCGCTGTAATTCCCGCAGTCGGATCGAAATCGGGATCCGGGACGGTGAGTTGATGAAGGATTACACCGTCCAGGTAGTCGGTGATCACCACTGCGTCGGAAGCCGGGTTCCGCGATCCCACGAGTTCCAGCATGTCCGCGCCCCATTCTACGAGCGCTCGGCGCGCCGACCCGATCTTCGCGTCCAAGCCCGGTGTCACGGACGCCTCGACGAAGAGTGCGTAGCGGGCACTCGTGCGCACGCGGTCCGGACCAGTGGAGAAACTCACAAAGGCGACCAGCGCCGCGACCAGTGCGTCTCTGCTATCGGGCCGGAGGTGCGCGAACTTCTGCCAGTCCTCCCGGTCACGTTCGACGAGCCGTGTGACGATCCCCTCGAGCAGCGCGCCCCGGCTACGGAAGTAGTTGGACGTGGACCCCTGCGGCATTCCGACCAGCTCGTCGACGCCCCGGTGCGTGAGAGCCCGGACGCCTTTCGTGCCGAGTAGCGCGATGGCGGCGTCGAGCACCTGCTCCCGTTTGTCTGCCATACCCCGACACTACAACGGTAGTAAATTCACTACACCCGTAGTAGCGTGGTGGTCATGACGCACTCCGCAGCAGTCCTCGGCGGCGGCATCGGCGGACTCGCCGTCGCCCGCTACCTGTCCCGCGCCGGCTGGCACGTCGAGGTCTTCGAGCGTGCCGACACCCTGCCCACGTCGGGCACCGCACTCGGCATGTGGCCGCAGGCCCTCGACGCGCTGGACGCGATCGGCGCAGGTGATCGGGTACGCACACTGGGATCACCCCAGCACCGCGGTTCGCTCCTGCGCCCCGACGGATCCGTGATCGGCACCATCGACAACCGCAACCGCACCGCCTACCTGCTGTCGCGGCCCGCCCTGCTGGCCACACTGGCCGAGGCCCTGCCCGACGACATGATCTCGTTCGGCACACCGGCACCCGCCCTCGACGCGCTGACGGACCACGACGTCGTGATCGGTGCGGACGGTCTGCGTAGCCCGACCCGCCGACAACTGTTCGGCGAGAAGTTCGAGCCACGGTACGTAGGCGCGACCGCCTGGCGCGGGTGGGTGCCCGGACATCGCGACACCGTCAGCGAAACCTGGGACACGGACGCACTTTTCGGCATCACTCCGCGCGACGGCGATCTCGTCAACTGGTTCGCGTGCGTACGCACCGACGCAGGCCACCCCGGCGGCCTCGACTACCTCCGGTCACGGTTCGGGAACTGGCACGCCGATGTCCGGGCAGTACTGGATGCCGCCACCCCCGACGCGATGCTCCACCACGACCTGTACGAGTCGCCCGCGCTGCCGTCGTACGTGTCGGGCAACGCGGCCCTGCTCGGCGACGCGGCCCACGCGATGGCGCCGAACCTCGGCCGGGGCGCCTGCGAGGCCCTCGTCGACGCCGTCGCGCTCGGCCGATTCCTCACCGCCGACACCGACATTCACACCGCACTGCGCCGGTACGACCGCGCACGGCGGCCAGCGACGCGGCGGCTGGTGCGTGGATCGCGCGCCATGTCCTCCGTCGCGATGACCGGCCGTCTTCGTCCGCTGCGCGATCTGTCGGTGAAACTGGCCGCGGGCCTGGCCTGACCGGAATGTGGGGGCGCGGGAACGGTTGCCCGTCTGGTACTTTGCCGCGGTAGGGGGACGAGAAAGAACCGGGGGCGGTCATGGGGGCGGTGGACGACGGCTGCGGCAGTGTGCCGGCAGCACGGACGTATCTCATCGGGGAAACAACACATCCACCTGGTCGGTGGACGCATTCTGCTGTGCTCGCTTCCCTCTTTCGGTGCCTCTGAACTGCACCACTCTTGCGTTTGCTTCGTCAGCACCAGTCCGTTCGATCACCATGTCCGTTCGACTTCAGGAGTCAAAGACTTGAGAATCCGCATGCACGCTCTGGCAGCCGCTGTTTCGGTGTCCGCCGCAGCACTGCTCGGCGCCGCGACGGCGCACGCCGCTCCGACCACCCCGCCGTCCACGTCGCAGCCGGGCGTCACCGACCCCTCGGCCGCGCCCACCACGTCACAGCCCGGCGTGACGGTCCCGACGACGCCGCCCACCACGTCCCAGCCGGGCGTCACCGACCCGGCGGCTCCGGCCGCGACGACGCCCGCTCCCCCGCAGGCTCCGCTGGCGGTGCCGGGTGCCGAGACGGTCGTGCCTACTGCTCCCGACCTGGCAGCGCCCGCCGCCGAGGGTGTCGTGGACGAGGCACCGGCCGCCCAGCCGGCGACCGTGTGGATCGACCCCGACGACATGCCGAAGGCACATCAGGCACCGGTCGCCCCCGTAGTTCCGGTGCCGAAGCCGGTCGTCGAGGTGAACGCGGCCGTCGACACACTGGTCGGCGCGGTGCCCGTGGCCGTCAACGGACGCCAGTACGGCAACCCCGAGGGATACGTCGGCACCGTCGGCTGGCGCGTCGGCGACGCCACCGGCACCGCGGGCATCGCCGTCGACCCGTCCTCGCCGACGGCAGCCACCGTCTCCGCGTTCTCGGCCGATTCCCACGCGGAGCACCCCACCAATTGGTCTGCGCCCGTCGACGTCACCCCCGTCGCCGCCGCGATCACGGATGCGGCCCACCGGTACCCGGCATTCGGGGAGCTGGTTCGGACGATCGCGTCCCTCCCCGCACCGCAACTGCCGCAGCTGCAGTCGACCGACAGCGGTCCGGCCACCACCACGATCGGCGGCGTGAACGTGCGCAGCCAGGCGACGCTGCACGTGTGATCCGATTCCCTCGCGCGGAGCCCGCCCGGGGTCGGCTCCGCGCGAGGGAATGAGGTGTGGAGGATTCAACTGTGACCGAACCGCCGAACAGGGCACCCCTCGACCGCTTCTCGCACTGGTTCCCGCCGTTCGCGTCGGCCCCGGCACCGGGGTCGACGGCTCCCGCCGCGGAACCCGAGCAGCAACCCCCGGCTCCGACGTGGCTGACCGCGGGCGACGAGCCCGATCCCGCACCACCTGTTCGCGGTAATCAGAGGCTCGTGGTCGCCGGCGTCGCCGCCGCGGTGATCGCCGTCGTCGCCGGTGTGGTCGCCGTGTTCGCCTCGACGTCCGGTGATGCGAGCGGAACTCCCGTCGCCGCTACCGATTCCGGCTGGTGCGTCGAATCCCGCGACGGCGCGACGGTTGTCGGCAACGGTCCCGGCGGGACGTCCGACGGCGTCGCCGCGATCCTGGCCTTCGACCACGCGTACTACGTCGCACGCAGTGGCACGAAGGCCCGCGAGGTGGTCGCCCCCGACGCGCCGCTGGGGTCCGCCGAGTCCATCCAGGGCGGCATCGACTCGGTTGCCGAGGGCACCGAGCACTGCCTCGCCATCACCGAAACCGAACCCGGCCGCTACGCGGTGACGCTGTCGGAACTGCGTCCGGACGGGTCGACGAAGAAGTACGAGCAGGTCGTGACCACCGCCGGCCGCGACGGTCGCACGTACATCACATCCATTGGAGACGCGAAGTGACCGACCAACTGCTGCACCCACTTCCGGTGTCGACCCTCGTCCTCGGGGCCTGCGGAGGAGCCGGCGCAACCACGACGACGCTGGGGCTCGCCAACACCGCGGCAGCTCGCGGCGGCGCGGTCGTGGCCGTCGACGCGACACCCGCGGGCGGCGACGTCGCCGAACGTGGCGCCGATGCTGCGCTCTCCGTGAGCGGCCTCGAGCAACTGGTGGCCGCCGGCCCCGTCGCGGACGACGTGTTCGACGGGTACTGCTCCCGCACGAGTGCCGGGACCCGCATCCTGAACCGCCTGGGGGACCAGACCGCGTCAAACGGTGAATTCCACACTCTCACAGGGTTATTGCGCGCTCGCGGAGTGAGTGCCGTCCACGACCTGGGTCACCGGTTGCGCGCCGCATACCTCGCGCCGCTGCTGGCCACCCCGTCACCCATCGTCCTCGTCGTGCCGTGCCGGGCGGACGCGTTCAACCGCCTGCGCTCCGCGTTGCAGTCGATCGGTGACACGCTCGGCGAACCCGGGCTCGCCCGCACCGTCGTCACCGTGTCGAATCAGGACGCCACCGGCTGGCAGGTGGACGTCGACCTTCTCCGCGAGTACTTGGGCGGACAGGTGTGGGGCGTCGAGACCATCCCCTACGACGAACATCTGGGCATGGGAATCGTCATCGATCACAGCCGGCTGGCATCGGACACCCGGGCCGCGTACGAGCGGGTGTCCGCGGCGGCGTCGGCCGTGGCCGAAGGTCGTCCGGAACGGGTCTGAGCGAGGCACTTACCCACATCCGCCCACGGTTTAGTCAGCTGCACCCGCAATTGCAGCGCGTTTGACCAATCGGTGTGCAAACGCGAAGGCCCGCGCCCCCTCACGCCTCCAGCAACCCCTTCAACCTCTGCAGGTCGGCGGTGACGGCTGCTGCGTCCTGCGCGAATTCTTCGGCGGTGACGCCGTCGCGTCGCCGGATGGTGAAGACGACTTCGCTGTGGTCGCCGTCGGGGATGACGCGCACGGGGTTGTAGACGGTGTCGCCGCTGGGGAGCGTGACGTCGTGGTCGAGGACGCCGTAGTCGTTGGCGGGTGCGAAGGTCACGGCGACCTGTCCCATCGGGGAGTCCGCGAGCCAACGGTCGCCGTCCCGGGTGATGTTGGTGCTCAGGCCGGCCGCCCAGGCGGGGAGGTTGGCGGGGTCGCTCGCGTAGGCGTACACGTCGGCGGCGGTCCGAGCGATGAACACACTCACATGAGTTGATTCGGTGGTCATGACTCCCAGCATCCCCGCTCCACGGCACAGGTGATTGAAGAAATCGGACTCCGGTGCTCGATGTCCGAAACCTTCAATGCGGGTCAGTCTGAGGTCGTTAGCGTTCTCGGTATGACCGCAACATTCAGTGCCATCGAACTGGTCGTCCACGACCTGCCCACGTCGCTCGCGTTCTACCGGCGGCTCGGACTCGACATTCCCGCCGACGCCGATCAGGCACCGCACGTCGAATTCGAGTTTCCCGGTGGGATCCGCGTGCTGTGGGACACGGTCGAGACCATCCGCTCGTTCACACCCGACTGGACCGAACCCACCGGCGGGCATCGCCTCGCCCTCGCTTTCGACTGCGGCACCGCCGCAGACGTCGACACGCTGTTCGACGAGTTCACGGGATGCGGCTACAACGGTCGGAAGAAGCCGTGGGACGCACCGTGGGGGCAGCGTTACGCCACCGTCGACGATCCCGACGGCAACCCCGTCGACCTCTTTGCCGCGCTCACACCGTGACCAGCTGACCGAACGTGCGGCCGGTCAACTCGTGTGCCTCACGGATCAGGTGGGCCTGATCGGCGAAACCCGCCATGCCGGCCGCCTGAGCTGCGGGGATGGACGAACCCGCCAACCCCAGCGCCGACTGCAATCGAAGGATCCGGGCCAGCATCTTCGGCCCGTAACCGAACTGCCGTCGGCACAGGCGGTGCAGTTGGCGCTCGCCGACACCGATCCGGTCCGCCACCTCGCTAACGGATGTCTGCTGCTCCAGAAGCCGCACGATCGCGGGGATCCTGCCATCCGGCGGCGGCCCGAGGAGCCGGCGAGACCTCGCGAACTCCTCGAGCGCCCGGCCGGGGTCGGCGGCGTCGGCGATCCTGCCGAGGAATTCCGTGGTGGCGCGGTCCGTCAGCACCTCGGCGAGCGGCACCCGAAGGTTGGCCAGCTCCTCCGCCGGCGTCGCCAGAAGATCCGGGAGAGTGCCTGGGGAACAACGTAATCCGACGTAGCGGTCGCCCTCGCGGCTGCGGTTCAGATACGGCCGGGAGTCGGGGCCGGCCACGACGACGTCACCGTTCATCCAGATGAGGTCCATGCAGCCGTCGGGCAGGATGGCCGCCTCACCGCCGGCTGCGGTCTTCTGCCACACCACAGCGCCGGGGAACACCGACCGCCGCTCCGCGTACATGACCCCATGCTAGGCAGACGTCAGGTGCCCGGCTCGACGGCGTGCAGATCCGGATCCCAGTCGTAGACGACTGCGGTCCGCAGCAGGATGTCCTGCAGGGACCGGCGCCGGCCGTCGACTGCCGCCCAGAACAATCCGAACCCGAACATCACGCACAGCACCGCCCGGAGAAGGGCCCGCAGCCAGCCGATCAGTTCACCGTTGCGGCTGACCACCCGCAGCCCCATCGTCACGGCACCGACGGTGCGGCCGCTCACGGCCCAGCACGCCATCAGGTACAGCACCGACACGCCGATGAACAAGGTCACGGAGAGCACGGCATTGGCATCGGGGAACGAGAATTCCTGCGGCGAGAACAGCAACCGGAGGAACAACACTCCGACATAGATGCCGCCCATCACGGCCAGCACGACTGCCAGGTCGATGCCGGCTGCCAGACCGCGGGTGACGATCCCGGCCGCGCGATGCGCCGGGGTGCTCATGCATCGTCCGGTTCGTGCCCGCGCCCGAACAGCTTGCCCACGAACCCGGCGACGGCGTCGTCGGCCTGCATGCCCTGGGTCCGCACCCCGCGGACCGCCTCGTTGGACATCGAGTCCGTCGACTCGCGGATGATGCGCGGCAGGTCCACGCCCTCGATCACGGTATCGGCGAGCACCACCAGATCGACCCGCCCGATGACGGAGTCCACGTCTACGCGGTCGACGATCGCATCCACGTTTATCCGCGCGGCGACGGCGTCGATGTCGACGCGATCGAGAATCTGCGGGATGTCCACCCGGGCGGCGATGGCATCCACGTCGACGCGGTCGATGATGCGCTGGATGTCGATGCCTTCGGCGACCACGTCCAGGTCGACGTGATCACGCACGATCGTGGTGAGGTCCACCTCCTGAAGAGCGACTTGCACGACTCTTCGCAGCACTGCGTGCAGCACCCGATCCGCGAGTTCGTCGGCGCTGCGGAGCGTCTGGGTGCCGCGTTCCTCGAGGGTGACCAGCAGCGGGTCGACTCCCGGCAGGAGTCGCGCCGTGTCGACGCCGAGTCCGATCACACGCTGCAACGCACCGCCGGCGGTCGCGGCGACGCCGGCCGCGAGGCGCAGCGGATCAGGGGCTCTCCTGCCGTCCATACTCGATATCCAAGCCGGTCGGCGCCCGCGACGCACGGGTTCCAGATTTATAGCTCAGCCGTGGGGAGCGCCAGGGCCGTGCACGATTCGCGGGGCGGGCTGTCCGGACGCCGGACGGGGCGCCCAGTCGGCGAGTTCGGTGAGCAACTCGGCGACCCGATCCGAGCAGTGCGCGGGATCCGGTGCCGGTCCCAACCCGAGTCCCTCGACGACCAGCACGTTCCCCTGGGAGAGTCCGTGGACCCCGAGCGACCACCCGAAGTGGCGGTTCCAGGCCAGTACGGCCTTCCGGCCACGGTAGTAGGGGATCTCGCAGGAAAGGGTCACGACCGCGTCGAAAGCGGGGGTGCACCACCAGTCGACCGACTGGGCGCCCACCGTTGTCGCGACGGAACCGACGTACTCACCGACATTCGCCGAGCTGGTGGCCCGGACCTGGCTGATGCTCATACACAACCCACTCTCGACGTTCGCAGAAACCCAGCGGAAGAAGCCGGACGGCAGGTTCACACTCGAGTCATTCGTCACGGACCGCCGGGAGGACGGGTTCGGGTCCGAAGGGCCGGTGGTTCGCGACGAGGCTTCTACTCCATCGTCGGGCTGCGACGGGGCGCCCGGTAGCCACCCTGGGGTGGGGATACACCACCCCACGCACCTTTGTGGGGAAAACACGAAGGCCACGAACTCATGAGTTCGTGGCCTCGATGTCGCGATTCCGAAGAACCGCTTGTGGTGGGCGAAGGGGGACTTGAACCCCCACGTCCCGAAGGACACTGGCACCTGAAGCCAGCGCGTCTGCCATTCCGCCACTCGCCCGAGCGACCCGGAAACATTAACACGAGGTCGCCAGAAATCACGATTCGTACAGGTCAGGACCCGAAAAGTCCACAAAAACACCCGTCCAGGCAAAGACCGATATCATGCAATGGCGTAGACCCGTGTCGTGGCCCGAGGCAATGACAGTACCGTGGGATACGCGCACGGCAGTGGCGCGACACGGACATGTCTCGTCACAGCCACCGCACCGAGGACAGTAGGCCCGACAGCCAGGCACCGTGAGGAGGTTCCGATGGGGATAGTTCAACGTTTCGAGCGGAAGCTCCAGGGAGCCGTTGGTGACGCGTTCGCCCGGGTCTTCGGCGGCGGCGTGGTGCCACAGGAGGTGGAGGCCGCTCTTCAGCAGGAAGCCTCCGACCGGATCCAGCAGTTGGACGGTGGGCACCTGCTCGCGCCGAACAGCTATGTCATCGCCATCAACAACTCGGACCACGAAGAACTTGCCGCCGACAGAGACTTGACGGTCAAGGCCTTCGCCCGACACCTCGAAGACTTCATTCGCGACCAGGGCTGGCAGACGTATGGTCCCATTCATGTCGCGTTCGAACCGTCGCCTTCACTGCACACCGGGCAGTTCCGCACCCGGGGTTCGGTGGATCCGGATGCCGGCCGCCCAGGGGCGGCCACGCCGGGGCGACCCGAACCGCCAGGCGGTCCCGCACCGCGACCACAGGCACCGTTTGTACCCGTCACGTCGAATCCAGGAGCTGGCCCCATGACGCAGAACTCAGGCTACGACCCCAGCCGCGAACCAGCGGGCAACCGCAATCCCGACCCGCAGTACGCGCGCAACGGTCATGCCCATGCGGGTCAGGACCAGCGGTACCCGCAGGGCTACCAGAACGGTTACGACCGCGGCGGCTACCAGCAGGGCGGCTACGACCAGCAGCAGTACCCCGACGACCAGCGCGGCGGGTACCCCCAGGATGCCGCGTACGGCCAGGCATACGACCAGGGTGCGCAGGCTCCCGGCTACGAGCAGCCCGCGGACGCCGGCTACGACTACCAGCAGGGCGGCTACCAGCAGGGTTACGACCCGCAGGCGTACGACCAGCAGGCGGCTCCCGCCCGTTACCCGGACGGTTCCTACGCGGAGGCCGGGTACCAGCAGCCGCAGGGCTACGACCAGGGTTACGACCGCGGCGGCTACCAGCAGGGCGGTTACGACCAGCAGGCGTACGACCAGCAGGGCTACGCCGACTACGACCAGGGCGGCTACGGGCAGCAGGCCTACGCGCCCGACGGCCACACGTTCACGGCGACGCTGCAGCTCGAGGACGGCAGTGGACGCCACTTCCAGCTCCGTGAGGGCAACAACATCATCGGCCGCGGCCAGGAGGCACAGTTCCGCCTGCCCGACACCGGTGTGTCGCGCCGCCACATCGACATTCGCTGGGACGGCCAGGTCGCGATGCTGTCCGACCTCGGCTCCACCAACGGCACCACCGTCAACGGTGCCCCCGTGCAGGATTGGCAGCTGGCCGACGGAGACATCATCCGGGCGGGTCATTCGGAGATTCTGGTCCGAATCCTCTGAGGCACCACCGAGTTAGGACTCCGAGTAGGTTCCGCCGATACCCGACCCCGAACTGCCTCACCGAGACCCAACCGAGACGGCTTCGATACTCGACCGACATCGCGTCGGAGCCCGTGTCGGACGTAACACGGTGGGGACTCCGTATCGTTGTGGGCTGTCCGTATCCTGATCCCAGGGTGCGGGTTGCCCATATGATGCTGCGAGAAAAAGACGCTGGAACCTCGAACGTTCCCGCCACAGAAGGAGGTGGACTGCCGTGCAAGGTTTGATTCTGCAACTCACACGAGCAGGTTTCCTGCTTCTGCTGTGGCTTTTCGTGTGGACCGTTCTGCGGGCGTTGCGCGGCGACATCTACGCGGGATCCGGCGTCCGTGTGCCGCCCCGATATTCGCGCAGCGGCAACGTGCTGCCGTCGCTGGGTAAGACCAAGACGGCCAAGTATCTGGTGGTGACGCAGGGCGGCCTCGCCGGCACGCGCATCACTCTCGGCACCCAGCCCGTCCTCATCGGCCGGGCCGACGACTCCACCCTCGTCCTCACCGACGACTACGCCTCCACCCGCCACGCTCGGCTCTCCCCGCGAGGCGCCGACTGGTACGTCGAAGACCTCGGCTCGACCAACGGCACGTACCTGGATCGCGCCAAGGTCACCACATCTGTCCGCGTGCCGCTCGGTACCCCCGTACGGGTCGGCAAAACGGTAATCGAGTTGCGCCCGTGACCCTCGTACTCCGCTATGCCGCCCGCAGTGACCGTGGCCTCGTCCGTTCCAACAACGAAGATTCCGTCTACGCCGGTGCCCGCCTGCTGGCGCTCGCGGACGGCATGGGCGGTCACGCGGCCGGTGAGGTCGCGTCGCAGTTGATGATCGCGGCCCTCGCACATCTCGACGACGACGAGCCCGGCGAAGACCTTCTCGGCAAGCTCGAGGCCGCCACCCGGGAGGGCAACGACTCCATCGCCGACCACGTCGAGGAGGATCCCGAACTCGACGGCATGGGCACCACGCTCACCGCAATCCTGTTCTCCGGCAACAAGCTCGGGCTGGTCCACATCGGCGACTCCCGCGCCTACCTGCTCCGCGACGACTCCCTCGCGCAGATCACCCGGGACGACACGTTCGTGCAGTCCCTCGTCGACGAGGGACGGATCACCGCCGAGCAGGCGCACACCCACCCGCAGCGGTCGCTCATCATGCGCGCCCTCACCGGCAACGAGATCGAGCCGACGCTGACGGTCCGCGAGGCGCGCGCAGGCGACCGTTACCTGCTGTGCTCCGACGGACTGTCGGACGTGGTCAGCGACGAGACCATCGAGAACACGATGCGTGAGGGCTCGCAGGACGAGTGCGCCGACCGGCTCATCGAACTCGCCCTGCGCAGCGGCGGCCCGGACAACGTGACGGTCGTCGTCGCCGACGTCATCGACCTCGATTACGGGCAGAGCCACCCCATCGTCGCCGGTGCCGCCTCCGCCGACGACGAAGAGGACACACCGCCGCCCAACACGGCCGCGGGCCGCGCCGCCGCGATGCGGCCGCCGCGGGCCACCCCGAAGCGGGTGGTCCCGCAGGTCGAGGAACCGCCGACGAAGAAGAAGCGTCACCGCATGTGGTGGGCTGCGCTCGCGCTCGGTCTGATCGTCGTGGTCGCCGTCGCTGCCTTCGTGGGGCGGGCTCTGGTCCGCAACAACTACTACGTCGGCGCCGACGGCGAACGCGTCACCGTGCTGCGCGGAGTTCCCGGCTCGGTGCTGGGTTACTCGCTGCAGGAAGCGAATCTCGTCGGCTGTGTCAGCGATGCCGGCGACCTGACGTTGATGTCGCCGACCGAATCACCGAACGGTTGCACCATCCTCGAGGTCGACGACCTCCAGCCGTCCGCCCGCGAGCAGGTGCGTGCCGGGCTGCCCTCGGGCAAGCTCGACGACGTCCGCAACCAGATGACGCGGCTCGCTCAGAACGATCTGCTTCCGGTCTGCGAGTCGGCGTCGTCCACCACCACCACGACGACCACTCCGGCACCGACTCCGGCTCCCGTCCCGGAGACCACGCCGCCGCCCGCGCCTGTCCCCCCGGCCGAGGTGCCGCCCGCACCGGCGCCGAGCACACCCCCGACTCCGACCGCCACCCCGGCGCCGACCGTGACCCAGGTTCCCGGTCAGAACTGCAGGACGGCTAGCTGATGTCGGTCGCAAGTGCATCACCGGGGGCGCAGTTTCCCAGTCCCCCCGGCGGGTTCGCGCCAGCCCCCGTCCAGTCGACGCGCCGGGGCACCGAGCTGATCCTGATCGGTTTCGCGATCCTGATCACGACGATCTCGCTGGTGCTGGTCGAGGCCAGCCAGGAACAGAGCATCACCTGGGACCTCGCCAAGTACGCCGCCGCCTACTCGGCGCTGTTCCTGATCGCGCACCTCGCGGTGCGCCGGTTCGCGCCGTACGCCGACCCGCTGATCCTGCCGATCGTCGCGCTGCTCAACGGCCTCGGGCTGGTGCTGATCCACCGACTCGACCTCGCCGACGCACAGTCCGCCGCCTACTTCGGGCTGCCCGTCCCCTCGCCGGACGCCAACCAGCAGGTGCTGTGGACGACGCTGGCCATCGCCGGTTTCGTGGCCGTGCTGGTGCTGCTCAAGGACTACCGCCTCCTGGCCCGCTACAGCTACACGCTTGGCCTGGCCGGACTGGTGTTCCTCGCCATCCCGGCGATCCTGCCGTCCAGCTTCTCCGAGGTGAACGGCGCGAAGATCTGGATCCGCCTCCCCGGCTTCAGCATTCAGCCCGGCGAGTTCGCGAAGATCCTCCTGATCATCTTCTTCGCGTCGGTGCTGGTCGCGAAGCGCGACCTGTTCACCACCGCAGGCAAGCACGTGTTCGGCATCGACCTCCCCCGCGCCCGCGACCTCGGCCCCATCCTCGTCGCGTGGATGGTGTCGGTGGGTGTGCTCGTGCTGGAGAAGGACCTCGGCACGTCGCTGCTGCTGTTCAGCACCGTGCTGGTGATGCTCTACATCGCCACCGAGCGCGTCGGCTGGCTGCTGATCGGCGTCGGACTGCTCGGAATCGGCTTCTTCTTCGCCTACCAGCTGTTCGGCCACGTCCGGGTCCGGGTCAGCACCTGGCTCGACCCGCTGGCCGACTACAACAACACCGGCTACCAGATCTCGCAGTCGCTGTTCGGGCTCGCGACCGGCGGTGTGGCCGGAACGGGACTCGGCAGCGGACGACCCGCCCAGGTGCCGTTCGCGAAGACCGACTTCATCGTCGCCACGATCGGTGAGGAGCTCGGTCTGATCGGGCTCGCCGCCGTCCTGATGCTGTTCCTGATCCTCGTCATCCGCGGTCTGCGCACCGCGCTGGCCGTCCGCGACAGCTTCGGCAAGCTCCTCGCGGCCGGGCTGTCTTTCACGATCGCGGTGCAGGTGTTCGTGGTGGTCGGCGGCGTCACCAAGCTGATCCCGCTCACCGGTCTGACCACGCCATTCATGTCCTACGGTGGGTCGTCGCTGCTCGCCAACTATCTCCTGCTTGCGATCCTGATCAAGATCTCCGACGCCGCCCGTGAGCCGGCCGTCCCGAAGAAGAAGGGCCCCGCACCCATCGCCGACGCCCCGACCGAGATGGTGCCGCGCTCATGAACACACCTCTGCGTCGCGTCGCGATCGCCGTCATGGTGATGGTGGTCGCCCTCCTCGCCAACGCCACCTACGTTCAGGTCATCAAGGCGGACAACCTGCGGGCCGATCCGCGGAACTCGCGCGTGCTGCTCGACGAGTACTCGCGTCAGCGCGGCCAGATCTCGGCGGCCGGCCAGGTGCTCGCGGCGTCCGTCCCGACCGACGACCGCTACAAGTACCTGCGCACCTACCCGCCGAACCCGGCGGCACCGTCCAGCCCGCTGGCCAACGCACCGGTCACCGGTTTCTACTCGATGCAGTACGGCAGCACCGGTCTCGAGCGGGCCGAGGACCCGGTCCTCAACGGCTCCGACAACCGGCTGTTCGGGCGTCGCTTCTTCGACCTGGTGTCCGGGCGCGACCCGCGCGGCGGCAACGTGGTGACCACGATCAACCCGGTAATGCAGCAGGTGGCGTACGACGAGCTGACGGCGAAGGGCTACACCGGTTCGGTCGTCGCGATCGAACCGAGCACCGGACGCATCCTCACGATGGTCAGCACCCCGAGCTACGACCCCAACTCGCTCGCCAGCCACGACGGCACCGAGACCACCCAGGCGTGGGAGGCCCTCAACGCCGACCCGGAGAAGCCGCTGATCAACCGTGCGGTGTCGCAGACGTACCCGCCGGGCTCCACGTTCAAGGTGGTGGTGACCGCGGCGGCGCTCGCCGCCGGAACCACCCCCGACACCCAGCTGACCGCGGCCCCGCAGATCACCCTTCCCGGCACGTCGACGACGCTCGAGAACTACAACGGCTCCACGTGTGGCGGCGCCCCCACCGCGTCGCTGCGTGAGGCGTTCGCGCGGTCCTGCAACACGGCGTTCGTCGAACTCGGTGTGAAGACAGGCGCCGACGCCGTCAGCGACCAGTCAAGCGGGCTCGGCATCGGTGGGCAGATGCCCGGCGTCCCGTTCCCCGTCGCGGACAGCACGATCGGGTCGATCCCCGACGACGCCGCACTCGGTCAGAGCAGCATCGGCCAGCGTGACGTCGCGCTCACTCCGCTGCAGAACGCGATGATCGCGGCTACCGTCGCCAACGGTGGGGTGCGGATGCAACCGCAACTGGTGTCCGAACTGCAGGGGCCGGACCTGTCCAACCTCGCGACCACCAACCCGGTGTCCGAAGGCCAGGCGATGTCGTCCCAGGTGGCGGCCACCCTGACCGACCTGATGATCGGTTCCGAGAACAACACCAGCGGCGAAGGCAAGATCCCGGGCGTCCAGATCGCGTCCAAGACGGGCACCGCCGAGCACGGGACCGACCCTCGGAACACCCCGCCCCACGCCTGGTACATCGGATTCGCACCCGCCCAGAACCCGACCGTGGCCATTGCGGTCATCGTCGAGGACGGCGGAGATCGTGCACTGGCCGCAACCGGCGGCTCGGTGGCTGCACCTATCGGCCGTGCCGTCATCGCAGCCGGACTACAAGGGGGCTGATTGTGGCACTGAACAACGGCGCGCTGATCGCCAATCGATACCGCCTGATCCGGCTCATCGCCACGGGCGGAATGGGACAGGTCTGGGAAGCGACGGACAACAGGCTCAACCGTCGTGTCGCGGTGAAGGTGCTGAAGTCCGAGTTCTCGTCCGACCCGGAGTTCGTCGAACGGTTCCGTTTCGAGGCGCGTACCACCGCGCAGCTGAACCATTCCGGCATCGCCGGAATCTACGACTACGGCGAGGTCCGCGACGCCACCGGCGATTCCACCGCCTACCTGGTGATGGAACTCGTCAACGGTGAGCCGCTCAACGCCGTCCTCTCGCGGGTGGGCCGCCTCGCGGTGCCGCACGCCCTGGACATGCTCGAGCAGACCGGCCGGGCGCTGCAAGTGGCGCACGACGCCGGAGTCGTGCACCGCGACGTGAAGCCCGGCAATATCCTGATCACCCCCACCGGCCAGGTGAAGATCACCGACTTCGGCATCGCGAAGGCCGTGGAGAACTCGCCGATCACGCGGACCGGCATGGTGATGGGCACCGCGCAGTACATCGCCCCCGAGCAGGCGCTCGGCCAGGACGCGACCGCGGCGAGCGACGTGTACTCCCTCGGCATCGTCGGCTACGAGGCGCTGTCCGGACGTCGCCCGTTCGTCGGCGACGGCGCGATCACCGTCGCGATGAAGCACGTCCAGGAGGCGCCGGCACCGTTGCCGAGCGACCTGCCGCCGAACATCCGCGAACTCATCGACATCACGATCGCGAAGGATCCGAGCACTCGCTACGCCAGTGGCGGAGAGTTCGCCGACGCGGTCGCGGCGGTCCGGGCGGGCAGGCGTCCCCCGCCGCCCGGCGTGTCGGGTACCGGGGCGGCGCGGGTTCTGCCGCCGCCGATGACCGGTGCAACCCAGATGATGCCGCCCTCGCAGACCGCGTACGCGGGACCGGTCACCGGGCAGGTGCCGCCGGACGACTCGAACGGTGACGGCAAGAAGGGCGGGCTGACCAGCGGCCAGAAGGCCGTGGCCTGGGGTGCGGGTGGTCTGCTCCTGCTGGCGGCGATCATCGGGCTCGCGCTCGTCCTGTTCGACGGTGGTGACACGAAGGAACCGACGTCGCCGGCGATTACGTCGTCGCTGCGGACGATCACGACGACACCGCGGCCGACGACCACCACCACGACCGAGGAACAGACGACCACCACCGAGCCGCCGTACACGACGACCACCACCCAGCCGTACACGACCACCACCACCCCGCCGCCGACCACGACGACGACAGAGCCGACGACGACTACCACCACCACCACGACCACCACCGCCCCCACGACGACGACCACGACGACCACGTCGGAGGAGTCAACTACTCCGACCCCACAAGGACTGCCATGACGACACCGCGCAACCTCTCCTCACGCTACGAGCTGGGTGAGATTCTCGGCTTCGGTGGCATGTCCGAGGTCCACCTCGCCCGCGACGTCCGACTCAGCCGTGACGTCGCGATCAAGGTCCTGCGCGCCGACCTGGCCCGCGACCCCACGTTCTACCTGCGATTCCGTCGCGAGGCGCAGAACGCGGCGGCGCTGAACCATCCGGCGATCGTGGCCGTCTACGACACCGGCGAGGCGGAAACCGAAGCGGGACCGCTGCCGTACATCGTGATGGAGTACGTCGACGGCGACACGTTGCGGGACATCGTGCGCAGCGAGGGCCCGATGGCGCCGCGCCGCGCGATGGAAGTCATCTCGGACGTGTGCGCGGCGCTCGACTTCAGCCACCGCAACGGCATCGTGCACCGCGACGTGAAGCCCGCCAACGTGATGATCAACCGTGCGGGTGCGGTGAAGGTGATGGACTTCGGCATCGCGCGAGCGATCTCCGACGCGTCCAGCCCCATGACGCAGACGGCCGCAGTCATCGGCACCGCCCAGTATCTGTCGCCCGAGCAGGCCCGTGGCGAGCAGGTCGACGCCCGCTCCGACGTGTACTCCCTCGGTTGCGTGCTGTTCGAGATCCTCACCGGCGAACCCCCGTTCAAGGGTGACTCCCCGGTCGCGGTCGCGTACCAGCACGTGCGGGAGGACCCGCAGACACCGTCCGCGGTCAATCCGGACATTCCGCGTGAGCTCGACTCGGTGATCCTCAAGGCGATGAGCAAGAACCCCGCCAACCGCTACCAGACCGCCGCGGACATGCGCAGCGACCTGGTCCGGGTGCTCGGCGGGCAGCGCCCCAGCGCGCCGATGGTCATGAGCGACGAGGACCGCACCACGATCCTCGGTGCCGTCGATACCGGCGCGGGAAACTACCGGCGCCAGCAGTCACCGGCCCCGGCCACCGCGTCGAAGACGGACGGCGGCGAGCCCGACAAGAAGAAGAACCCGATGCGGGTGGCGCTGATGGCGCTGGGCGCCCTCATCGTCGTCGGCATCGTCGGCGCGTTCCTGTGGTCCGTGGGACCGGGTTCGAAGGCCGATCAGGTGACCATGCCGGACGTCACGAACCAGGCCGCGGACGACGCCGAGACGACACTGCAGAACCTCGGTTTCCGCGTCGCCCGGCAACAGAAACCGGACGCCGTCGTGGCGACCGGCAACGTCATCACCACCCGCCCCGTCGGCGGCGTGCAGGTGGACGAGGGCAGCACGATCACCCTCGAGGTGTCGTCGGGCCCCGAACAGGTGAAGGTCCCGCGGCTCGCCGGTCTCACCCAGCAGGAAGCGCAGCAGGAGCTGAACGCGGTGGGACTGCGGCTCGACACCGCTGTCGCCCGTGCACCGTCCGACGTGTCCGACGTCGACAAGGTGATCGAACAGAACCCGTCCTCCGGCGCGAGCATCTCCCTCGACTCCGAGGTCGCCGTCACGCTGGGCACCGGGCCGGAGCAGATCCGCATCCCCGACGTGACCGGCCAGAAGGTCGAGGTCGCGCAGGCGAACATCGAGGGCGCCGGTTTCAAGGTGCAGATCCAGAACATCGATTCCGGTGTGCCGAAGGGCCAGGTCGTCTCCACCGACCCCGTCGGCGGCTCCACCGCAGCCAAGGGTGACACCATCCAGATCCGGGTGTCGAACGGCAACAACATCGAGATGCCGGACCTGACGGGCAAGACGGTGTCGCAGGCGCTCGCCGAGCTGCGCAGCGCCGGCTGGAGCGGGTCGTCGAGCTCGCTGAATCAGACGCAGACGTCCACCCTGGACCCGGAGATGGTCGGCAAGATCATCAGTCAGGAACAGCCGCCGGGATCGGAGATCACCAAGAACGGGGTCGTCTCCGTCGGTGTCGGCGCGCTGGGCATCCCGCGGTAGGCGGCTCCGCCACCCGTGCGCCTTTCTGGTTGCTGTAGCTACCAAAAAGGCGCACGGGCGCTACGCGCCCAACGCTTGCGCGACCTCGGTCTCGAGGGTGGCGACGAGGGATTCCTTCGGGGCTTCGCCGCAGACGGCGAGCCAGTTGCCGAGCATGCGGTGCCCGCCCTCGGTGAGCACGGACTCCGGGTGGAACTGGACGCCGTGGATCGGCAGTTCCCGGTGCCGCATCGCCATGACGATGCCGCTGTCGGTGTGGGCGGTGACCTCGAGTTCGTCCGGGATGGTGTCTTCCAGGACGGTCAGTGAGTGGTAGCGCGTGGCGGTGAACGGGTCGGGAAGACCCGCGAGAACGCCCTCGCCGGTGTGGTGGACGATGCTGGTCTTGCCGTGCAGGAGTTCGGGTGCCCGGTCAACGGTGGCGCCGAATGCGGCCCCGATCGCCTGGTGTCCGAGGCACACCCCGAGAAGTGGCGTCTTGGCCGCGGCACACGCCGTGACCAGGTCCATCGTCGCGCCTGCCCGCTGCGGTGTGCCGGGGCCGGGACTCAGCAGAATGCCGTCGAACTCGGCCGCTGCCGCCGCGACGGCGTCGGGCCCGGTGAGGTTCGGATCGTCGTTGCGCCAGACCACGGCCCGTGTTCCCAGCTGTCCGAGGTACTGGACCAGGTTGAACACGAAGCTGTCGTAGTTGTCGACGACGAGAATCCTCATGGAAGCAGGGTATTCTGCCCGCTTCCCGCTCTGCACGGCCGGGGACCGTTCGGGCTCAGTGCCCCGCGTATCCGGGCACGGACAGTTGGCCGGACGCCGCCTCCGAGTAGCCGAGGCCGAACCGTGAGGCGTACTGCTTGAATACCCGGATTCCGGGTTCGTTGGCGAGCGCCGCCTCCAGTCGCGCGGGATCCCCGATCGCCGACATGACGTAGGGCGGGCTGTAGGTGCGACCGTGCAGCAGCAGGGTGTTGCCGATGCAGCGCGGTGCCGACGTGTTCACGATCCGCTGGTCCTGCATGCTGATCGCCTCGGCACCGCCCACCCACAGTGCGTTCAGCACACTCTGGACGTCCTGCTGGTGGACGACGAGATCGTCCGGCGACGCGTCGACGGGATATTTGCCGTCCGCGTCGCGGGGGGCGTCGGTGAGTGTGACGGTGACGCCGGGACCGGTCATCGGTGTGAGTCCGGCATCGGTGGCGAGCGCCTTGCTTTCGGCGAGCGCCTGCGCGACACCGCTGTCGGACGCGGCGGCGTCCTGCTGCAGCGATTCGACCTGCGCCGCCAGCCGGTCGCGGGTCTCGGCCACCTGTTCGGTCTCGGACTGGGCGTTGCGCACGAGGTCGGACAGTCGGGTGGAATCGCCGGCGCGAATCTCGTTGCCGTGCGACACCTGACGGGTGGTGGCCACCAGCAGACCGGCCACGAGACACACCACCAGCACCGCGATCCGCCAGAAGATCGACCTGGTCACCGGTGTTTCCGTCCCCTCGTCCTCGCCGCGCGAATCGCGGCTACGTTAGCGTGTACACACGCAGGTATTTCCGAATCTACCTGCCCACATTCCTGTTGAGCCGTACGAACGAGGACGTCATGCCGAAGTCGAAGGTCCGAAAGAAGACCGATTACACGATCAACCCTGCGAGCCGCACCCCGGTGAAGGTGAAGGCCGGCCCCTCGAGCACCCTGTACGTCTCGGTGATGCTCGGGTTCATGCTGGTCGGCCTGGTGTGGTTGCTCGTCTATTACCTGGCCGCCGACCAGCTCGAGTGGATGAACAACCTCGGTGCCTACAACTTCCTCATCGGATTCGGCTTCATGGTGGTCGGTCTGATCATGACGATGCGCTGGCGTTGACCATCACAATTACACCCATGTCATTCATCCCCAATGTGGACAACCCCTGTGGATAGCCGCAGGTCGAGTGCTGATGTCCGCTGACGAGGCACCGCTGGAGTGGTCGACGCCCCTCGCCGCGGTGATCGCTCTCGCCGCGGGCGGAGTCGCGTTGGGGGTCGCGGGCCTTTCCGTGTCGACCGAGCCGGCGGGCCGTGTCCTCGTGTGCGTCGCCGCCCTCGGGCTGCTGCTGACCGCCGCGTCCGCGCTCCGGCAACGCCCGCGCCTCGCCATCGACAAGGAGGGCGGCGGGATCGTGGTGAACCGGCTGAGCGGCCGCCACGGGTATGCCCGCTCGGAGATCGAACGCGCGCGGCTCGTGCGCTATCCCCGGCTGGGCCGCCGGGTGCCGATGCTCGAGATCGACGTCCGCACCGAGGACGGCACCGAACGCCTCCTGATCTTCGGCCGGTGGGATCTCGGCACCAATCCGGAGGACGTGTTCGATGCCCTCGCGGTGCACCGTCTGGTGGGCCGGGGTCAGTAGCCGAAGTTCGCGCGCAGCTGCAGGGTGCGGATCGCGATGACGGCGAGCGGCACCAGCATCACGACGCCGAGGCAGACCCAGCCGACGATGACGGCCTTCTCCCGGTTGTTCCCGACGCCCAGCAGTTGGGGCCCGTAGAGGATTCCCGCGGTGGCCGCGGCTCCGGCGACCAGGCCGCCGAGATGCCCCCACAGTGAGATGCCGGGGATCGTGATGCTGATGATCACGTTGATGGCGATCACCGAGATCACCGGTGCGGGGCTGCGCCGCAGACGCAGGAGGATGACGGCCTGAGCGCCCATCAGTCCGAAGACGGCACCCGACGCACCCGCGGTGACCGCGCCGAGTTGGAACAGCATCACCGCGGCGGAACCGCCGAGCAGCGACGCGAAGTACACGCAGGCGTAGCGGGCACGCCCGAGGACCAGTTCGGTGTCGCGGCCGATCACCCACAGGGCGAACATGTTGACGGCCAGGTGGATGATGCCGAAGTGGAGGAATCCGCTGCCGAGCACGCGGACGATCTGCCCGTCCACGACAGCGGGTGGGAACAGCGCCCAGTCCGCGAAGAGCTTCGACCCGGCCTGGTTCTGCATGATGCTGCGGGACTGCGCCGCGGTGATCAGGAAGATGCCGACGTTCGCGGCCATCAGGATGTACGTCACCAGCGGTGTCGGACGCTGTGTGGTCACGGCGCCGGCGACGTTACGGACCGGGCGGACATCGCGCCGTCCGGCGGCGACGCAGTCGACACACTGGTAGCCGACGGCCGCTTCGCGCAGGCATTCGGGGCACGCGGGACGACCGCACCGGTTGCACGACAGCGCAGTGGGGCGATCGGGGTGGCGGACGCACCGCGGCTGGGGCGGAGTGCCCTCGTTCGCGGCACCGCCCCAGCCGGGGTTGGTCATGTGCTGCGGTTCCCTACGCGATGGTGACGCTGTTGATCACGACCGGCTCGAGCGGACGGTCCGCGCGATCGGTGGCGGTGGTCGAGATGGCGTCGACGACCTTCTTCGACTCCTCGTCGACGACCTCACCGAAGATGGTGTGGCGACGGTTGAGGTGCGGCGTCGGGCCGGTGGTGATGAAGAACTGCGAACCGTTGGTTCCCGGGCCTGCGTTCGCCATGGCCAGGATGTATGCGCGGTCGAACTGCAGTTCCGGGTGGAACTCGTCGCCGAACT
>NZ_JASHKX010000065.1:0-21926 GCF_030058635.1 Rhodococcus sp. IEGM 1305
GGACCCGAGCACGGCGTCGTCGATCACGTGACCGGCGGTGCGGACGACGAACATGTCGCCCAGACCCTGGTCGAAGATGATCTCGGCGGCGACGCGGGAGTCTCCGCATCCGAACAGGACGGCCGTGGGGTGCTGGCCGCCCACGAGCTTCGCGCGATCGGCGATGCCCTGGCTGGGATGGAGCGAGGTACCGCTCACGAATCTGTCGTTACCCTGACGCAGGGCCTTCCACGCGGACACGGGGTTGGAATTAGGCATGGGATCATTGTGCACCGGGCGTGTCGCACCGTCGCGGCGGGAGTGTGACGACCGCGGAAAATCTGTTTCCCCCGTGAACGAAGGGACTTGTGAGGACGAAGTGGCCGTTGACTCCTCCGCGCTGATCAACTGGTACGACGTACAGGCCCGGGATCTGCCGTGGCGCCGCGACGGCGTCACTGCCTGGCACATCCTGATGAGCGAAATCATGCTGCAGCAGACGCCCGTCGTCCGAGTGGCCCCGATCTGGGAGGAATGGGTGCGGCGCTGGCCCGTCCCGTCCCGCATGGCCGCGTCGAGCCAGGCCGACGTACTGCGCGCATGGGGCAAACTCGGCTACCCGCGTCGCGCGCTGAGGCTCCACGAGTGCGCAGGCGTGCTGGCCGCCGAACACGGCGACGTGGTTCCCGGCGACGTCGACACTCTCCTCGGCCTGCCGGGTATCGGCGCCTACACAGCGCGCGCCGTCGCCTGCTTCGCCTACGGACAGCGGGTCCCCGTCGTCGACACGAACGTCCGGCGAGTGGTCGCCAGGGCAGTGCACGGACGCGCCGAGCCGGGAAATCCCTCGACGACGCGTGACCTCGCCGACGTGTCCGCGCTGCTCCCCCGCACCCGCGCGCGGGCCGCCACGTTCTCCGCGGCCCTGATGGAACTCGGGGCCACCGTGTGCACCGCACGCTCCCCCGAATGCGCCCGCTGCCCGCTCCCCAGCTGCGCCTGGGTGGATGCCGGACGTCCCGCGCACACCGGTGAGCGCCGGAAGGTCCAGAAATTCGCCGGCACCGACCGTCAGGTGCGCGGCAAGCTCATGGCCGTGCTCCGTGAAAGCTCCGCCCCGGTCGAACGCGTGCGGCTCGACCAGGTGTGGCCGGGCGATCCGGGCCAACGCGACCGCGCCCTCCACTCCCTGCTGATCGACGGACTGGTCGAGCAGACCGACGACGGACTCTTCGCCCTCGCGGGCGAGGGCAGCTAGCTCACACCGGAACCGCTTCGATAACGGATGACCGGGGACCTTGCGTGATCAAATCCAGCGTGAATCCGTGGTCGGTCAACAGTCGGCGCCATTCGGTGATCGTGCGCTCGCGACCTCCCAGGAGAACCAGCATGTGGAGATCCAGCAGAGCCATAGGGTGGGTTGTCGCCGATTCCGGCAGGACCTGCTCGACAATCATCAATCGTCCACCTGGCGGGATCGCTTGCCGGCAACTGCTGAGGATCTTGCCGGCGGACGCGTCATCCCAGTCGTGGAGAATCTGAGACAGCACGTACACGTCACCATTGCCTGGGACGTCGTCGAAGAAGCTTCCGCCCACGACTGTCGTTCGTTCACCGATGCCCGCCGAACCAAACGTCGACGGCGCTTCCGCGACCACATGAGGCAGATCGAACAAGACTCCGCGTAGATGCGCGTGCCGATCGAGCAACCGGGTGATCAGCGCGCCGGTCCCGCCACCGACGTCGACGACCGTTCCCACGTCAGACCAGTCGTGGTCGAGCAAAGGCAGCAAACGCAACTCGACCAGCCCTGCTTGGCCCCGTGCGAACTCATCGGCTGCCGACGGATTCTCGGACAACCATTCGAAGTACGGCTTTCCGAACGCCGTTGAAAACGATTCCTTCCCCGTCCGGATCGAATGCGCTGCGTGCCCCCACACGAGGTAGGCCTCGTTCGACATCAAGCCGACCAAGTGACGTAGCGAGCCCGGAGCGTCTGCCCGCAGAAGCTCACCGGCCTCCGTCAACGCAAATCGCCCTCCACCGACTTCCGCAAACAAGCCTTCCGCGACGAGGACCCGCAGGAATCGACCGAGTGCGTCGGCGTCGGCGCCCACACTCGCCGCGAGATCGCCGAGCAAGCACGCACCGTCCGCCAATCGGTCGGGCACACCCAGTTCACAGACGGCTGAAATAGATTGGGAAACGATGTATCCCATGATTTGTTTTCTCACTCGGTGGTTGACATCGCTCATGTTCACGCCACCTCGGACAGCCGCGGGAAGAGTGACATCATCGCAGCATTTTTCAAATACGACGCGCCTGCCGTACCGCCGGTGCCAGGTACCGTTCCGATGACTTTCAGGGTGATGCCCCAGTGGCCGCGCTTCATCGCAACCCACGCACGGTCCAGGCGCCGCATCGCCTCCTCGAGAACGAGTGCATCCGGATGCGTCTTCCGCATCGAGAGATACACGTCCTGCAACGTAGTGTCCCCGACATCGACCTTCCCAACATGCTCGAAGTCACGGGGATCGAGTGGAGCGCAGGCGAACTCGACCTCACGAAACGCGCGCGACTGCACCGCGCTCCGCCCATGGGTGAAGCCGCGAATAATCGAGAAGGCGTCAACCGGCATCGTCGTGAGAACCCGGAAGAGCGCAGGCACCGCTTCGAGGCGGATCGACGCCCGGTCGAGGCGACTCTTTGCCGCTGCAGCCAGACCGTGGCGCAGGTCACGGATCGCCATCGAAATCGCTGTCGCGACTTGCCGATACAGACCTTCGAAGATCTGGATGCAGCGGATGAACATCTGCTCGTCGTGCAGGCGCGTCGTCGGCAACAACGTCAGCCGAACTGCACTTCCGATCTCTTCGGGGACGCCGTTCAGCGCCGGCGCGGCGTGTGAAGCAAACGAACTGTAGTCGGCGCCCGGCTGAGCCAGCGCCGCAAGACCGGCCGCAACGACGGAAGGATCGAGCGAGAAATCGGGTGCGAGCCTGTCGAGTTGGGTCACGACCCGTGTCACTGCGCGCGTCCGGACCACCTGGGGGGCGTGTGCCGACCTCCCGAGTGCTCGCGCCTCCAGCAACGCGAGGTCCATGGCCGCGGCAGCAACGAAGGCGTCCACGCGCTGCGCGTCATCGGACCGGACGACCTGGTCGAAATAGTCGAGCCCGACATATGACAGATAGTCGCCATTCTGAGCATCGAATGTCATCGGTAGCCAGGCACCGAGAACATGATGCGCACGGTTGTTGTCATGGAAGTTTTGCAGCATGGCGACCAGGTGGGGCCGGACCCCGTTACGCCCGACCGTCTGATAATGGGCCGCGACAGCCGCATGGGGAAACTCCGCGTGTCCCGCCTCCCATTGTCGGAGCGCATTCTCGATATTGCGTCCAGACAATTCATCGGTCGTCGCTTCAGCAGCCTGAAGGCACGCGCCTCCGACGCCGATCACGCCGGAACGAACAAATTTCTGCTCGGCTTCGAGCATCGTTTCGGAAATCAATGCGAAACTCGCCTCTCATCCGTACTGCGGTGTTCAGCTAGCTTCAACGACGCGTGGCGAATGCGGATAGACACCCTAGGGAGACTTCTCGACACCCTTTCCGCTGGGGGGGTGACGTTTTCAACCCTGGGGTGCCTGTTCCGCCCGCAGGCACGTGCCCAGGATTGGGAGCGATACAGAACTCGAGGCAGGTCGATCCCACAGAAGGAAGAAATCTATGCACATAATCGCCAGAAGCGCACTCGAGACGATCAACGAAGCCGTTGTCGGCGGGAGCGTCCACAACCTGGGTGTCGTCAAGATATTCAGCCAACACCCTCAGTTGGCGCAATTCGTTCCTGCTTCCAGCAATTTGGCGATCAGCTGGGTCAGGTTGGAGTGCGGTGAGGTGCTGGCGGTGCACAAGCACCCGGAGCCCAGTCTGATCCTGATCTGCGAGGGTTCCGGACGAACGATGGGCAGTGCTGAGCAGGAGGTCGGTGCGGGAGACATGATCCTCGTCCCCGGCGACTCCTGGCACGGCTTCGAAGGAACCCGGGACGGTTTCTGGGCGCTCTCGATCCAGTTCAACGGCAAGGCACTCTACGAGGACGCCGCGAAGCCCAACGCGGTGTTTGCAGGCGAGGTACCGAATCGGGCGGCTGTGCTCCTGGCGGACAACGAGAAGTACCTGCAGCAATTTGGTACCAGCAGCCTGTTGCGGCTGATCGATGACCCCTCGTTCGACGACCCCCACGTTCGGGAACGGCTGCTCGACTGCCAGCAGACCTGGTCGGACGTGTTTCAGGACCTGCTGCACCTGCGTGTCGCGATGACTACCGATACGGCGCACAAGCAGGTGGCGCTCGACCATCTGGTCGAGGAACTGGGCCATAACGACAACCTGCGCAACCAACGGGGATCAGCGCACGTGCCGGTCACCGATGAGACGTTCGTATCGACAATGGAGTGGTTCAGGCATCAAATGCTGTACCGGAGCGACATGGTGCGCACTCTGCTGATGCATGTGGTGCTTGAAGGTAGTGGCGAAATCTGGCACCGGGAAGCGGCGCGAGTGTTTCCGGCAATTCCGCACTTCCAAGAACACGGAGAAGACGACGGCCAGCACGTGAGTATGGGGATCGATCTGCTCGATCGCGCAACGCCGGCCGAGATTCGAGAACTCCGCGAAGCACTCGCCGAGGGATGGAAGATGATCACGCAATTGTGCGACAGAATCGCGTCGCTCGCCCTGGCCGACACGGCGGTCCCCACGTACTCCACATGCTGAGCGTCCTCAGGAAAGTCGTCTGGTTCGAGGTTCCCAAACCCCGAACTCGACTCGACCCTGTGCCCAACGCCTCGCACCTTGCCAGATGGCAGCGGTGGTGTGACGCGGCGCAGCGGGACAGCGTGAACGAGCTCCGAGGCGAGCGACTGAGCAGATCCGTCTTCGGCGGACTTCGTCGTGACATCATGCTCGGGCTCGTGGCCATCGCGGTCAATGCAGGATGCGCCTTTGGTGCTGCGATCACGCTGAAATCGCTGATCCAGCATCTCGTCACCGGCGATTCAGCACTCACGACGAACCTCACGCTTGGTATCACCTGCATCGTGCTGACCTACTTGGCGTGGCTTGCATTGAATCACACCTTCATGCAAGCCGACGTGGTAGGCATCGGAGCCCGGACATACATCGAACAAAGGCTGCTGCACAAGAAACGCAGCATTGCCCCTTCCGACCAACCGGCCGACCTGGTCACGCTTCTGGACCGGGAGGCAGCACGCGTCGAAAATGCGTGGTCGGGACTCATTTTCATCATTCTGGCACTCGCAACTATCACCTTTACCTCCGCGTACTTCTTCGTGGCGTTGGGACTGAGCGCTCTGGCGGCACTGTCGGTGATTCTCGTCAGTTCCGCGGTGATCTACTGGAACGCCAAACAATTGAATGCCGCGCACGCTGCACTGACGGTGACGGCGGCAGATCGCATCGAAGTCGGCCTGTTTTCGCTGAACAATCGCCTGCTCGCGTGGCTCAAGAACTGGAACGACGAACTGTTTCGGCGCTATGCCGACAAGCGAGATGGCGAGGAGCGCGCGCTCCTGAAAGCGGCGCGTCTCATCGCGCGGATCAACCTCATATCGACACTCACTCCGATCGTTGCCATGCTTGCCGCGGTGTTTACCCAGCTGGCCCACGTTGGTTACGTCGATCCAGCAGGCCTGCTGTCCACAATGGCGCTGGTCGGAGGCTTGAAATCCGTCGCCAACAATATCCCCTTCATTGTTCAGAGTCTGTCCCAGGGCATTGTCGGGCACACCAACGTTGCGAAGTACCTATCCAGTCCGCACTCGCTGGACACCGATACGACCGCAACGCGCCTACCGGCAACAACGGCGAAGCACATCGCCGTCGTCGGCGCCGCAGGCAGTGGCAAGACATCCGTTCTGAAAATCGGTGCACGCCACAGCAGCCAGGTGAACAGCAAAACGTTCTTCGTACCGGATGAACCGTGGATATTCCCTGGCGGGCTCTACGAGAATTTGTGTCTCTATCGAAGCGAATTTACCGACGACGAGGCCCGTCGAGCCTTGACACTGTCCCGACTTCCCGGAACCTTCTACGGCGACTACCTCTCGAGCAAGTCACGCGACCGGAACGAGGGCTGGAACGTGTCCCGCGGGCAGGGGAAGCGGCTGGAACTGGCACGGGCAATATTGGCCGAACCGAAGTTCGTTTACCTGGATCAGCCCACAGCAGGGCTGGACGACGACCTGGCGAATGGGCTGTTGGCCTCCCTTCTGCGCGGGCCGTGGCACGACACCACGGTCATTTATGCAACGGACAAGCCCGATGAAAAAGATGCTGCAGACGAGATATGGGTAGTGGCCGGAGGCGAAGTCGTGGAGGTGATGCGAAACCTCACACCACGTGCGGCAAATCCTGCTCGAGAACGCAAAAGGTATCTCGCTCAGGAGGATCGTTCGGTCGCTGGCTCTTCCCAGGGCGTGGACCGAGCGGAGTTCTCGACTTCGTCACGCCGCAGTCTGATGAGCCTGGGCGTCGCGAAGGTCGCGGTTGTCGCGTGCGTCCTGTTTGCGTGCCGCGACGTTCTGACGATTGTCGGTGACTACACAGCTGCCAGCGGAATTTCGACCACGAATGCGCGGACAGCAGCGACAACCCTCATCGCCGCACTGTCCGCCGGGGCCCTCCTGTCGATTTTCACCTCCCTGTTCATAGTCAAACGCAGCATCGTGGCGGCATCCCGAAACTGTCGGAATTACTTCTCGACCGTCATGAGTCCAAAGCCCTCCAGGCCGGCCTTCGACGAGGTCGATCAGGACTATCAGAGCAAACTGACTTGGGATCAACGACGTATCGACGAACTTCTGCCAGAAGTACTTCTGAATACGCTGGGTGCGGTTACATTGCTGCTCACGACCGCCGCCTTCGTTTTGAGCAAGAACATTTTCGTCCTGCTGCCCCTTGTCGGGATGTGCTTCGCCTACTGGCACAGTTCGAAGCGATCGGGAAGGCGACTGCAGGACTTCAACGATAGAGAGATCGGGACGACGTCGACCGTGTTGGAGCGGGTCGAGGCCATTACCTGGAGCTCAGCGAGATTCGACTTGGCACGCGACAATTCGGCCCTCGTCAATTGGCTGAACAAGAGTTTGATGAATCGCGCCTTCGCTTCGATGGACAATGCGGGCGCGCGCCGCTGGTTCAATTACAAGCTCGATTTGATGGGTGTGCTCTTCCTGTCGGTCGTCGTCGGTTCAACCGTGTTTGTCCAGGCCGGCGGCGGACCCGGCCTCAGCGGTGTTCTCGCGCTCAGTCTCTCGTACAGCCTCATCGCTGTTTTCGCCCGAGTGGGCCGTTGCCTGGTGGACCTCAGACAGGTTCTCGACAGCGCGGATCGTCTCCTCACGCCTCCGACCTGCCCGGCGCCGTGCTGGACCGGCTCAGCAGTTGAAGACGCAGCGCTCGTATCATTTTCGGAGGTAACGTACGTCGCGCCGCACACCGGGGCGGTGCTACTGGAAGAGCTTTCCGAGTCCTTTGCCAGCCGAGACGTCGTGGTCGTCATGGGCCCGAGCGGGGTCGGTAAGTCGACATTTGCGAAGCTGGTTGTGGGCAGACTGCAGCCGACAACAGGCGTCCTCTCTACATTGGGCCGGACGACGGGATACGTCTCGAATTCCCACGCCGAAGACATCCTCCTCCTGACGTCGAGTCCGATCTTCAAGCCAGGCAGATTGATCGAACACTTCAACAGCCCGTTACCGCTCGAATTGGCTCGCGTCGTCGACTATCTCGACGTGGCAGACGTCGTCGGGCGACTACCGTCCGGATTCGACGAGCCCGTCCCTGCCACCGGTCAGTTGAATCTGAGCAAGACGGAACTGCAGCGGCTGGCGCTCCTCGACCTGTTGATCAATCGCCCGGCGGTCGCAATTCTCGACGAAGCGACTTCCGAGTTGAGTACAACAGCAGAGCTCTCGATATTGCAGGCCGTGATCTCTGCCTTGCCGGACACGCTCTTCTTCATCATCACGCACAATCCCGGGCTGACCGAACTTGCCAACCGAGTCTTCCACTTCAACGGCGAGCGACGCCTCCTCGAGAATTCTGGCCAGTCGCACACGACAGCCGATCGGAACTGGAATGGAAAGGAGGAAGACCATGGAATGGCTGCCCCAACGCGATGCGTTCTGTAACAGTCACAACGTTCCACGGCCACAACTTCCGCTGAGGAACATCGCGCACTGGAACGCGGCACTCCAGGGCAGCGTGAGCAGCAGTGACGCCCTGCATCACGAGCGAGCGTACGTCGCACCCGGATACTTCTACATGCCCGTGTGCGACGAGCCCGACGATCGGACATTGGCGGAGTTGTCGAGCCTGGCGTCAACCGCCGACTGGTTGTTGGTCCCTTCCCTTCGCAGATCCGATCGCCGTCGGCGCGCCGACGTCATTGCAGTTCCATTCATGAAGGCGGCATTCTTCCGGTCTTCGCGAAGTGTGGACCTCGCCCTGCGAACCGCGGTAGGACCCAGCCAATACAAATCAATCGTCAGGCTCACGAGGAAGGCCGAAGCGGCGTGCACAACCGAGATACACCGTCTCTCGGACGTGGCAGAAGACAATCGGGTCCTGCGCGATTTCGCCTGCCTTCAGGCCTTGAATGTGGCCAAGTACGGACACTCCAAGAACCTCTATACGAGCGATGTGCTGCGTATACTGGCACACTCGTCCGAAGGTGAGAAATACTTCGTGAAGCTGGACTACGACAAGTATTCGAATACTCCGTTGGCCGGATCACTGAGCTACGCCGACGATCACCGTGGCGTGTTTACGAAACTCGTTCGGGGACTGGACCATGACCGAATTCCGCGTGGGTTGAATCTGTATATCGCCGACTACTACCAAATGTATCATTTCGCGGATCGGCTGGGTTTCGCGGACGTCTGTCTCGGACGAGGCGCCATCGACGCGAAGGTCCGGGTGGGCGCAATTCACATTGTGAACCTGGACAACTGGCTGATTCCGGTCAACACACAGCGTACACAGGCGATGCAGGACTACGCGAGATCGCGACATGGAGACTGAGATGATCAGCGAAATAGCCTGGGCAGATGGAAGATGCGTGCGATTCGACGAGGTGATCCTGTCACCTGCCACCCATGGGTTGTCGTATGCCACGTCGGTGTTCGACGGTATCCGCACGTACGGCGGCAGCATCTTCAAATGCGACGACCACATAGCGAGGTTGCGGCGGTCCGCCGAGTTGTTCGGGCACACCGTGCACTATTCGAATGCGGACTTGGCCGACGCTTGCCACGAATTGGTGAGGGCCAACGATCTGGCCGATGCGTACATCAAGTGCTTGGTCTTCTATGACGACACCGATGTGAGTTTCAAGGCGCAGGGCTCTTCCAGCAAGGTGGTCCTGTTTGCCCTGCCCTTTCCTTCGAATTCGGCCGCGGAGCAATATCGGCTCTCGACGGCAACGTGGCGGCGTGCACCCGCCTCGTGCCACCCGTATCAGGCGAAAACGTCGTCTACCTACGCGTTGAGCTACTTGAGCCACCGCGGGCGGGCCGACGGCTACGATGATGTGCTCTTCCTCTCGACAGCCGACGCTGTGTGCGAGTCGAGCGGCTCGAACGTGTTCTTCATCAAGGGAAACGCATTGTTCACGCCGACTGCCGAATTGGCCCTCGACGGGATTACCCGAAGGGTGATAATCGATGAGCTGTGTCCGCGACTGAAGCTCTCGGTAACGGAACGCGACATCGCCTACGGCGAGATCGGATCGTTCGACGCCGCATTTCTGTGCGGGACTGCGATCGAAATCATGGAGGTTTCCGGCATCGACGAGATCCGGTATGCGAAGTCCGCAGTGGTCGATGCGATTGCAACCGAGTATCGGCACTTGACCAACGGCCGGTCCGCGATCCGATGACGACCAAGCCAAGGTGGGTCATCCTTCCCCCCAGGGTTCCTAGCTTCACGGCCGTCGGCCCGGGATAGTACTGGAAGGTGAAAGTCCATTTCACCGAACGATATTCCATCCAGCGGGGTCTTCTGAATGAAACTGCTCATTCTTTATCGCGTTCCGTATTCCTTCATCGAATACCATCGTGTAATCGATCATGGAATTCACGATGTCGTCTACGTGGGCTCGAGCGCGCAACTTGCGACCGTGCCGCCCGACCTTCCTTGTACGAGGGTTGAACGCCCGGGTCGAGCAGGTCTGGCCGAGGAAGTTCGCACTCTGTTCTCCCCCGACGATGCCTTCGACCGAGTCATCAGCGTCTCCCAATACGAGATGATGGAGGCAGCGCAGATAAGACGGAGCCTCGGAATAGAAGGAGTATCACCGGAGCAGGTCCACATCGTGAACGACAAGGTAGCGATGAAAGCCGCAGTCGCAGGATGCGGACTTCGCGTGCCCAGATTTGTTCGCTGCGATGAGGCGCTCACCGCTTCGTCCGCCGATGTCACTCCTTGGGCTGGGAAGACGGTGCTCAAACCACTCGATGGAACCGCCAGCAAGGATGTTTTCGTTTTCGCCACCTACGCTGACGCCGGCACTGCGATTCTCAACCACCCTACAGGTCTGGAGGACTGGGATCCGGAACGCTTCCAGCTCGAAGAATATGTGGAGGGGCCGATCTTCCACTTCGATGGCGTGATGCTTGCCGGTGCGCCGGTGGCGATCGTCGCCAGCAGATATCTGGGCACTTGCCTCGAGTTTGCCCAGGGAGTTCCGCAGGGATCGATTCAAGTCGACGACGACGGTGGGCGTTGCAAGGTAGCGGTCGAGTACCTTCGGGCCGTGGGTATCGACAATGGCCCATTCCATCTCGAAATGATCGAGGCCGCAGATGGAATGGTTTTCCTGGAGGTCGGCGCCCGCCCTGGCGGCGGACATATCAAGGAGACATTCCGGCTTGCCACAGGCATCGACTTGGTCGCGGCCGGTTTGGCCTGCAACCTCGATTGGTCACCTCTCGAAATCAATCCACTGAAACGGTGGTTCGAAAGTACGGCGAGCAGTACGGTCTACGGGGATTTCATGTTCCCGGGTCACCTGCTTCCGTCGCGGTATTGCGCGATATCGGGTGGAGAACGATTTCAGGCCCACCCAGACGTTGTCCGATGGAAGGAGCTGGACGCGGGCGCTTCTCTTCCGGAGACCGTGAGCTATTTCGATTTCGAATTGCCCGTCAGCGGCATCGTCGCCGGCCGGTCGAGCTCTGAAGTGACTTCACTCATTCGCGAAATCCTGACGACCGTGCAAGTCGTACCGATTGAGCAGCCCACGCAATGCCCCACACCTGGCTGACCGGGCAGAACGTGAATCTGCCCGGTCAGTGCGGGAGCGCGCTCGTCTCCACCCGAATCCGATCCTGTGCCTCAGCCAACCGGCGCTCGGCGTCCACGAGATCAGTGCCGACCGCGACTATGACACCTTGACGATCCGCAGAGGACCGGAGCGGACCGAGGTGTTGCCCTGGTTCGAGAGAACACTGCAACCGGATTACCCCCTCGGCCTGACGCGCGGCTTCGATGCCCTGCACGCGTTCGATCACCACATTCTCGTAACCAAAGAATGCGACGCAGCCTGCACCGCGCCCGGGTGCTCGCGATTGCGGCGGCAGCCCGGCAAGATGACAGATCGACTCCCGGACCAGATCGCGACCCATCGCACGGTGCACCAGCTCCCAAATGAAATCGCCTCCAGGACGGGTATTGCCCTCGATGATCCGTGGCCCGGCCGAACCGATACGCACTTCGGTATGGGCCGGCCCAAAGGAATGACCGATCGAACTGAGGAAATCGGTGACGAGACCGCGGAGCTCGGCAAGGGCCGATGCCGCGAGCACGGCCGGCATCAGATGACCGGTTTCGATATACCGTGGCGGGCCGGTGGTGGTTTTTGCGGTCACCGCGATGATGTCGTGCCGGCCATCCGTGGTGAAGGATTCGACGCTGTATTCGGGGCCGTCGATGAACTCTTCGACCAGGGTCGGCCCGGGGTACTCGCCGCGAGAGCAGGCGAATGCGGATTCGACCTGGTCAAGGCTGGAGACGCGAAGAACACCGGAGCTGCCGGCACCTTCAGCCGGCTTGACGATGATCGGGCCGCCAACTGACTGAAGAAAGCTCCGTACCTCGGAGGCCGAATCGCAGCTTCGGGTCAGCACAGCTCCGAGATCACGGCCGGCCAGGTGCTCGCGCATGGCGATCTTGTCGCGGGTCAACCGGACGGCTTCCCGCGCATTGCCCTTGATGCCCAATGCCTCTTTGATCACGGCGGCCGGCATGAGGCCGTGCTCGGTGAATGACACGACGGCATCGACGGGTTCAACCTCGTGCAGCTCCTGCGCCATGCTGAGCGCCTCTGCCTGGTTGCGGTAGTCGAATACGCACAGCCGGTGGGCGCGCCTGGCCTGCCGCGCGGTGACCGATTCGGAATTCTGAAACACAGTCAGCTCGACCGGTAGATCTTCGATCATTCGGAAAGTCTCGTCATGTCCGCCGACGATCAAAATGTGAGCCATGCCGACCCAGCTCCTCGAGGTCCGCTGATTCCCGGAGGTCTCGCTCGTCCGGCCGGTCTCACTTCCGGCCCTCGATTACGCTGAAGCCGCAGGGCAGGAGCGTACTGCCGGTGAGTCCGAGGCCTGCGCGCTCGTATAGGCGCGCGTAGTCCTGAATCGTGCGCTCCCGGCCGCCCGTCATGACCAGCATGGCGACGTCCACCACATTTCCCCAGACGTATTCGCCGTCCCCGCTGATCACCCGCTCCAGGACCAGGATCCTGCCGCCGGGCGCGAGTGCGTTCGCGCAATTGGTGAGGACGCGTACCGAGTCGTCGTCGTTCATCGTGTGGAGAACGCTCTTGAGCAGGTGGACATCGCCCCCGCCAGGCACCTCTGTGAAACCGTCGCCGGGCACAATGCCACACCGCTCATCGACGCCATATTCCCGCAAGGTGTGACCGGCCCTGGCCAGCGAGAACTCCAGGTCGTAAATCGTGCCCCGCAGATGATCGTGATTGCGCAACAGCTGGGCGGTCACGATGCCGTAGCCACCGCCGACATCGACGACGTGCCGATTGTCCGTGAAATCGATCGCTTCCGCGGTCTCGAGACCGGCGCGGACCGAGATCTCGTGCCAGCCCAGATGGAAGCGCTGGGCGGAGTCGGGGTGCTCGGCCAGGTACTCGAAGAGGGATTTGCCGAAGAACTGGCCGAATCCTGTCTGTCCCGTACGTGCGCATTGGAGCAGCTCGCTCCAGGCCAGGTACGTTTCTGCGCCGGCAAAGAGCTCCACCTCGCTTGCGATCGATTCCGGATTATCCCTGCGCAAGAATTCGGCTCGCGGCGTGAGTGCGCATCTGTCCTGCTCGTCCACGGAGAAGATCCCCGCGCTCATGAGTAGGCGGAGGATCCGCTTCAGCGCATCGGGATCAGTGCCGCTTCGTTGTGCGAGGTCGGCAAGCGCCATTGGGCCCCCCGCCAGCAGATCGGCGAGCTCCAGCTCGACGGCTACGAACAAGCAGCTGGATATGTTGTAGCCATGAACCATTTCTTTGACACAGAGACGGTCGGGCTTGTCACGGAAGTCGAAATACATGTGCGCCTTCGAATAGGTCGTGGAGTACAGCAGTACGTGGAACTCCCGGACTCCCGGGCGTTCAACCAGCGTGAGGTTTCACCGCGTCGCGCGATAGATACCCAGGGGCTGGCAACCATCCACCCCCGCCCGCACCAAGTAGGTTCAGGTGGTAATCGCAGGGTCCGATTCCGACCCCAGATTTCGCACCAGCCAACGCCTGTCGACGAGATGCATGAGGACCGGGCACACGTACCGGGGATCGTGCGGCTGCCACAGACCGCCCTCCAGCGCCGAGGCGTCGAGTACGTAGAGCGCCTCGACTCCCGGGGCGACCATCCTGGTGGCTGAACCGATTCCCCACGTCGCCGGATCTGGCAGCATCGCCCGAAACGACCGCACATGCACGCGCTCGAGATGCACCCACAGCGGATGATCCGGCGGCCCGGCGAGGGCCGCCTCAACCGCCTCACCATTCCAACCGTCAACAGTCATCTGATAGTGGTTGTCACGCACCCACTTCTGCGCGAGTACCGCCCGGAAGTCGGGATCCACGTTCGGCCATACCGACAGCAGATCCCGGTCCACATACACCGGCATCAGGAATGCCCACGCCGCATTCACCAGATCTGTATGCCCGAGGAACCGCACCAGTTCGGCCGGATCCACCGCACGAGGCTGCCGGTACGTCTGCCGCACCTCGGGCGGCAACGAGTCGATCTGCTCGTCGGTCAGCTCCGGAAGGGCGGAACAACTCGGCATCGGCCAGCGTCAGCAGCAGGTTGTTCAGGGTCTGGGGAAGCCAGACGCACGCGTCGAGAACCACCCGACAGGCAGCCACCGGTTGCCCTGCCCCTCGATCCGCGGGTCGAGGGGCAGGGTGTCAGACGCGTCGCCGGGGTCTGGGGTTTCCTCGTGCGCCATCTCCTCGAACACCTGACCGCGTCGCGCGCGCTCATGTTGTCGAAAGGCCAGCACGTCCGCCAACTCCACCCGCTGGTGCCTGCTCGGCGACGAGTAGGAAATCTTCCCGGCCTCCAGCAACCGCACCAACGTCGGGGGGTAATGCCCAGCAGTTCCGCGGCCTCCTGCGTCGTCAACACCGTCCGATGCGGCTCCACCGTCACCACCTGCCCCCGATCCAGAGCCGTGACCGCGTCGACGAGCAGCCTCCGGACACTGTCCGGCAACGGCGCCGAACCCTCCGGAGTCGAGATCGTCACATCATCCTGACCAGCGATAACATACTTTAACGCGGTGAGTAGGTCCCATCGTCGGCGCCCGGCGGCAACACCGTGTGGTTCATCAGAGCGGCCATACCCCAACCATAAAGCGAAAAAACGAACACACTCTCCTGCGCAGCGGACGAGGTGTCTCTCAGCCCAGCCCGTCGAGGAACTCCTCGACCACTTTCCGGTACTGCTCCGGCTGGTCGTCGTGGACGAGGTGCCCGGCCTGCTCGATGCGGACGTACTCGGCGCCGGGATGCCGCTCCGCCATGGTCCGCATCTGACCGTCGGGGGTGATCGTGAACTCCCCTTCGATCAGCAGGGCCGGAACGGTGATCGACGCCCACTGGTCCCAGAAGTGCCTGCCACCCCACTCCTCGGAGATGTCACGGAACGTGTCGACGTCCCCGTGCAGATACCAGCCGTCGGCGCGTTTCTCGAACGAGTCCAGGAAGTACTGTCCGGCAACCGGACCGAAGAACTCGAAGAGGTCCTCCCGCGTCGCGAACGGCTGTGGCCATTTCGAGATCATCGCCGCCCAGTCCGCGGCGGTCCGGCCCCGGAAGTCAGGGGCCATGTCTTCGAGCACAAGCGCCGACACCTTCGCGGGGTGTTCGGCCGCCAGGCACCACGCGTGCAGGGCGCCCATCGAATGGCCGATCACCACCCACGGCTCGGCGAAGGGCGCGAGTGAGGCGGCGAGGTCTTCCACGAACGCTTCCGTCGTCAACCGCGACGGTGCGGGCCTGCCGTGACCTGCGGCGTCGAACGTGAAGACGTGGCCGTGCTCACGCAACCACGGCACGTGCCGCCCCCAGGTCCGCGCGCTGCCCATCAGCCCGTGCAGTAGCAGAATCGGCTGTCCCGTTCCACCCTCGTCGTGCAACGCACTCTCACCTGCCACCCCTCCGACGCTAGCGGAGTAATCTCGCCCGCATGGCAGTGGTGAAGATCAACGCAATCGAAATCCCCGAGGGTGCAGGCCCCGAACTCGAGAAGCGCTTCGCAGCGCGCGCGCACGCCGTGGAGAACTCCCCCGGCTTCCTCGGATTCCAGCTTCTGCGCCCCGTCAAGGGCGAGAACCGCTACTTCGTCGTCACCCAGTGGGAGAGCGAAGAGGCATTCGCGGCGTGGCGCGACGGTCCGGCCAGAGAAGCGCACGCGGGTGAGCAGAAGAAGCCGGTGGCGTCCGGAGCTTCGCTGCTCGAGTTCGAGGTCGTTCTCGACGTCGCGGCAGCGAACAAGGGCTGAGAGACGGGGCCGAGCGGGAGGATTGACACGACGGCCCGCCGGGTGCAAAAGTTCGCAGGACAAAGCGATGGTTCGGCAGGAATCCGGTGCAATCCCGGAGCGGTCGCGCCACTGTAAATCGGAGTAGTCCTTCACGGGAGCCACCTCGACAGCCAGATACTGCGGCCATCGCCTGGACCTAGGGGACGCGAAATCCCAGGAGGAACTATGGCACTCGCCTACGCACCCGGCTCGTCGGTCGACACGACCCGTCTCGCCGTCATCTCTTTCGCGATCGTTCTGTTCGCGATGCTCGCTCTTTACCTCGTTGGTTTCGACCAGGGCGCGATTTCGCGCAGTGGCATGTACATGCATGAACTGATGCACGACGGCCGCCACCTCCTGGGTCTGCCATGCCACTGACCGATTCCTTCGCGAAACTCCTCATCCGCGGTCTGCTGGCCGGCCTGATCGCAGGCATCCTGGCCGGTGGCGTCGCGTTCGTCCTCGGTGAGTCGCACATCGATGCGGCCATCGCGATCGAAGAGTCGAACAGCGCTGCCGAAGCCGAAGTCCACTCGCACGACGCCACTCAGGCAGCCGAGCCGGCCGGGCACTCGCACGACGAGGAAGACGCACTGGTCAGCCGTGACGGACAGCGCTTCGGGCTGTTCCTCGCCACGTCCCTCGCGGGCCTGGCTCTGGGAGCGATCTTCGCCGTCGTCGCGAATTACGCACGTCGAGTGACGACGCTGTCCGGACCGCTGCTCGGTCTGACATTGGCCACATTGGGCTGGTTGGCAATCGAGGCGGTGCCGTTCTTCAAGTACCCCGCCAACCCGCCGGCTGTCGGAGACCCCGAAACGATCACTCAGCGCACCTGGCTGTGGCTCGCCGCCGTCGTCCTGGGTCTGCTCGCGGTGGTGGCCTCCGTCTTCGCGGCGAAGGCCGTCGCAGCGCAGGAATTCCTGTCGGTGCGAATCGCGGCGCCGGTTCTCGCCTTCCTCGTGGTGGTGACCATCGGCTACCTCGTGCTGCCCACCGTCAACGAAGTGGGCGACGACTTCCCCGCAGTGCTGCTGTGGCAGTTCCGGCTGTCGTCCCTCGCGACGCAGGCCACGTTGTGGCTGGTTCTCGGACTGGCATTCGCGTTCCTCACGGAGCGCGCCACCCGGGCCACGGCGCCCGCGCCGGCGAACGCCGCCTGACCCACAGGGCGTCAGCGGGATTTGTCCCATCGGGCCGGGTCCGCCTCCAGGGCGGCCCGGTCCCAGGCACCCCGCTCGGCGGCCGCGTCGTACGTGCTGTGCAGGAACTTCAGCAGTGCGGCATCGGGATCGTCTGCGGTGCGGACGGTCTCGTACGGCAGCAGGAACTGCCCGTTCTCCTTGCTGTAGAACGCTCCGTCGGGCCCGACCGGGTAGTCGGCGAACCCGTCCGGCTCCGGGTAGGCGTACGCGTAGAACGCACCTTCGACCCCACCGCCGGGCCAGAAACCGCAACTGCTCAGCTCGTGCGAGTACCCCTCGACCATCACCCAGTCTCCGCAGTTCGGCGCTCCCCCAGGGTGAGTCGGTGCTGTTCGTCCGGAGAACCGCGTACAGGCCAGGTCGAGCGCACCCCAGAAGAAGTGCACGGGACTGACCTTCCCGATGAAATGGGAACGGAACTCGTGCAGGACGCGGTCGGCCTGCACAAGCTGCCGCCAGAACTGGTGCACCGACTCACCGTCGTACGAACAGTGCTGCGTGTCCTCCGCGAACGGGACGGCGGGGTCCACCTCGTTGGGCCGGGCCAGAATGGTCGTCGCCACACCCAGCTCGGCCAGCGTGTCCATCGTCTCCGCATAGAATTCGGCCACCGACTTCGGTTCGAGGGCAACCGTCCCGGTACCGCCCGTGCTGGTGCGGATCACCAGTCGATGATCGGCGAAGTCGAATTCGATGTCGAAACAGTCGGTGCCGTACGGAATCGTCGACGTCGTGAGACCGCGGGGGCTCACGTACAGCGGGACCTGCCACCAGTGGTTGATCAGCGGTGCGTGGGCCAAGCGGATCTTCCCGACGATCTGCGTCCACATGTGCAGGGTGTTCCGCGTCGACGTCCAGTCGTCCACCTTCAACGCCGGCCACGCATCTCCGGATCGTGTCTGCTCACGCACAGTGCCTCCCTGCCGACGACGTGCATTTCAATGTGCCCCTGGTGCGGGGTGATGGCAAGCGTGTCGCACCGATACCCGGGTAGGGGTGGACTCCACTCTCCGGGGTGATGTGCCGCGACGTCGCCGATACCAGCATGGGGACATGACCACTCGTACTGCACCCTCGGTCCCGCAGCCGGTCGAGCACGCGTACTGGCTGCTCGGCCTCGCCCTGTTCGCCGGCGTGGTCGAGGCCATCGCACACACGTCGACGGCATTGGAGGGCCCCGACGCCGACGTCGGCAGCCTCGCCCGACAACTCGTGGTCCGCGTCGTCGTCTACGGCGCGGTGCTGTTCGTCATGACCCGATTCCGCAGTGGCCGGGCGTGGGCGCGGAACACCCTCGCGATCGGTCTCGGCGTGTTCGGTGTCGCTTCGCTCGTGATGGAACCGATCGCCTGGATGTGGGCCGGCAACGACTCGATGTCCGCCGTCTCCGGCCTGACCCTCGACGTCGCGGTGATCGCGACCGCCCGGCTCACCCATCTCGTGGCGGTGATCGCGGCGGTGGCACTCATGTTCCGGCCCGACGCCAACCCGTACTTCACGCGCCGCTAGTTCACCGGCGCCGCGCTCGCCTGCGTCAGAAGCTGCAGGAACACGTCCTTCGGTTGCGCGCCGGACACGGCGACGCGGCGGTTGGCGACGAAGAACGGCACCGCCGACACCTGCAGGCGACGGGCGACCTCGAGGTCGGCGCGGACCGCGTCCGCACCGGCATCGGACTCGAGTTCGGCGCGCACGGTGTGGGCGTCGAGCCCGGCACGCGACCCGATGTCGACGAGCACCTCACGGTCGTCGATCACGGCCCCCTCACCGAAGTGGGCGCGGAACAGTGCCTCCACCACGGTATCTCGGTGATCTCCCGCCAAGTGGATCAACCGGTGGGCGTCGAAGGTATTGGCGGCGATCACGGTGTCGAAGTCGAGACTCAGGCCTTCGTCGGCCGCCGTGCGCGCAACGTGACCGAACATCTGACGGACCTGCTCGGCAGGCATACCCTTGCTCTCCACCAGGGCGTCGAGTTCACTGCGCCGTTCCCCCACCGGCGTCTCCGGCGACAGCTGATACGACCGCCACACCACGTTCACCCGGTCGCGCCCCTCGAACTCCGCGAGGGCCGACAGGAAACGGTGCTTGCCGATGTAGCACCAGGGGCAGGCGACGTCGGACCAGATCTCGATCTCGATGTCGCCGTCGGTGTTCTGCTGTGTCGTCACAGTTCAGTGGAACGAATCGCTGGCGCATTCTGTTCCGCCAGGTTCGACAGGTGTTTGTCTTGGTTCGCCGCGCTGCATTTCCGCACGCCGGATTCGACCGAACGGTACGGTGATGGGATCGACACGGCGGGAGTAACGTCGTATCGATCGTGCCGCTGAGCAAGGGGCGCTCGTCGCGATGCCCGGACAATCGGCGGTTCGATGATCGTAAAACCCGAAGATCGTGGAACCCGAACTCCTCCAGGAGTAGCCATGGTTTACGTCTCCTCACCGAGCAAGTCCGTCGAGTCACTCGGAATCGTGTTGATCGCCGTCGGAGTCGTCCTGCTCGCTCTGCTCACCCTCTACCTGGTCGGATTCGACCAGGGTGCGATCTCCCGAAGTGGCATGTACCTGCACGAATTGATGCACGACGGCCGCCACCTCCTGGGAGTTCCCTGTCACTAGTTCCACCACGACGGAGCACGCGATGAACTCTCCAGCAGATTTCGAAGCACAGGCGAACAGGGTCGCGGAGTACGGCCCGGTCCATCACGTCGAGATGGATTCGCCGTATTACCTGTCCAATTCCGCGTTCGACGCGTTGCGGCACGTTCTCCACGACGTCGGAGGCCAGAACGCCCTTCCCGTCAAGTACGAGGAGAAGGTCGAAGAAGACTGGGAGATGAGCACATACGTCACGTGCGAATGCCTCGGGTGGCGCGGTGTGTGGAACTCCGAGGAGCGCCGCCGCGCCGAGAACGACCTGGGCGCCACGCTCTACTTCGGGTTGCCGTACTACGCGCGGTGGATCACGGTGGCCGCCAAGACGCTCATCAACAAGGGCCTGATCACGCCCGACGAACTGTCCGCCAAAATCGACGAAGTCCGGGCCCGTTCGGGTGGCGGGAACGCGACTGGAGGCCAGTCATGACGAAGTTCGAGATCGGCGACCGGGTCACCGTCAAGGACGCGACGTCGATGTTCCACACCCGAACCCAGGCATTCATCCGCGGGCACACCGGCGTGGTCGTCGAACACCGCCCGGAGTGGGTGATTCCCGAGGACGAGGCGTGGGGACGCGTGGAAGACGGCCGGACCGAGCCGTTCTACGTCGTCCGCTTCCGGCAGACCGACCTGTGGCCCCGCTACACCGGATTCGAGATCGACACGTTGGAAACCGAGTGCTCCGAGCGCTGGCTCGAGCCGGCAGGAGAGGCGGACACATGACGCATTCGCACGACGATCACGCCCCGATCCAGGCCTCGGAGGAGGTCAGCGAGTTCGAGATCCTGGAGACCGCCATTCGGGAACTGTCCATCGAGCACGGCCTGTTCTCCCGCGAGGATCACCGCCGCTTCTCCGAATGGGCCGAATCGGTAGGGCCGTCGGGTGGTTCGAAATTGGTCGCGAAGGCGTGGGTCGACCCGGAGTTCAAGAAGCGACTGCTGGCCGACGGCACCGAAACCTGCAAGGAAGTGGGGATCGACTGGCGCGATCCGACCGGATCGGGCACCCCGAGCGACTACACGTACTTCTACGTGCTGGAGAACACCCCGAAAGTCCACAACGTCATCGTCTGCACATTGTGTTCGTGCTATCCGCGGCCCGTTCTCGGTATGTCTCCGGACTGGTACCGCACCCCCAACTATCGCCGCCGGTTGGTGCGCTGGCCCCGCGAGGTGATCGCCGAATTCGGCTTGCACTTCCCGTCGGATGTCGAAGTGCGCGTGCATGATTCGAACCAGAAATCACGATTCATGGTGATGCCGATGCGCCCGGAGGGCACCGAGGGGTGGAGTGAGGAACAACTGGCGTCGATCGTCACCCGCGACACGATGATCGGTGTCGCCGTACCGCAGGTCGACTGGACCGCGACCACACCACCCTCGGACAACGGAGGAACCGCGCGATGATGACGGACAAGGCCTACGACGTCATCCTGAACACGCTGACGCCGGAGACGACCCGCGACGACGTCACGCTACCGGACCTCGACCGCAAACCCGACCCGTGGGAATCGAGCATGCAGGCCACCGCGGAATGCCTGTCCTGGCGTGGCGCCTGGGACAATCTCGACAGGCGCCACACCGAGGACCAACTGGGCGAAACCATTTACCGCGACTTCCCCGTCCGCTCCCGGTCCGTCGTCGCCACCGCTCACGCGTTGATGGACAAGGGCGTCATCAGCCCGGACGAACTCGAGGCGAAGATGGAGGAAGTGCGCGCACGGTTCAACCGTCAGTAGCCGACTGCACTCAGGATTCGAGTGCCGCGTCCAGCGTGATCTCGACTCCGGTGAGCGCCTTGCTCACGGGGCACGACTCCTTGGCGGCCTGAGCTGCCTTCGCGAACCCGTCGGCGTCGAGACCGTCCACCTCGCCGCGGACCGTCAGCTTGATGCCGGTGAGCTTGAACCCCGGGTTGTCCGGTCCGAGTGAGACATCCGCCTTCACC
>NZ_JASHKX010000084.1:0-643 GCF_030058635.1 Rhodococcus sp. IEGM 1305
CCGTATCCGGTGCCGTGGTCGGGGGTGGTGTGGAGTTGTTCTTTGATGGTGGTGAGGGCGTGTCCGGTGGTGGGTCCGCCGGTGAGTGCGTCGTGGAGGTCGATGTCGGTGAGGTCGAGGAGGGCGGGGTGGATGGTGGTGAACCAGCCGATTGTTCGGGTGAGGTCGGCGCCGGGGATGTGGGGGTCGGTGCGGCCGTGGCCTTCGATGTTGACGAGCAGGGTGTGGGTGGGGGTGTGGTGTCGGTGGCGCCAGGTGGTGACGGCGAGGGCGAGGGCGGTGAGGAGGGCGTCGTCGATGCCGCAGTGGTAGGTGGTGGGGAGGGTGGTGAGGAGGGTGTGGGTGGTGTGGGGTGGGAGTTCGGTGGTGGTGTGGGTGGTGGTGTGTTCGGTGTCGTGGGTGGGGTCGAGGGGTCGGGTGCCGAGTGGGGGGTCGGGGGTGGTGAGGATGTGGCGCCAGTGGGGGAGTTCGTGGGTGTGGTGGGTGGTGGTGTCGGTGAGGGCGTGGGAGTAGCGGCGGGCGCTGGTGGTGACGGGTGGGAGTGTGGGGGTGGTGCCGGTGGTGTGGGCGTGGTGGGCGGTGGCGAGGTCGGGGATGAGGATGCGCCAGGAGACGCCGTCGGTGGCGAGGTGGTGGATGGTGA
>NZ_JASHKX010000066.1:0-20738 GCF_030058635.1 Rhodococcus sp. IEGM 1305
CCTGCGCGGGGCCCGCCCGCGACCAACACGGACGCCCGACCAACCCGCCATTTGCCTGGACGAGCGTCCAGGTTCATGATGGGCGAATGGCACAGGACACATGGCGCAACTGGGCGGGCACCGAGACGGCGAACCCGCTGCGCTTCGCGACTCCGCGCTCGGTGGAGGAACTCAGCGCGCTCGTCTCCGGTGCCGCGGAGCACGGAGAGCGGGTCAAGGCCGTCGGGTCGGGTCACTCCTTCACCGGGGTCGCCGTCACCGACGGGATCCTCGTCAGCCTCGACGCCCTCACCGGGATCGAATCCGTCACCCTCGACGAACCGGCGGGCGCCCTCGTCACCGTCCTCGCCGGCACGCGGCTGCACGACCTGAGCGAGCAACTCTGGCACCGTGGCCTGGCGATGATCAACCTGGGCGACATCGACGTGCAGTCCGTCGCGGGTGCGCTGTCCACCGGAACCCACGGCACCGGCGCACGTTTCGGAGGTCTCGCCACTCAGGTCCGCGCCCTGCAGGTGGTGCTGGCGGACGGCTCGGTGGCCGACTGCTCCCCCACCGACAATCCCGAACTGTTCGAGGCGGCACGGCTGGGACTCGGCGCCGTGGGCATCATCTCGAAGGTCACGATCCAGTGCGTGCCGCACTACGTGATGCACGCCGTCGAGAAGCCCGAGTCGTTGGACGCCATCCTCGACCGGCTCGACCATGACCGCACCACGATCGACCACTTCGAGTTCTACTGGTTTCCCCACACCCGCCGCGTGCTGACGAAACGCAACACCCGGCTACCCGGTGACACCCCGGTTTCTCCCCTCCACCCGGTCCGGGCCTACGTCGACGACGAACTGCTCGCGAATGTCCTGTTCGAGGGCATCAACAGGGTCGCAGGCCTTGCCCCGACGACGATCCCGAAGATCAACCGGCTGTCGTCGCGCATGCTGAGCGCGCGCGAGTTCACCGACCGCAGTTACCGCGTCTTCGCGTCGGAGCGCCGGGTCAAGTTCCGGGAGATGGAATACGCGGTTCCCACCGAGGCCCTCCCCGACACTCTCGCGGCGATCGATGCGTGGATGGAGAAGTCCGGTTTCACGGTCGCGTTCCCCGTCGAGGTCCGGTTCGCCGCGGGCGACGACGTGTGGCTGTCGACGGCGAACGGTCGGGACACGGCGTACATCGCGGTGCACCAGTACCATCGCCGAGATCACGAGCCGTACTTCGCCGCGGTCGAGGCCATCGCAAGGGAAGTGGACGGGCGACCGCACTGGGGCAAGATGCACGGCCGCACCGCCGACGACTTGCGGCCCGCGTATCCGAACTTCGACGAGTTCGTCGCCGTGCGCGACAAGTACGACCCCGAGCGAATGTTCGGCAACGCGTACCTCCAGCAGGTCCTGGGTCGCTAACGTGAGCTAGGTGGCCCCCAGTCGATCTTTCGACCGCCGCGACTTCCTACGCGTCGCGGGTGCGTCCGGTGCAGCGGCGATCGGTGCCGTGATGCTCGGCGCGTGCGGGGAACGCCTGCACGACCCGGAGGTTCCGCCGCTTCCCGACGGCTTGTCCGTTCCGGGCGGCGGAGCGGTGTCCGAGTTCGCGCCGGTCGACAAGGCGACGTGGCGCGTGCAGGGCGATCCGCTGGTCGCGCCAACTGGTGACGGGCCCCTCGCCGGCATGCGACTCGCGGTCACCGACCTGTACGCCGTTGCGGGACAGCAGATCGGCGCGGGCAGCGGACGGCGGCTCGCCGAGGCTCCTGTCGAGACGGGTACCGCCGCAGTGGTGGCGCGCCTCCTCGGTCAGGGCGCCCGGGTCGTCGGTCTGGCGCAGACCGACGACCTCGGTTACGGGCATTCGGGCATCAACCAGCAATTCGGCACGCCGCCCAACGCCCGCGCCGAGGACCGCCTGCCCGGCGGTGCCACGTCGGGCGCCGCAAGTGCGGTCGCGCAGGGCGCCGCCGACATCGGAGTGGGTATCGACACCACCGGTTCCGTCCGCATCCCCGCCTCGTATCAGGGCCTGTACGGCTTCGCACCGTCCCGGGGCGCCGTCTCCAACGACGGGCTGTTTCCGCTGTCCCCCACGTTCGATACCCCGGCGTGGGTCTGCGGCGACCTCGACACCCTCGTCGCGGTCTCCGGCGCGCTTCTCCCGCTCACGGCGGAGTCTCCGTTCCGTAGCGCGCTCACCTCGGACGGCATCAACGCCGTCGCCGAGGCGGGGGCGCTCGGTGCGGTGCGGCGCGCCCTCACCGCGTGGGAGAAGAGTTCCCTCCCCCGGCTGACGTGGACCGACACGGACATCGGCCGGCTTCCCGACTGGTACGACGCCGTCGTCGCCGTGCAGGGCTACGAGGCGTGGCGGCTGCACGGCGACTGGGTGAGCGGGGCGATGACGTCGCTCGGCGACGAACCCGGCCGCAATTTCGCCGATGCGAGCCGCATCTGGGAATCCACGTACGGCCGGAAGCTGATCAAGCTCGGCGAGGCGTCGCAGACGATCACCGCGTATGTGGGCGACAGCCTGCTCCTGCTGCCGGCGACCTCCTCCACGGCCCCCGAGCGGACAAGCTACCCCAGCGGTGACCGGTTCCGGAACACGATGCGCGCCACCGGCATGCTCACGTGCCTCGCGACCATCTCCGGACTGCCCAACGCGACCGTGCCGTTGCGCACCGACGACGGAGTTCCCGTCGGCCTCTGCCTGGTCGGCCCGCACGGCCGCGACCGGGACGTCCTGGCCGTCGTCGCCGGTCTCGGCGGCTCGGGGCTGATCGACTGACGGCGGGGACCGTCAGCCGCGGAGCAGTTGCGCCTTGCGCGCGTCGCTCGCGAACGACGCTTTGATCGAGTTGCGCGCCAAAGTTTCCCGCTCGGCATCGGTGAGGCCGAGCTGATCCCGCAGCTGGGCGAAGTTGTCGTCGACGTACCCGCCGAAGTACGCGGGGTCGTCGGAGTTCACGGTGACGAGCAGACCCGCCTCCAGCATGGTCCGCAACGGGTGCTCGGACAGCGAGTCGACGACGCACAGTCGCACGTTCGACAGCGGGCACACGGTCAGCGGCACCTCCTCGTCCACCAGACGCGCCACGAGCGCCGGGTCCTCGAGCGCCCGCACCCCGTGGTCGATGCGCTCGGCGCCGAGGAGGTCGAGCGCCTGCCAGATGTACTCCGGCGGGCCTTCCTCCCCTGCGTGGGCGACCACGTGCAGCCCCTCCGACCGGGCGCGGGCGAACACGTCCTCGAACAGCGACGGCGGGTTTCCCACCTCGGCCGAGTCCAGCCCGAGCCCGACGATCGGTGTCTGCAACCGGATGATCTCCGAGAACACTTCCTCCGCCTCGTGCACGGGACGGTCCCGCAGGATCGCGGCGATCGCAGCGCTGCTGAGGCCGAACTCCCGCTCGCTGGCGCCCACCGCGTCCATGATTCCGTCGAGCACCTCGTGCAGCGGCACACCACGATTGACGTGGGCCTGCGGGTTGAAGAAGAACTCCACGTGCGCGACGCCGCCCGCCGACGCCCGCGCGAAATAGGCGCGGGTGAGGTCCGCGAAGTCCTGCGCCGTCCGCAGCACCTGCATGTTGGCGAAGTACAGGTCGAGGAACGACTGCAGATCGGTGAACTCGTACCGCGACCGGAGATCGTCGAGGTCCGTGTACGGCAGCTGCACGGAATTCCGTTCGGCCAGCGCGAAGATCAGCTCGGGTTCGAGGGAACCCTCGATGTGCATGTGCAGCTCGGCGACGGGAGAGCTCACGGGTGGATACCTGCCTTTCGCACCACCTAGGCAGCGGTGTCGCGGTCGACGATACGGACGAAGCCGTCGCCGTCGATATTCGCGGTGTCGCCGGTGTGAAACCAGCCACCCGTAAAGGTTCTCGCGGTGACCTCGGGCCGGTTCCAGTAGCCGCGGCTGACTCCCGGACCGCGGCAGAGCAATTCGCCGACACCGCGGCCGGCGTCGGGTCCGAGGAGGGCCACCTCCATCCCGCCGAACGCGACGCCCACACTGCCCGCGTGTGTCAGAGCGCACTCGTCGGGCAGCGCCAGCCCGGCGCCGCACGTCTCGGTCATTCCCCATCCGAGGAAGTGCCTGGCCGCAGGGAACGTCCGCCGGAGCAGTTGCGACTGCTCCAGGGACAGTCCGGAGCCGCTGTAGTCGATCCAGCGCACCGCGCGCCGGCCGAAGCTCGTCACCCGCGAGGTCTCCACGGCCCGCAGGAGGACGGCGGGCGCCGCGGTGAGCACGTCGGCACCGGTGCCGCGCCACGACGCGGCGTCGGTGCTCCCAGTCAGCAGGACCGTTCCGCCCACCACCAACGTCGAGAGAAGTTCGACGAGCGATCCGACGGTGTGCAGTTCGGGTTCGACGAGGAGATTCCGCAGTCCCTCGGAGCTGAACCCGCGCGCGTGGAGCACGGATTCGATGGTCGAGAGGACGTTCTCGTTGCTCAGCTCCACACCCGTCGGGGACTCCGACGGGCCAGGCGTGTACGACAGCAGCACCAGCTCGTCGGGGCTCGCGCCGTCGTCGATGAACGAGATGCCCTCCGGCAGTTCGCCGTCGAGGATCAGCACCGACTCGCTGTCGGCGAGCACCTCACCGGTCTGCGCGTCGTCGAGTGCCGGGCTCACCCCGACCGGCACGCCGCCGGCGAGCAACACCCCGAGGAACGCCTCGACCCAGCGAACCCCCACGGGCTGCCGGACGGCGACGCGGTCGCCGATCTCGACGCCCTTCGACTTCAGCCCGCCGGCCACCCGCGCCGCGGACGTCCACAGTTGCGAGAACGTGAGAGACCGGCCACCGTCCTCCTCGACGGCGACCCGGCCCGCGTAGCGGTGCACGGAGATGTCGAGCAGCTCGGTGAGCGACGGGTTGAGCCCGCCGTACCGGAGCAGGCCGTCGCGGCCACGGACCACCCGGTCGTCGTGGAAGAAGGGACCACTACTCGGGTACTCGACGAGGGACGACGGCATCTGCACCTCCGCTGACGACACTGCTGCGCGACCGGGACGTTGCCACGACTATATGACGCCCGTCACAGTTGCGGGGAGCGGATCGCCGACGCCTACCGTCCGCGGTACGTCGCCTTGCCCGGTCCGAAGTCGAGGAAGCTGCGTACCGCACCCTCGAGGTCGTCGGTCTCGAACAGGGCACCCGACACGTCGGGTGTGATCGAGTCGGCGTGCGCGACTCCACCCGACCGCCACGCGGAGATGATCTGCTTCGTGGCGTCGTGTGCGCGCGTCGGCCCGTCCGCCAGGCGTGCGACGAGGGCGCGGGCCTCCGCGTCGACGTCCTCGTGGACGGCGTTGACCACACCCCAGTCGCGCAGTGTCGCGGCGTCGTACAGGTCACCGGTCATCACCAGTTCCCGGGCGCGGCCGGACCCCGCCCGCTCGGCCAGCCGCTGCGGACCGCCCATCGACGGAGTCAGCCCCACCACCGTCTCGACCAGTCCGAACTTCGCCTTCGGTGCGGCGAGGATGATGTCGCAGGCGAGCGCGATCTCGAAGGCCGCGGTCAGCGTCAGTCCGTGCGCCGAGTACACGACGGGGCACGGCAGCGCCTCGAGCGGATGGCAGATCTCGGCGAACAACTCCTGCCACAGGTCCGCGCCCTGTTCCGCGGTGAGCCCGTCGAACACGTGGACGTCCACCCCTGCGGAGACCACCTTGCCCTCGGCGCGCAGCAGCACCGCGCGCGGCGGATCCTCGGCGAGCGCCGCGACGTCGGCCTGCACGGCGTCGAACATCGCCTGATCGAAGAGGTTCAGTGCGCCGTGGGCGAACGTCAGGATCGCGATCTCGGCGCCGGCGTCGGTACGGACACGCTCGAGTCGGGTGGGATGCGCGGCTGCAGGCTCAGTCATGCCGCCAGACTGCCACACGTGTTCCGCCTACGATCGGGGTGTGGACTCGCTGCGCGCGGCGCTGGCCGACGCCGTCGGTGATCGGTTCGTGACCGTGGACGCGGACGTGCTCGCCGCCCGCGCCACCGACCACACGGGGCGCTACAGCGGGCGGGCGAGCGCACTCGTCCGGCCCGCAGATGCCGCGGAAGTCTCGGCCGTGCTGGACATCTGCCGCCGAGCCGGGGTGAAGGTCACCGTGCAGGGTGGCCGCACCGGCCTCGAAGCGGGAACGGTTCCCGAGCACGATGACGTACTGCTGTCGACGGAACGGCTGACCGCGGTCGGCGCCGTCGACCGCGAGAACCTGCGCGTCACCGTCGGCGCCGGGGTCACCCTCTCGACACTCCGGCACACCGCGTCCGACGCCGGACTGCTGTTCGGCGTCGACATCGCGTCCCGCGATACCGCGACGATCGGCGGCATGGTGTCGACCAATGCCGGTGGGCTGCACACCGTGCGGTACGGCCATATGTCGGCCCAGGTGCTGGGCCTGGAAGTGGTGCTGCCCGACGGGGCGATCGTGCGGCGCAGCATGCGGATGGGCGCCGAGAACTGCGGATACGACCTGCCCGCGCTGTGGGTCGGCAGCGAGGGCACGCTCGGTGTGGTCACGACCGTCGATCTCGCACTCCACCCCGTGCCCGAGTTCCGTGTGACCGCCCTCGCGGGCTTCGCGCAACTATCCAGCTTGATCGACGCCGCTCGCGTCGTCCGGCGGCTCGACGGGGTGGACGCCGTGGAGATGCTCGACGGCCGTGGGCTCGAATTGGCCTCCTCGCGGCTGGGTTTCGCGGTCCCCACGGGTCTGCCGTGGTATCTCCTCGTGGAACTGGCCGGCGGGCGCGACCTCACCGACGACCTGGCCGAGGCCCTGGAGCAGTGCGATCCCGACGACGAACCCGCTGTCGGGATCGATCCCGCAGGCCGCGCCCGCGTGTGGGCGGCGCGGGATGCGTTCGCGGACGTGGTCGGACTGTTCGGGCCTCCGCTCAAGTTCGACGCCGCCCTCCCACTGGACACCCTCGCCGCGTTCGTCGCCGACGCGGTCGCAATGGTGACGAGCCGGGCACCTGACGCGATCCCGGTGCTCTTCGGGCACGTCGCCGACGGCAACGTCCACCTCAACGTGCTGCGCTGCCCCGACGAGTCCGTGCTGTACCTGCCGGTCACGGAACTGATCCGCGATCACGGCGGCAACATCGCGTCCGAGCACGGCGTCGGCGCACACAAGCGCAACTACCTGGACCTCTCCCTCAGCCGCGAGGACATCACCGCGATGTGGACGATCAAGCAGGCGTTCGATCCCGCGGACTACCTCAACCCTGCAGTGATGTTTCCCGACTGGCTGCGTCGCCCGCACTGACTCCGGGCTTCTTCTCGCGCAACGGTCGCGCGAAGCACACCGAGGCGAGGAAACCGATCAGCAGGACGGCCGCGGGCAACCAGATCGACTGCGACATCGCCGTCGCGAACGGTTCCTTCACGAATTCCGGCATCTCCCCCACGCCGGCCTCCTGGCTGTCGGCGTTCAGCCCCTGAGCGGACAGGCGGGCCGTGATGAGTGCGCCGATCGCGGCGCTGCCGAGGACGGCGCCGACCTGGCGGGTCGTGTTGTACACGCCTGCTCCGGCGCCCGCCTGATGGGGCGGAAGGTTGTGCGTGGCCGTGGCCGCGAGCGGCGACCAGATACACGCGTTGGCGAGGCCGATCAGTCCGATGGGCAGCAGCAGTTCCCAGATCGCCACGTCGGGTGACATGACCATGGACAGCCAGGCGAGTGCGATCGAGAACAGCAGGAATCCGGCGCCCGCGATGTACCGCGGGTGGGTGCGGTCCACGAGCTTGCCGATGAACGGGGCGAACACGCCGGTGAGGACGGCCATGGGCACGAGCAGCAGGGCCGACCGTGTGGGCGACAGACCCCGCACCGCCTGCGTGTAGAACATCAGCGGCAGGACCATCGCGGTGATCGCGAATCCCATCGAGGTGATCGCCACGTTGGCGAGCGAGAAGTTGCGGTCCTTGAACAGGCCCAGGGGCAGGAGCGGCTCGTTCTTGTTCCAGGACTGGTACCAGACGAAGACGCCGAGTAGGACGAGGCCGGCGCCGATCGACGCCAGCACGGTCGCCGACCAGTCGTAGGAGCTGCCTTCCTGGATTCCGAACACGAGGAAGAACATGCCGAGCGCGCTGAGGACGACCCCGGGGATGTCGAACTTGTGCTCGTGGGTCTCGAGCGACGGCACCAGTCGCCAGGCCAGCACGAACGCGATCACGCCCACGGGCACGTTGACGATGAAGATCCACTCCCAGCCGAGGTTGTCCACGAGGACGCCGCCCGCCAGCGGTCCCACCAGGGTGGCGACACCCGCGACGGCGCCCCACAGACCCATCGCGGTGCCGCGGCGGTCCGGCGGGAACGTGCGGGTGATGACGGCCATCGTCTGCGGCGTCATCAGTGCGGCGCCCAGTCCCTGGAAGACCCGGGCGACGATGAGCATGGTGATGGTGCCGGAGAGGCCGCACCACAGCGACGCACCGGTGAACAGGACGAGCCCGATCAGGTAGATGTTCTTGGGACCGAACCGATCACCGAGTCGACCGGTGACCAGCAGCGGCACCGCATACGCCAGCAGGTACGCGCTGGTGACCCAGACGACCTTGTTGATGTCGGTGTGCAGGTCGTTCATGATCGCCGGGTTGGCCACCGCGACGATGGTGCTGTCGACGAGGATCATGAAGAAGCCGATGACGAGGGCCCACAGGGCCGGCCACGGATTTCGATGCTCGGGTGGCGACGTGGGTGGTGCGGTGCGCTCGGTGTCCATCATCAATCCTTTACTGAACCGGATGGGATCCGGCGTGAGTGTGTCAGTCGTTCGAGAAGTTCCGGCGAAAGCCACGGGAGGGCTCCGGAGTCGATGTCGGCCACCAGGGCGCTGAGCCATTCGTGCTCCGCGCGGGCAACGGTGACGAGAAATTCGTTGCCGAGGAGGAAGATCCTGGGGGTCTCGGTGGAACAGGCGAGCGCGGCAGCGGTCTCGAGTTCGTCGATTTCGCGGGTGAGGTGATCGAGCCGTTGCCGGAGCAGTTCCACCACGGTGGGGGCGGCGACGTTGTGCGCCTCCGCCAGTGCGAGCGGGAACTGCGGGTACTCGTGCACCGGGGTGGCGAGCATGTCGCTGACCCGGTGGACGAGCGCTTCCCGGCCCGCCTCGGTGACCTCGTACATGGTGCGTTCGGGCCGGTTTCCCGCCCGGTCGGTACCGGTGGTGCGCACCAGCCCTTCGCCTTCGAGCCTGCTCACGGTGTGATACAGCGACCCCGGCCGGATCTTCACGACGCGTCCACGCCGGGCGGCGGCGAGTTGGTACATCTCGTACGGATGCATCGTCCGCTCACACAGCAGACCGAGGATGGTGACACCGAGCGGCGTGAGTGCCATTGTCACCACCTCCACTACTCCACGTCGAATTACTCCACGTGGAATATACCGTCCGGGCGGATGGGGAACAAGCGGTTACCGTGGGTCCGGTGGACTCCCATCACCTCGACATCATTCGACTCGCCTGGTCACGCGAACTGGGATTACCCGATGACGCTCTGTCCACCCGGCCGGGCGCCGACGACCGCGCCGTCCGGGTCGACGACGACACGGACACGATCCGCTTCCTGCGCCTGGGCGAGACGTGCGCGCTCGTCGGACCGCGGTGGGCGATCGAGCGCGCCGACGGGCACACGTCGGAGGAACTGACCGAATCCGCAACCCTGCTCGCCCTCACCCAGGATCGGTCCGGACGGTGCGCCGGTCCCGTGGCGCTCGCGTTCGGCACCGACTACCAGGACCCGGCGACCGGGCGGCCACCGCTCGTCTCCCACGAACACGACCACGTCCGGCAGGTCGAGGAGGCGTGTCCCCCGGACGACGTCACCGAGGCCCGCCTGGGTGACCGCGACCGATGGTTCACGATTCTCGACGACGCGCAGCAACCGGTCAGTTCCGCCGGGTACGCCGAGTTCCAGGGTTTCCTCGCCGATGTCGGTGTGCTGACGGCGCCGGCGTTCCGGCGGCAGGGACTGGGCGCCACGGTCGCCGGGATCGCCACCGACGACGCGCTCGACAGCGGCCTGATCGCCCAATGTCGTTCACCCCGCGACAATCTGGCCTCGCGCGCGCTCGCCGCTCGCGCCGGGTACCGGGAACTGGGAACGTATGCCGCGGTCACGATCTCCCGAAGTACGCTCTGAGAGACATCGAAGGACGGGGACGAGCCAACCATGACAGAACGAACGGCAGAACCGCACAGCACGGAAGGCGCCTACGTCGAATCCGGCGCCGAGTTCACGCGCGACACCCACTACATCCCCACCCGCATCACGGCCGACGGCCGCGACGGCTATCCGGTCGAACCGGGCCGCTACCGCCTCGTCGCCGCTCGGGCGTGCCCGTGGGCCAACCGCGCGATCATCGTCCGGCGACTTCTCGGACTCGAGGACGCGTTGTCCATGGGACTGTGCGGCCCCACCCACGACAAGCGCAGCTGGACTTTCGATCTCGATCCGGACGGGCTCGACCCCGTGCTGAAGATCCCGCGCCTGCAGGACGCGTACTTCGCACGTTTCCCGGACTACCCCCGCGGCATCACCGTGCCCGCGATCGTCGACGTCCCCACCGGGCAGGTGGTCACCAACGACTACCCGCAGATCACCCTGGATCTGTCCTCGGAATGGACGCAGTACCACCGCGAGGGCGCGCCCGACCTGTACCCCGAGCCGCTGCGCGACGAGATCGACGAGGTCGCCGATCTCGTGTTCCGCGACGTCAACAACGGGGTGTACCGGTGCGGTTTCGCCGGCTCCCAGGAGGCGTACGAATCCGCGTACGACCGCCTGTTCGCCCGCCTCGACTGGCTCGAGGACCGTCTGACCGACCGCAGGTTCCTCGTCGGCGACACGATCACCGAGGCCGACGTGCGCCTGTTCACCACCCTGGCCCGGTTCGACGCGGTCTATGACGGCCATTTCAAGTGCAATCGGAACAAACTCGACGAGATGCCCGTGCTGTGGAGTTATGCCCGCGATCTCTTCCAGACACCCGGGTTCGGCGACACCATCGACTTCACCCAGATCAAGCAGCACTACTACATCGTGCACACCGACATCAATCCCACCCGGATCGTGCCGAAGGGGCCAGACCTGTCCGGCTGGCTCGAGCCACACGGGCGTGAACAACTCGGCGGCAGGCCGTTCGGGGACGGCACGCCGCCACCTCCGCCGAAGCCCGGCGAGGAGGTCCCGGCCGGGCACCGGGCGTGATCGGGCGGATCTACGAGCCGGTGTAGGTGCCGAAACTCCAGAACACGCCCTCGGGGTCGCGGCAGGTGAAGCCGCGCGATCCGTAGTCCTCGTCCCGCAGTCCGCGGACGATCGTGGCGCCGGCGGCCACGGCACGCTCGTGGAGCGCGTCGGGGTCGTCGACGACGAGGTACACCGAGCCCGTCCCCGGCGGCAGGTCGCTGATGACCGAGTCCTCACTGGGCGAGCCGAGCATGATCCCGCCGCCCTTGGGCCAGCCGAGTTCGGCGTGATCGACCCGGTCGCCCTCGCCGTACACCGCGTTCTCGGCGAACCCGAAGGCGTCGACGAGGAAGCGGATCGCGGCCCGCGCGTCGCGGTAGACGAGGGTGGGCCACACATATGTGGTGTGCGTCGAAGTAGTCATGTCATCACTCTGCGCCGTCGTCGTGGTAGGGGTCTTGGACGAATGAGAACGGGTCGATCTCGCGCCACCGCGACGGCGCGACGCCCGCGAGGTCGCGCCAGTCCCGCGCCATGTGCGCCTGGTCGTAATACCCGCACGACGCGGACACGTCGGCGAGTGTCGCCCCGGCGGCACCCTTGAGCATCCGGTGCGAGCGGTGGAAACGGGACAACCGCACCACGTCCTTGGGTGTCACGCCGTATTCCGCGACGAACTTGTTCACCAGATGTCTTCGGCTCCAGCCGACGTCGTGCGCGACGTCACCGACCCGGGCGCCGTCGCCGGCGACGAGCAGCTGCCAGGCGCGGGTGAGGTGCGGGTCGATCTCCGCCGGCGCCGCGCGGCGCGTCAGGACCTCGTCGAGGATCGCGAACCGCTCGTCCCAGCCGGGTTCGAGCGACAGCCGTTCGGTCAGTTCCCCCGCGTCGGGACCGAGCAGGTCCTCGAGCCCGACGACCCAGGGGCCGAGCGCTGCCGTGGGGACCCCCAGCAGCGCCCGGGCGCCGAGAGGACTGAGGGCCAACTGGACGCCGTGCTGGTTGCCGTCGTGCCGGATCGTCACCGGTGCCGTGGCGATGCCGCTGGCCAGAGTGTCGAAACGACCGGGCGCCTGCTCGGGCGTCGCCTGGGCGGCGATGTCGAGCGGCTCGTCGATCGTCACGATCACCGTGAGGCAGGGCGACGGCAGACCGAGGTGGATGCCGGGCTCGAAACCGGCCAGCCGATACCCGTCGTACCCCGTGACCAGCGCGCGCAACGGTTCCGCCGGGCGCCGGAAGGCCCCGGACGACACCGCGGTATCGCTTTCGACGACGCTCACGAAACCAGCCTAGGCAACGGTGCCGACACCGGCCACAGCGTCAACTCACCTACAGTCGGTGCCAGCACACTCGAAGCACAGGCGAGACGGGAGCCCCGATGGCTGGCAATGGTGGACCGGTGGAGAAGGTACTGGTCTCGGTCCTCGACAACGGAAGCCGTCTCCAGGCTCCCGCGGTGGCGAAGTACGTCGAATGGGTCCGGCGCTCGCACCCCGGTGAGTCGCCCGCGCAGATCGTCGAGCGGATGGAGAAGATGTTCCTGCTGGCCGTGACGGGCAGCGGAAGTGCAGTCGGCGCCACCGCCGCGATTCCCGGGGTCGGCACCGTCGCGTCCATCGCGGCGGTGGGCGCCGAATCGGCGTTCTTCCTCGAAGCGGCGGCGCTGCTCACTCTCGCGGTCGCATCGGTGCACGGCATCTCGGCCGCCGACCACCAGCAGCGGCGCGCACTCGTCCTGTCGGTGGCGCTCGGCGAATCGGGCATGGAAATCGTCCAGAAGGCGACGGGCGTGACGGCGAAGAACTGGGCGAGCGCCATCACCAGCCGCATACCCGGCCCCACCATGAAGGGGATGAACAGCAGGCTGGTGCGCAAGTTCATCACCAAGTACGCTGCCCGCCGCAGCGCGCTGGTCCTCGGCAAGCTCGTGCCCGCAGGCATCGGCGCGGCCATCGGCGGCGCGGGCAACCGGGCCATCGGCAAGGGTGTCGTCAAGAACGCGCGTGAAGCGTTCGGGCCCGCCCCGGCCCGCTGGCCGGACGAACTTCGCGCGATCGAGGCCTGACCTAGTGGGCGAAGTGCTGTTCCGTCGAACGCCCGCCACCCTTCTCGCGGAGTTCGGCGCACACTTCCTCGATCGCCTCGGCGACGAGGGATCCGAGATCGGCGCTGAAGCCCTCGCGCACGACGATGCGCAGGACCGCCACGTCCTCCGCGTCGGCGGGCATCGTGTAGGCGGGCACCTGCCACCCCCGCGCCCGCAACTCGTGTGACACGTCGAAGACCGTGAACCCGGGGTCACCGACGAGTTCGAACGCCACCACCGGAATGTCGGTGCCGTCCGTGATCAGGGTGAAGCCGTCGATCTCGGCGATGCGTTTGCCCACGCGAACTGCGGTGTCGCGCAACGTCTGCATGATCGACCGGTAGCCGGCCCGGCCCAGTCGCAGGAAGTTGTAGTACTGCCCCACCACCTGATTGCCGGGCCGCGAGAAGTTCAGGGTGAACGTCGGCATGTCGCCGCCCAGGTAGTTGACCCGGAACACCAGCCCCTCGGGAAGGTGTTCTTTGTCGCGCCACACCACGAACCCGATCCCCGGATACGTCAGACCGTACTTGTGGCCACTCACGTTGATCGAGGCCACGCGCGGAACCCGGAAGTCCCACAACAACTCCGGCTGCAGGAAGGGAACGACGAAGCCACCGCTCGCCGCGTCCACGTGGATCGGGACGTCCGGGCCGCCGGACGCAGCAAGTTCGTCGAGAGCGTCCGCGATCGCCGCCACCGGCTCGAGCTCCCCCGTATAGGTGGTGCCCACGATCACGACCGCTCCGATCGTGTTCTCGTCGACCGCGTCCCGAACCTGCTCCGGCGTGATGACGTAGCGGCCCTTCTCCATCGGCAGGTACTTCGGCTCGACGTCGAAGTACCGGCAAAACTTCTCCCACACCACCTGCACGTTGCTGCCGAGCACCAGATTCGGGCGCGCAGTGTCCTTCCCGGCCGCCTCCCGCTTCGCCCGCCACAGCCACTTGAGCGCGAGACCACCGAGCATGACCGCCTCGCTCGAACCGATCGTCGAGACGCCGGTGGCGCTGGCCGGGTCGGTGGTCGACAGGTCGGGAGCGTGGAACAGATCGGCCACCATCGACACGCACCGGGACTCGATCGCCGCGGTCGCGGGATACTCGTCCTTGTCGATCATGTTCTTGTCGAACGTCTCGGCCATCAGCTTGTCGGCCTCGGGATCCATCCATGTGGTGACGAACGTGGCGAGGTTCAGCCGCGAACTGCCGTCGAGCATCAACTCGTCGTGGATGAACCGGTACGCGGCCTCGGGATCGGTTTCCTCGTCCGGCAGCCGCAGCGCCGGAAACGGATCGATCGAGAGGCGCCCCGTGTAGGCGGGAGAAATGACGTCGCGATGGTGATGGTGGTGCTTGCTCATGTACGTCCCCAATCGATTGGTTTCAGCATGCGCCGTCGCAGACGCCCTGTACGTCAGTTGGTGAATCTCGGCACGGCAGCCCAGTAGGGTCGAAACAGTTCCATTCGATTGTGGCAGGGGAGGACGGGTTGACCACAGCAATCCCGGGAAGTTTCGCGGCGCCGATCGAGGTGCGGGGGCTGTCGAAGCGCTTCAAGAACGTCGACGCCGTCACGGACCTCAGCTTCACCGTGCCGCAGGGATCGATCACCGGATTCCTCGGGCCCAACGGGTCCGGCAAGACCACGACACTGAGGATGATCCTCGGTCTCGTGAAGCCGACGTCGGGCGCCTCCACGGTCGCCGGTGTGCCGATCAAATCGCTCGTCGACCCCGCGCGCACGGTCGGCGCCGTCCTGGACTCGCAGAGCCTGCACCCCAACCGCACGGCGCTCGACCACCTGAAGGTGTACGCGTCCGCGATCGGGGTACCGGACGGACGCGCACTGCAGGTGCTCGCGCTCGTCGGACTGGAGGACGTCGCCGGGCGCAAGGCGGGCGGCTTCTCCCTCGGCATGCGCCAGCGGCTGTCGCTGGCGACGGCGCTGCTGGGTGATCCGCGAATCCTGATCCTCGACGAACCGGCCAACGGACTCGACCCCGAGGGCATCGCCTGGCTGCGCGAGTTCCTCAAGGGCTTCGCCGCATCCGGCCGGACCGTGCTGATCTCGAGCCACATCCTCCGCGAAGTGGAACAGACCGTCGACAATCTGGTGATCGTCAGCCGCGGCGCCCTCGTCTATCAGGGACGCATGGAGGAGCTGCGCAAGTCGCAGCAGAGCAGGCTGCTGGTCGCGTCCTCGAGCCCGCCCGCCCTGGCCACCGCCCTCGCCGCCAGGGGCATCGTCGATGCCCGCTCGCTCGCCGACGGACGCCTCGCCGTCGTCGGCGCGTCCCTCGAACTCGTCGAGTCCGTCGCCGCGGACGCCGGGGTGACGATCTTCGGCGCCGTCGGCGATCACATCGACCTGGAGCAACTCTTCCTGTCGATGACCGCAGGCCAGTACGTGGCCGGAGCGAGTGCCGCCGCGCCCTCGGGGTACGGCCAGCCGCCGACGTACGCGCCCCAGCCCGGGTACGCACCTCCCGGGTACGCCCCGCAACCGGGTTACGGTCCGCCACCCGGGTACGGCCCGCAACCGGGCTACGGTCCGCCACCCGCACACCCCCAGCACGGTCCGATGTCCGGAGGTCCGCGATGACAGCGCTGCTCACCGCGGAATTCCGCAAGGTCACCACACTGCGGTTCTGGTGGATGCTCGGTCTGGCGCCACTGATCGTCGGGATGTTCTCGAGCGCGATCACCCTGCCCGTGATGCGCGCGTTCACCGACGCGTTCGAGGCCGATCCGAACGAGGCCAACCTCGCCGCCACCCTGTTCGGCCTGGCGGTCGCCGTCGCCCTCGTCGTCCTGTTCGCCGCGGTCTTCGGGGCGGTGAACGTGGGCACGGAATTCCGGTACAAGACGCTCACCACCACGTTCCTCACCGCCCGCGGCCGGGACGGGGTGATCGGCACCAAGCTCGCCGTCACCGCGGCCTTCGGCTTCTTCTACTGCCTCGTGGTGGAGGTGGTCAGCGTCGCCCTGCTGCTGACGTTCGGCGGGGACACCTTCGAACTGCGCGGATCCCTGTTCGCCATGCTCGGGGCGGCCCTGATCTGCGGGGCGTTGTGGGCGCTCATCGGCGGCGGCGTGTCGATGCTCACCGGCTCGTCCGTCGGCAGCTGCATCGCCCTCGTGGTCTGGTACACCCTCGGCGAGATGATCCTCCGGTCGATCCTCAGCGGGATCGGCATCGGATCCGTCGGCAGTGTCCTCCCCGTGTCGGCCACCCTCGGGACGGTCGCGAACGCGGCCGCCGGCAACGAGATCGACTGGCTGACGCTCTGGCCCACCGCGCCCCTCGCCCTGCTCGTGTGGACGGCGGTCTTCGTCGGCGGCGGTTGGGCGCTCACCCGGCAGCGCGACATCACCTGACGCAGCGCCGGGTGCCGCCCCTGTCGGTACCCGGCGCTAACGTGGATCCAGTGGCAAGTGAGAGTGCGTCCGGTTCGGTGATCGAACGGGAGCAGACGCTGGAGCAGGATCAGGCACGGCCGGGTTGGATTCGACGGCTGAGCGGTGAGTGCTGGGCGCACCGCCGTGTCGCACTCGGCGCCCTGTCCGTGACGGTCGTCGCCGCCGGGATCGACATCTCGTTCCCCCTCCTCACCAAGTACGCGGTCGATGCCGCGGGCTCGGGTAGCGCCACTCAGGTGATCGGCATCGCCGCCCTGCTCATCGCACTGCTCGCGTGCGTCCGCTTCGGCTGCCAGTACGGCCGCCGGATGCTCGCAGGCAAGCTGTCGCTCGACGTCCAGCACGATCTGCGGCTGGGCCTGCTGGGCGCGCTGCAACGCCTCGACGGGCGGGGGCAGGATCAGATCCGCACCGGACAGGTGGTCTCGCGGTCCATCACCGACCTCCAGCTGGTGCAGGGCCTGCTCGCCATGGTCCCGTTGTCGGCGGGCGCGTTGCTCCAATTCGTCCTCGCGCTCGGCATCATGGCCTGGCTGTCACCGCTGCTGACCGTCGTCGCGCTGGTGATCGTCCCCGCCGTGTGCCTCGTCGTCTACGTAATGCGCCCGAAACTGTTCGCGGCCACCTGGTCGGCGCAGCAACGGGCAGCCGACCTCGCGCAGCACGTCGAGGAGACCGTCACCGGTGTCCGCGTCGTCAAGGGGTTCGGCCAGGAGCGCCGGGCCGTCGACCAGCTCGAAGACCACAGCCGGACGCTGTACGCCGAACGCCTGCGAGCCGCCCGGATCAATGCGCGCTTCGCTCCGACCATGGCGGCACTGCCCCAGCTCGGTCTCGTCGGCGTCATCGCGGTCGGCGGCTACCTCGCCCTGCACGGTTCCATCACGATCGGCACGTTCCTCGCCTTCGCCACATACGTCGCCACGATGACCGCCGTCACCCGCACGCTGTCGTCGGTCGTGATCATGGCCCAGCTGTCCCGGGCCGCCGTCGAGCGCGTGTACGAGGTGATCGACGCCGAACCGGAGGTCGCGGACCCGCCGCACCCCACCGCACTGCCCGGCGGACCGCTGGGTGTGGACCTGCGGGCGGTCACGTTCGGATTCGAACCGGACCGGCACATCCTCCGCGGACTCGACCTGCGCATCGCGCCCGGCGAGACGGTCGCGGTGGTCGGTATGGCCGGCTCCGGCAAAACCGCCCTGTCGCTGCTGCTCCCCCGCTTCTACGCACCATCCGCGGGTTCCGTGTCCCTCACGTCGGCGGGCGAGTCGTTCGACGTCTCGCAGCTGAGCGCCGAGCAGTTGCGCGAAGCCGTCGGCCTCGTGTTCGACGAGCCGTTCCTCTTCTCCGACACCATCGCGGCCAACATCGCCCTCGGCAGGCCCGACGCCAGCGCCGAGGAGATCCGCGCCGCCGCCGACATGGCCGCCGCCGACGAGTTCGTCTCCGCGTTGCCGGACGGGTACGACACCGTGGTCGGCGAACGCGGTCTCACCCTCTCCGGCGGGCAGCGGCAGCGGATCGCGCTGGCACGCGCACTCCTCACCGACCCGAGGGTGCTGATCCTCGACGACGCGACCTCCGCCGTCGACGCCACCACCGAGGCGTCGATCTTCGCGGCGCTGCGGGCGAATCGCGGGCGGACGGCGCTGATCCTGGCGCATCGCCGCTCGACCCTGTCGCTCGCCGACCGCGTCGCCGTGCTCGACGGCGGACGGATCATCGATTCCGGCACGGTGGCCGAACTCGACGAACGGTGCCCGCTCTTCCGCGCACTGTTCGCCTCCCCCGACAACGCCGGCCCCATCGACGTCAGCCTCCCCGCGCCGAGCGAGCCGATGCCGTATCAGCGCATGCCGTCCGAGTCGGAGTTGTGGCCGGAGGACGTCGAGGAGTGGGACGTGCCCGGCTCGTCCGCCTCGTCCGGCCGCACCCCGGCGTCCGGTGCGGGCCCCGGCGGCGGCCGCACCGCCGGCGGACCGATGGCTGGAGCGCTGGGCAACGTGGCCGCGACCCCGGAACTTCGGCAGGCCGTGAACGCGCTACCACCCGCCGTCGAAAGCCCGGGCATCGACACCCGGAACCTGCGCCTGCCCGAGCCCGACTTCCGGCTGTCGCGGATCCTGCGGCCGGTCCGTGCCCTGCTCGTCGCCGTCGTCGTCTGCCTCGCGCTCGACTCGCTCGCAGGGATCGCGTTCCCGTCGATCGTCCGGTTCGCGATCGACCGCGGTGTCGTCCCGCAGGATTCCGCGACCCTCTGGACGGCGGCCGGGGTGGGCGTCGCCCTCGTCGTCGCCGGCTGGCTCGTCGTCGCGCTGATGACGGTCCTCACCGCCCGCGCGGGGGAACGTGTGCTGTTCGGGCTGCGGGTGCGCAGCTACGCCCACCTGCAGCGGCTCGGGCTCGACTACTACGAGCGCGAACTGTCCGGCCGCATCATGACCCGGATGACCACCGACGTCGACGCGCTGTCGTCGTTCATCCAGACCGGGATGTCCACCGCCGTGGTGAGCGTCCTGACCGTCCTCGGCATCTCCGTCGCCCTGGTCGCCACCGACGTCACGCTCGCGCTGGTGGCGCTCGCCGTCATCCCGCCGCTCGTCGTCGCGACGCTGATCTTCCGCCGGATCTCCTCGGTGGCGTACACGGTCTCGCGTGAGCGGATCTCGCTCGTCAACGCCGACTTCCAGGAGAACATCGCCGGGCTCCGCGCGGCCCAGGCGTACCGCCGCGAAGGGTTCGCCGCCCGCCGGTTCGCGGAGCGGGCCGACAGTTACCGGCGCAGCCGGATGCGGTCGCAGCGGGCGATCTCGCTGTACTTCCCGTTCATCGCGTTCCTCTCGGATCTCGCCCTGGCCGCCGTGGTGTTCGTCGGCGCGCGGCAGGTCGCGGCCGGCGACACGACGACCGGGACACTCGTCGCCTTCGTGCTGTACCTCGGGCTGCTGTTCGGGCCCATCCAGCAGCTGTCACAGGTGTTCGACGGGTACCAGCAGGCCAGTGTCGGTCTGCTCCGGATCGGGGACCTGCTCCGCACTCCCAGTTCCATCGAGCGGGCGACGTCACGGGAGAACCTCCAGCCGATCGACGGGCATCTGCGCGGCGAGCTGTGCCTGCGCGACGTCGGGTTCCGTTACCAGGGCGCCGACAGCGACGCCCTGACCGGCATCGACCTGCACATCCCCGCCGGCACCACCGTCGCCCTGGTCGGCCGGACCGGTGCGGGCAAGTCGACCATCGTGAAACTGCTCGCCCGCTTCTACGACCCGACGTCCGGCGCGGTGCTCGTCGACGACGTGGACCTCCGCCGGTACCCGCTCGGCGCGTACCGCGGGCGCCTCGGCGTCGTCCCCCAGGAGGCGCACCTGTTCACCGGGACCGTTGCCACCAACATCGCGTACGGCCGCCCGGATGCGAGCCGCGAGGAGATCGAGGACGCTGCCCGCGCGGTCGGAGCGCTGGGCACGATCGCCGGATTGCGGGGTGGGATGCATCACCCCATCGGCGAGCGCGGGCAGGGACTGTCGGCGGGCCAGCGCCAGCTGATCGCGCTCGCCCGGGCCGAGCTGGTCGACCCCGATCTGCTGCTGCTCGACGAAGCGACCGCGACGCTCGATCCGGCCACCGAGCAGGTAGTTCTCGAGGCGAGCAGCCGTGTGACCCGGACCCGGACGTCGGTGGTGGTGGCCCACCGACTGGCCACCGCGGCCCGGGCAGATGTGATCCTCGTCATCGACAAGGGACGGGTGGTCGAGACCGGATCGCACGCCACTCTGCGCTATGCCGGTGGCCACTATTCGGGACTGTGGGATGCGGCGGAGACCGGGTCGGGGAATAATCGCGGGGCGAGAACCGTCATCGATGGTGACCCCATCGGTTGGCCGTGAGACAGCTCACACGTGCGGGCCTGGCGATTTACACGTCACACGCGAGGGCTAGTCTCATGTATATAGGCGCTCTGATCGGGTACCGAAATAGAAACGAGGCGAACACCTGCCGTGAGCAGCAG
>NZ_JASHKX010000085.1:0-559 GCF_030058635.1 Rhodococcus sp. IEGM 1305
GGAGTTCGCCACCCGGGAGAGCGTCGACCGCGACCACACGCTCCGGGACAGTATGTGCCTGGCCGTCGACCCGGACCTGCTGATCACCGTCGAGAACATGACGCGCGGATATCTGGTGGTGGACGACCCGTCCGATCCCACCGGTTCCGCGCACGAGGGCACCGGTAAGGATGCCGCGTCGGCGTGGCTCGACCGCGCCCGGTCGCTGGCCGCGTCCATGTGCACCACGTCGGTGCCGTTCGCGCAGGCCGACCTGTCCGCGATCACCGAGGTCGCGAACCCGGACCTGTCCGCGACCGCCGTCGAAGCCCCCGCGGACATCGTCGACAACGCTCTGGGTGTCACGTCGCTGCGCAATTTCGTGTGGAGCGACGCCGGGGTGCTCGACGACGCGACGGCGCAGATGCTCCGCGGAGACGAGGCGACCACCACGCTCGTGGCCGCCAATTCCGTCGACACGACGACACCCCGCGACAGCGCCCACGTCATCGAGGCCACACCGCCCCCCGCGCCCGTTCCCGCGAACGGGGAGACGACCCCGGCGGCCACCGAGACGCCC
>NZ_JASHKX010000086.1:0-536 GCF_030058635.1 Rhodococcus sp. IEGM 1305
TGAGGTTTTCTCAGTAACGGCCTGCGTGCTCGAATTGCGTGAGTACGAGCGCCGCTTTGGTGATGGAACCGATCCTTTTGGGGCACAGGGTGATCCTGTCGAGTGCCTTCCATCGCGTGGTGAGCAGCGCAGCGGCACGTTCGCCGAGGCACCGCAGACTGGTCAGCAGCATGTTGCGGCAGACGGTGTCGGTGTCGAGGGTGTTGCCGTCGGCAGGGGCTTTCGTGGGCATGTGGATACCGATGCCGGTGCCCTGATAGCCCTGGTCGGCGAGGGTGAGCAGACCCTGCGCCGCGGCGGCGTACAGGGCTCCGGTGACCCGGTGTGTGCGGGCAGCGGTCAGATCGTGGGTGCTGCCCGGCAGCGCGTCGGAGACCCACAGCGGGAATCCGTCCGCGGTCGCCACGAACTGGATGTTCGCGCCGAATCGGCGGTGTTTGCCGGAATACCACAGGTGGATCGGGGTGCCTCTGCTGCCGAGGGTGGTCTCGGCGACCCGGTCGCTGGGGATGAGGGTGCCGTCGAGGATCACGTGG
>NZ_JASHKX010000087.1:0-505 GCF_030058635.1 Rhodococcus sp. IEGM 1305
ACCGAGAGCAGGAAAAACATGGCGGAGCTGACGATCTCCTCCGACGAGATCCGTAGTGCGATCGAGAACTACACCGCGAGCTACTCCCCGGAGGCCTCCCGCGAAGAGGTCGGCCTTGTGACCGACACCAGCGACGGCATCGCGCACGTCAGTGGCCTGCCTTCGGCGATGGCCAACGAACTGCTGGAGTTCCCCGGCGGAATTCTGGGTGTCGCGCTCAACCTGGATGCCACCGAGATCGGTGCCGTCATCCTGGGCGATTACGAGAACATCCAGGAAGGCCAGGAAGTCAAGCGGACCGGCGACGTGCTGTCGGTACCCGTCGGCGACGCCTTCCTCGGCCGCGTCATCAACCCGCTCGGCCAGCCGATCGACGGCCTGGGCGAGATCGAGAGCAACGAGACCCGCGCCCTCGAACTGCAGGCTGCCTCGGTCCTCGAGCGTCAGCCCGTCGAGGAGCCGCTGCAGACCGGCATCAAGGCCATCGACGCGATGACCCCGATCG
>NZ_JASHKX010000067.1:0-19567 GCF_030058635.1 Rhodococcus sp. IEGM 1305
TCTGGCACAATGGACGGGTTGCCTGGACCAGGCAGCAGTACTTGATCTGGGCACGAACCAGACGAGCACCGGTGTTCTTCGAACGTCCGGGTGCCGCTCGGTTCCTCTGCTCCTGCGAAACGCAAGGATGGAACACCGATGAACACTCTCGATTTTCTGGACAAGAAGTCCCTCCGCGACGACATTCCCGAGTTCCGTCCCGGCGACACCCTCAACGTGCACGTCAAGGTCATCGAAGGCTCGAAGGAGCGCGTGCAGGTATTCAAGGGCGTCGTGATCCGCCGTCAGGGCGGCGGCGTCCGCGAGACCTTCACCGTCCGCAAGGTCTCCTTCGGTGTCGGCGTCGAGCGCACCTTCCCGGTACACAGCCCCAACCTGGCGCAGATCGAGGTCGTCACCCGCGGTGACGTCCGTCGCGCCAAGCTGTACTACCTCCGCGATCTGCGTGGCAAGGCCGCCAAGATCAAGGAAAAGCGCTGACCTTTCCGATGAGCCCGGCACTGCGTACTCGCAGTGCCGGGCTAATCTGATTTCGTGACAGATTCTTCGAAGGAGCGGGCATTGTCGTCGGAATCCGAGACCACCGGCGATTCGGCCGCCACCTCCGCCGTGAACGGCGGAGCGGCGGAGCCCGAGAAGAAGCCCCGCTCCTTCCTCCGCGAGTTGCCGATCCTGATTCTGGTCGCGCTCGTTCTGAGTTTCCTGTTGCAGACGTTCGTCGCCCGGGTGTATCTCATTCCGTCCGAATCGATGGAACCGACGCTGCACGGGTGCGCGGGCTGCACCGGCGACCGCATCGTGGTCGAGAAGATCGGTTACCGCTTCGGTGAAGCGCAACCGGGTGACGTCATCGTGTTCCGCGGCCCCGATTCGTGGTCACAGGATTTCGTCTCCACCCGGTCCTCCAACGTGGTGATCCGCGGTGCGCAGGAACTCGGTTCCCTCGTCGGACTCGTCCCCCCGGACGAGAACGACCTCGTCAAGCGTGTGATCGCCACCGGCGGTCAGACCGTCGAATGCTGCGACGACCAGGGCCGGATCCTGGTCGACGGCAAGCCGCTCGACGAGCCCTACGTCGTCATGGATTTCCCGTTCGTCCCCGGCTCCCAGGCCTGCGACACGGCACTGAAGTCGGCGCGCTGCTTCGGTCCGGTCACCGTGCCCGACGGGCACCTGTGGGTGATGGGCGACAATCGCAGCAACTCCGCGGACTCGCGGTACCACGTGGGCGACGACATGCAAGGCACCATCCCGCTCGACAACGTGATCGGTAAGGCCGTCTTCATCGCGTTGCCGCCGTCGCGGATGGGCACGATCAGTTCACCCGATATCCAGGGCAAGTGACTTCCTGGCCTCCACGCACCGTCATTCGCAGGTCGTCCGGTCTGCGGACAATGGAGTCGGCCCTGGTCCGTAGCGGCCTCGGGCCGGTGGCCGGTGTCGACGAGGCAGGCCGGGGCGCGTGTGCGGGGCCGCTCGTCGTGGCGGCCTGCGTGCTCGCGCCGAAGCCGTATCCGGCGCTGGCGCGCCTCGACGATTCGAAGAAGCTCACCGAACGCACGCGTGAAGAGCTGTTCCCGGCCATCACCCGGCTCGCTGTGGCGTGGAGCGTCGTATCTTTTCCGGCCGAGGAAGTCGACCGGATGGGTGTGCACGTAGCCAACATCGAGGGCATGCGACGTGCCGTCGCCGGGCTCTCGACCACCCCGGGTTACGTTCTCACCGACGGCTTCCGCGTCCCGGGCCTGCCGGCCCCGTCGCTGCCGGTGATCGGCGGCGACGCCGCGGCGGCATGCATCGCGGCGGCGAGCGTGCTGGCCAAGGTCTCTCGCGACCGGGTGATGGTCGCGATGGACGAGACACATCCCGGTTACGGTTTCGCGATCCACAAGGGGTACAACACGCCCGCGCACCTGGCGGCTCTCGAGAAGCTGGGCCCGTGCCCGGAGCACCGCCGCTCGTGGTCGAACGTCGCCGCGCTGATACACCGAGTGGATAACAGTTCCGGAAGTGCGAGATGATGACAATTCACACCAGAGCAGGAGGACTCCGAGACCGATGAGTGCCGAGGATCTCGAGAAGTACGAAACCGAGATGGAGCTGTCGCTCTACCGCGAGTACCGGGACATCGTCGGTCAGTTCTCCTATGTCGTGGAGACGGAGCGCCGGTTCTATCTGGCCAACTCGGTGGAGTTGCTGCCGCACAACGCGGACGGAGAGATTTACTTCGAGCTGCGGATGTCCGATGCGTGGGTGTGGGACATGTACCGCCCCGCGCGTTTCGTGAAGTATGTCCGCGTCATCACGTTCAAGGACGTGAACATCGAGGAGCTCGACAAGCCGGACCTGCGGCTCCCCGACAACGGTCTGTCCTGACGATCCGGAGTCCTCGTCCGCGTACGATCATCCGATGACCGGACCGAGGCGCGTCGCGCTGGCTCTGGGTAGCGGTGGTGCGCGGGGATACGCCCACATCGGAGCGATCCAGGTACTCGAGGAGCGCGGATTCGAGATCGTCGGTGTCGCAGGCTCGTCGATGGGTGCCCTGGTGGGTGGACTCCACGCAGCGGGCAAGCTCGACGACTTCACCCGGTGGGCGATCGGCCTGACCCAGCTCGACGTCGTGCGTCTTCTCGACCTGTCGGTGTCCGCACCCGGAGCCATCCACGCCGAGAAGATCCTGCAACGGGTCAGGGAGATACTCGGCGAGATCCGCATCGAAGACCTTCCGATTCCGTATACGGCCGTGGCCACCGATCTCGCTGCGGGCCGGTCGGTGTGGTTCCAGCGAGGGCCCGTCGACGCGGCGATCCGTGCGTCGATCGCCATCCCCGGCGTCATCACGCCGTATGTGCTCAACGGCCGAGTCCTCGCCGACGGTGGGGTGCTCGACCCTTTGCCGATGGCGCCGCTCGTCTCCGTGAGCGCCGACCTGACCGTCGGAATCAGCCTGAGCGCCGAGGATCGGGACGGGCGCTCGCTGTCACCGGAGAACGTCAGCGCGGATTCGCGGCCGGTGGACGAATGGGTGGCGCGCTTCCGCCGGAGCGCCGCGCAGCTGCGTGACCTGGACATCGTGCGGTCGGTCGTGGGGCGGTTCGGCGCTGCGCAGACCGACCCGGATCCGTCGGACGAGCAGGACGGCCAGGTGATCGGCGATCAGACCGTGGTCGAGGGCGACGCCGTGGCCGTCCCGAAGTTCAGCCGGTTCGCCGTGATGAACCGTTCGCTCGACGTGATGCAGGCGACGTTGGCTCGCTATCAGCTCGCCGCGTATCCACCGGACGTGCACGTTCGGGTGCCCCGGAACGCGTGCCGCAGTCTCGACTTCCATCGTGCCGCCGAGATGATCGAACTGGGTCGGGTTCTCACCGGGCGTGCGCTCGACGACGCCGGTCTCGTCTCGCCGGCAGCCGCTGTGTCTCCGGCAGATTCGGACGGCGAGCCCACCTGACAGGTGGAAGGGCCGGTGCTGCACACGCACCACCGGCCCTTCCCGTCGCGGGGATGTCAGCTCGAGGCCGGAGCCCGGGCGGCGCCAAGGTCGCCCACCGATTCGTCGGACTCGCCGTCGACGTGATCGACGTGCTGCGGCGCCACGAGCAGGCAGAGAATGCTGACCGCGCACATTCCGATCAGGAGGCCGATCACCGGCCACACACTGCCGGTTGCCTGGAACATGAGCGTGGACACCAACGGGGACAGCCCACCGAAGATCGCGCCCGCGCCCTGGTAGGCGAGGGAGATGCTGGTGTACCGGGCCTGCGGCCGGAACATCTGCGACAGCACCGCCGCGATCGGACCGTACGTCGCGGCCAGGACGAGCCGCATGACGGCGAAGGTCAGGAAGATCAGGACCACCGACCCGGATTTCAGGACCAGGAACTGTGGTGCGGCGAGCACCGCGACGGCCAGCAGTCCGTAGATCACCACGCGGATCCGGCCGACCTTGTCGCCGAGCCACGCCACCCCGAGCGTGGCGATCAATTCCACCACCGCGGCCACGCTGAGCGCGTTGAGGACGAGTGTCTCGGACAGCCCGACGTCCGGGTCGGTGGCGTACGCCGTGATGAACGTTGTCACGAGGTAGTAGCCACCCACCGCGACGGGCAGGATGCCCATGCCGAGCAGGATCGGGCGCCAGTTGGTGACGATGGCGTACTTCAGCGGCAGCGCTTCGGGTTCGGTCGCCGTCTGCACCTCGGACTCGAAGACGGGAGATTCCTCCACCTTCAGTCGCACCAGCAGACCCACGCCGATCAGCAGCGCCGAGCACAGGAACGGCAGCCGCCACGCCCAGTCCCGCAGGGCGTCGTCGCCGAAGGTCGAGAGGACACTGAAGAACCCGGTGGCGAGCAGCGCGCCTGCGGGGTTACCCAGCTGTGCGAATCCGCCGTAGAACGTCTTCTTGTCCTCGGGCGCGTGTTCGACCGCCATCAGCACGGCGCCACCCCATTCGCCGCCCACCGCGAAGCCCTGCACGAAGCGCAGCATCACGAGCAGCAGCGGCGCCCAGAACCCGATCTGCGCGTACGTCGGCAGGGCGCCGATCAGGAACGTGCCCGCGCCCATCAGGGTGAGCGTCACGACGAGCGCCGTCCGCCGGCCGACCCGGTCGCCGACATGTCCGAAGACGATGCCGCCGAGCGGGCGGGCGAAGAAGCCCACCGCGTAGGTGGCGAACGCGGCGGCGATGCCGGTCAGGCGGTCGGTGTCGGAGGGGAAGAAGATCTCACCGAACACCAGGGCCGCCGCCGTGGCGTACACGTAGAAGTCGTACCACTCGATGGTGGTGCCGACGAAGGCCGCGAAACCCGCCCTGCGGGCCTTGGCGATCTGGGTGTCGTGACTCATGACTGATCCTCGGTGGTTGCAATGGTCGAGAATAGGTCGCTGCGGGTGGAATGCGCCAATTCGCCGTCGATCCACGTTTCACGAACCTCGATGTCGGCAATGGTGTGCGGGTCGACGGTGAGAGGGTCGGAGCCGAGGACCACGAAATCGGCGCGCTTGCCGGGGGAGATGCTGCCGAGTTCGGATTCCCTTCCGAGCGCGCGGGCCCCGTTCAGCGTGTGCGCGGTGAGCGCCTGGGCAGCGGTCAGCCGCAACGCGTTCGAGCCGAGCTGATGTCCCTGCCGGGTGATGCGGGTGACGGCGGCCTGGATCGCCTCGAGTGGTTTGGGCTCGGCGACGGGTGCGTCGGAACTGATCGTGACCGGCACGCCGGCTTCGACGAATTCCCCGAGGGGATTGAAACGCTCACCCGGCGTGCCGATGGCCGCGGTCACGCCCTCGCCCCAGTTGTAGTAGTGCTGCGGCTGGTTGACGGGGTACACCCCGAGTGCGTGCATCCGCGTGATCTGCTCGGGGGTCGGCAACCCGCAGTGCTCGATGCGATGACGGGCATCGGCGTCGGGATGCGCCTTCTGCGCGGCCTCGATCGCGTCGAGGACCATCTCGATGGCGGTCGGCGACTGCGCATGCGTCGCGGTCTGCAGGCCGACGGTGTGTGCCTTCGCGATCAGCGCCGCATAGTCGGCGGGCTCGTGATAGAGCTGCCCGGTCCGGCATGGGTCGCCCACGTACCCATCAGGGAAGTAGGCGGTCCAACCGCCGAGAGTGCCGTCGGCGTAGAACTTGATCCCGCCGAACGCGAGACGTGAGTTGCCGAACGCACCGTGCAGCCCGGTGTCGAGCGCGTGATCGAGCAGGTGGCTGAGCAGGTACATGCTCACCCGGGTCTCGAGCCGGCCCTGCTCCGCCAGGCGCAGGTACATGTCGAACTCGCGCCGCGTCACCTGGCAGTCGCCGATCGTGGTCACGCCGCCCTCGAGGAACTTCTCCTGCGCCACGGAGAGCTGTCGCAGATGCTCCTCGGGTTCGTCCTCGAGGTGAAAATTCGGGCCGTGATGACCGACCTTGACGCCGTTCACGCCGGTGAGGATGTTGCAGGCGGCATCGGACAGTTCGCCGGTCAGCTCGCCGTCCGCGTCGCGGAAGAACTCGCCGCCGGGCGGATTCGGGGTGTCGCGGGTGACGCCGTGGAGTTCGAGGGTGAACGTGTTGACAACGCCGCCGTGACCGCTGGCGTTCATCAGGTAGACCTCGCGGTCGGTACCGACCTGATCGAGTTCCTCCTTCGTGGGATGACGGCCCTCGACGAGGTTGCGGTGCTCGTAGCCGTACCCGCGCACCGGGATCCCGGCAGGCTGATTCCCCGATGCCTCCTCCAGCAGCGCGACGATCTCGGGAATGGTGCGTGCCTTCTCGGGGCCGCAGTCCACCCAGCTGAGCATCTGGCCGTACATCAGGGGGTGGGCGTGCGGATCGACGAACCCGGGTACGACGGTCGCCCCGGCGAGATCGATGACGTCCGTCGTCCGGGTGCCGATCCTCCGCGCTTCCTCACGACATTCCGCAACGGTGCCGACCGCGGCGAAGCGATTGCCGTAGACGAGGAAGGCCTCGGCGCCCTCGGTGTCTGCGTCCACGGTGCGGAGCGTGCCGCCGGTGAAGACGGTGGCGGTGGCGTCGAGGGGGGACGCCTCGTGGTGGAACAGCTTGCGCATGGGGATCCTTCGAGATGGTGGTGTGGGTCACGTTCCGGTTGGGAGGGAAAATTACGCCCTGACCAGCGGCTGCGCAATACATCAAAGTTTCGGACCGAGCAGTCGACGGCGAATGTGTTCGATATCTGGAGCAGATTTGCACCGATTCGCAGAATCTGGAGGTATGTGCGATTCTTCTTCTCTGTCGGAAGTGCAGAAAGAAATCGAGAAATCTCCGGGCATCATGACTGTCGAACTGGATTCCAAGCTCATCGCGGCGTTGCAGTCGAACGGTCGCGCAACCTATCGGGAGCTCGCCGCGACCGTCGGAGCACCACGCGCCGCGGTGTCCACGCGCGTCCAGATGCTCCTCGACACCGGCACGGTGAGCGTCGTTGCCGTCGCCCACCCCGAGTTGCTGGGCCTCAAGGCGATGGCACACGTGTCCGTCGCCGTGTCGGGGCCGGTGGGTCCCGTGGCCGAGGTGCTCTGCGCGTCGGAGGCGGCCGTGTACATTTCCGCTGTGAGCGGGCAGTACAACATCATCGCCGAACTGCGCGTCCCCAGCCAGCGGGACCTCTACGACGCCATCGCCGCGATCCGTGCGGAACCCGGTGTCCGCACCGTCAACACGCTCTTCTACGCCGATGTCATCAAGGGAATTTTCATGCCCAAGAGCGCATTACGGGCCGACGTTCGACTGGACGCGAAAGACGTCGCGCTCATCGAGCTACTGGAACGGAACGGGCGGATGCCGTTTCTGGAACTGGCCGAACGCACCGGGCTCTCACCGAGCGCGGCGCGGAATCGCGTGAACCATCTGATCGACAGCACCGCGTTGCGCGTCGGAGCCGTCGTGAGGCGCCGCGGTGGCGGCAGAACCCTCGCCATGGGCATCGGTGTCAGCCTCGGATCGCGGGATCGGGAGGCGTGCGCGCAGATCGAGGACCTGCCGGGTATCGAGTTCCTGGCGCGGACACTCGGCAGATTCGACCTGATCGGCACGGTCGCCGCCGATTCGTCGGGTGACCTCTACTCTCTTGCCGAGCACATCCGGACGATCGACGGTGTGATGGCCTTGGAGACCTGGACGCATCTCGAGGTGTTCAAGGAGCACTACGCCCGTAGCCTCGACGTCCGCGGCTAGGAGCATCCCGGAAGCGAGTCACTTCGGCCGGGCAACTGTGAGACGATCGGCCGATGCGCCTCGGGTTGCACGCACTCGGGATCGGCACCGGCGCTCGTCGCGCGGTGATCGACTCGGTCGCGGGTGCCGCCGAGAACAGCGGATTCGCCACGCTGTGGGCAGGCGAGCACGTCGTGATGGTGGACCGGTCGGAGTCGCGGTATCCGTACGCGGACGACGGCCGGATCGCGGTCCCCGCCGTCGCGGATTGGCTCGACCCGATGATCGGGCTGAGCTTCGCCGCCGCTGCCACCCACACGATCGGCGTGGCCACCGGGGTGTTGCTACTGCCCGAACACAATCCTGTCCTCATGGCCAAGCAGGCCGCGACGTTGGATCTGATGAGTGGTGGCCGGCTGACGCTCGGCGTCGGCATCGGCTGGTCCCGGGAGGAATTCGCTGCGCTCGGCATTCCGTTCGAGGGACGTGGCGAGCGCGCCGCCGAATACGTCGCGGCGATGCGCACGCTGTGGCGTGACGACGTCGCGACGTTCGAGGGTGAGTTCGTCCGCGTCGATTCGGTGCGGGTCAATCCGAAACCCGTGCGCGATCGCCGGATTCCGGTCGTGCTCGGCGGCAACAGTGACGCGGCACTCCGCCGGGTCGCGGCGTGGGGTGACGGCTGGTACGGGTTCAATGTGGACGGCATCGACGCCGTCACCGAACGGATCCGGACGATCCACGCACTGTGCCGGGGCGCGGGGCGCGACACGGAGGAGTTGCGCCTGGCCGTCGCCCTGCGGAAAGTGGACCCGTCCGACGTCGACGCGCTGGCCGACGCGGGAGTCGACGAACTCGTCCTCGTCGAGTCGCCACCCGGGGATCCCGGTGAGGCCGCCGACTGGGTGGCATCGCTCGCGCGCCGATGGATGCCCGCTGTCGGCTGACCGTTCGATTACCGGCTTGACAGGCCTGACCTGGGACTTTGGGTGAAACACCTCCCGCACAGTGCCGAGTTGTCCACAACGTGCACTTCATCCACAGCCCAATTCGTTCGGCCAGTTCGGGTACCTCTTCCCGGAATGCGGGTCGGGCACGGTGATGCGAGAGACGCGGTTCGCATCGGTGGGCCGCCGGGGGACGGGGTGGAGGCTGCTGTGGCGCACAATCTCGCGCTTGGTGCACATGGGGAGGATCTGGCCGCCCGGTATCTCACCGAAGCGGGCATGGAGATCGTCGACCGAAACTGGCGATCCCGATACGGCGAAGTCGATCTCATTGCAGCAGAGGGAGACTGGCTCGTCTTCGTCGAGGTGAAGACACGGCGCGGCCTGGGATACGGCAGTCCCGCCGAGGCGGTGACGTTCTCGAAACAGCGCAGGATCCGCCTGCTGGCCGTCGAGTGGCTGCGGGACTCGGGCCGGCACTGGTCGCGGGTGCGGTTCGACGTGGTCGCGATCATGATCGGGCACGGTCCGCAGCCCCAGATCGAGCATGTCCGGGATGCGTTCTGATGGCGCTGGGGCGAGCACATTCGGTGGCCGTGACCGGGGTCGACGGTCAACTGGTCGAGATCGAGGCCGACATCGGCCGCGGCCTCCCCGCGGTGCATCTGGTCGGGCTGCCGGACACCGCGCTGCAGGAGGCTCGGGACCGGATCAGGGCCGCGGTGGCGAACTCGGGCGAGGAGTGGCCGGATTCGAAGGTGATCCTCGCGCTGTCGCCGGCGACGCTGCCGAAGGTCGGGTCGGTCTACGATCTCGCGCTCGTCGCTGCCGTCCTGGACGCGGCCAAGCAGGTGAAGCGGCAGCGGCTGCGCGAGACCGTTCTGCTCGGAGAACTGGCGCTGGACGGGCGGCTCCGGTCGGTGCGCGGGATCCTGCCCGCGGTGCTCGCGGCGAAGAATGCGGGGTGGGCAACGGTAGTGGTTCCGGTGCAGTCGCTGCCCGAGGCAGGGCTGGTCGGTGGTGTCGAGGTGCTCGGCGCGCACGACCTGCGGGCGGCGATCGCGTGGCTGCGGGAGGAGCGGGATCTCGAGTATCCGGAGCCGGCGCAGTGGGTTGCGCAACCGGTGCGCGCCGATCTGAGCGAGGTGGTGGGTCAGGTAGAGGCGCGCTGGGCCATCGAGGTGGCGGCGGCGGGAGCGCACCACCTGATGCTCACCGGTCCACCCGGCGTGGGGAAGACGATGCTGGCGCAGCGACTTCCCGGGGTTCTGCCGCCGCTCACCGAGAGCGAATCGCTCGAGGTGACGGCAATCCACTCCGTGGCCGGGCTTCTGCCGCCCGAGCGTCCCCTCATCGACGTGCCGCCGTTCATCGCACCCCACCACACGGCGTCCGTGAGCGCACTCGTCGGCGGTGGAAGCGGTGTCGCGAAGCCCGGCGCCGTCAGTCGCGCCCACCGAGGGGTGCTGTTTCTCGACGAGTGCGCCGAGATCGGAACCAAGGTCCTCGAAGCCCTGCGGACCCCGCTCGAGGACGGGGAGGTGCGAATCGCGCGCCGGGACGGGGTCGCCCGCTATCCGGCGCGCTTCCAGCTGATTCTCGCGGCCAATCCGTGCCCGTGCGCGCCCGCGCGGGAAGCCGACTGCGTGTGCGCACCGACCGCTCGGCGACGCTACCTCGGGAAACTGTCGGGACCGCTGATGGATCGGGTGGATCTGCGAGTGCGGATGCAGGCCGTCGCGACCGGGGCGTTCATCGACGACGTCGGGGAGAGCACCGAGGACGTCCGCCAACGGGTTGCCGAGGCGCGGGCCGCCGCCGGCGAGCGGTGGAGCGACTACGGCTGGCGCACCAACGCTGAGGTGCCCGGACCGGCCCTGCGGCAGAAGTTCCGGTTGGCGCGGCCCGCGCTGGCGCCGGTGGAGCGTGCGCTACGGAAGGGACTGATCACGGCCCGGGGCGCCGATCGGGCGTTGCGGGTGGCCTGGACCGTGAGCGATCTGGCGGGACTCGACATGCCGGGCCCGGAGCAGGTGGTCACCGCGTTGGGGTTTCGTGATCGGAGCTTTCAGTGACAGTGGAAAGTCGAAGTGGTGCAAGCGATCTGAATGGTGTCCAGGATCCGCGGCGATTGGCGTGGGCGTATCTGTCGAAGGTAGTGCAGGGGCCGTGCCCGGCGCTGTCGCGGCTCGTGGAGAAGGTAGGTCCGGAGGAGGCTGCGCGGGCCGTGCGGGAGCGGGACCTGTCGGAGATGCTAGGGGAGCGGACCGTTGCCCGGGCGCATGTGGATACCGCCGCGCACGATCTGGAACTGGTGGCGGGGATGGGTGGCCGGCTCGTGACGCCGGACGACGACGAGTGGCCGCAGTGGCGGCTCCTCGGCTTCGGGAATTTGTCCCGGTCGAGGGACGAGGGCCCGCCGTTGGCCTTGTGGGTGCTCGGTTCGCGGCCGGTGACCGAACTGACCGATCGGGCGATCTCGATCGTGGGGACGCGGGCGGCGAGTGGTTACGGCGAACACGTGACTGCCGAGATTTCCGGTGATCTCGCCGTCGACGGGTGGACGATCGTGTCGGGTGCGGCGTTCGGGGTCGATGGTGCCGCGCATCGGGCAGCGCTGGGTGTCGGGGGCCTGACGGTGGCGGTGCTGGCGTGTGGTGTGGATCGCGCGTATCCGGCGGGGCATGCACGCATGTTGCGGCAGATCGCGCAGAACGGTGCGGTGATCAGTGAGTACGCGCCGGGCACGACACCCGCGAAGCATCGGTTTCTGGCGCGGAATCGTTTGGTGGCGAGCCTGTCCGACGGGGTGGTCGTGGTGGAGGCGGGATGGCGCAGCGGTGCGCGGAACACGGCGAGTTGGGCGCGCAAACTGGGGCGTCCAGTGATGGCCGTGCCGGGTCCGGTGACGTCGGCGTCGTCGACGGGGTGCAACCGGATGATTCGGGAGGGGGAGGCGCGGTTGGTCGCGAATGCCGGTGACGTGGTGGAGGAGGCCGGACCGATCGGGCTGCGGGAAGGCCTCGACGTGGTCCGCGATCTGGATGCGCTGTCGGGGGATGCCCTGCTGGTGTACGAGGCGTTGCCTGCGGTCGGGGCGCGTGGGGTCCGGGAGTTGTCCGAACTGTCCGGGGTCGCGGTGGAGCAGGTTCGGGCCGTGCTGCCGCTCTTGGAGATGGAGGGCTTCGTCGGCTCCGACGACACGGGGTGGTCGCGGCAGAAGTGAGACGAGGCGAGCCAGTCGAGAGCCCGCTCGGCGCGTGCTTCATCGTGCTCGGTTGCCCAAAGTGCGAGTCGAAGCGACTGATCGACGACGCATTGGGGTAGAAACTTCGTATCGCACCTCACAACCGCACGAAGGAGTGAGATATGGGGTCAGCCGAGGACTTGTGGCGGAACTTCGTCGCGCAGGTGTTGAGCTTGTTGATCGCCTCCGGCTCGTAGCGGAGCTGTTCGCCGATAACCCGAGGGCACGCCCTGGACCGACATCGCGCCCCGGGGCGATCAAGTCTGTGAAGTCCTCGAAGCGCTCGCGACGGTTCCCACTCCACCCAACGTTGTGCCGGAGGGGTAGTTGCGCCCGTCGTGGGTACTTGGAGTCCAGTCGTCTCACCCACGGCGCCCGGTCGGTGCACATCCGGTGTCCGATGAGGCAACTACCGGCGCCCCGGGAGTGCAGTCCGCTCGCGGGTGCGTCTCGAGGAGGAATCTCACATGACCAGGACCACGGCGGAACTGCTCGCTGATCTCGAGGATCGGCTCGAGCAATCGCTGAATCCGGGGAGCCCGAGGGCGATCGAGCGGCGCAAGGAGAAAGGTCTCTCCGAACCCCGCGAACGGATCCGGATGCTGCTCGATTCCGGCAGTTTCATCGAGATCGGACAGATGGCGAGGAACCCGGGAGCCCCCGACAACCCCTACGGTGACGGCGTCGTCACCGGCCACGGAACCGTCGACGGACGTCCGGTGGCGGTGTTCTCGCACGACCACACCGTGTTCGGTGGCAGCGTGGGGGAGATGTTCGGTCGCAAGGTCGCATCGATCATGGAATTCGCGGGACGGATCGGCTGCCCCTGCGTCGGCATCAACGACTCCGGAGGCGCACGCGTACAGGACGCCGTCACGTCGCTCGCCTGGTACGCCGAAATGGGCCGCCGCCAGATCCCGCTGTCGGGAGTATGCCCGCAGGTTTCGATCCTCCTCGGCAAATGCGCGGGCGGCGCGGCGTACGCGCCGATCAACACAGACCTCGTTGTCGCCGTGGACGAGCAGGCGTACATGTTCGTCACCGGTCCCGGAGTCATCAAATCCGTCACCGGCGAGGACGTCACCCTCGACGAACTCGGCGGCGCCCGCGCCCAGGCCGAGAACGGGAACGTCCACCACGTCGCGCCGAGCGAGGAAGCGGCGTTCGCCTGGGTGCGTGATTATCTCGGCTTCCTCCCGTCCAGCAGGCACGAACAGGCGCCGATCGTGAACCCGGGACTCGAACCCGAGATCACCGACAACGATCTGGCGTTGAACGAGTTCATGCCGGACGCCGACAACGCCGCCTACGACATGCACGACCTGCTGCTGAACATCTTCGACGACGGCGACTTCCACGAACTCGCCGCGCAAACGGCACCGAACGTGATCACCGGATTCTCCCGGGTGGACGGACGATCCGTCGGAGTGGTGGCGAACCAGCCGCAATTCCTCAGTGGAGCACTGGATCGGGTCGGCGCCGACAAGGCAGCCCGCTTCGTGCGGATCTGCGACGCCTACGAGATTCCGCTCGTGTTCGTCGTCGACACGCCGGGCTTCCTACCCGGGCTGGAACAGGAGCGGAACGGCGTGCTCCGCAGCGGCGGACGTTTCCTGCAGGCGTTCGCGGCGGCCACCGTGCCCAAAGTGACTGTCGTGGTCCGCAAGTCCTACGGCGGCGGATACGCGGTGATGGGGTGCAAGCAACTCGGTGCCGACGTGAACTTCGCATGGCCGACCGCACGCATCGCGGTCATGGGCGCCGAGGCCACGATCAGTCTCCTCTACCACCGCGAACTCGAAGCTGCCGGCGACGAACAGGACGCGATGCGGCAGCAACTCGTCGACGCCTACAACGAGAACGTCGCGACACCGTATTCGGCCGCCGAGCGCGGCTACATCGACGCGGTGATCGAACCGTCCGCCACCCGGCTCGAGATCCGGCGGGCGCTGACGTTGCTCCGCGACAAGCGCTCCGCCCGCGGCGAGCAGAAGCACCACCTGATTCCGCTCTGACCGCCGTCGGTAGCCACTCCTGTATCGTAGTTAGGTAACGCTAACCAACTTGAGTTCATTGGAGAGATGCCCGTGGCAAAACCGACTGCGACACTGACCGTGCTTCGGACCGAGTGGCTGACCCCGCACATGGTGCGGGTATTTTTCGGCGACCCGGGATTCGACAGCTTCGTTCCGAATGCCTTCACCGATGCGTACGCGAAACTCGAATTCGGGAGCCCCGACGAGCCCGTCCTGCGCACGTACACGATCCGGTCGGTGGATCCGGTGAAGCGAGAGATCGCCATCGACTTCGTGGTGCACGGCGACGCCGGCGTCGCCGGACCGTGGGCGGCGTCCGCGGCGGCCGGAGACGTCCTCCGGCTGCGCGGACCCGGCGGCGCGTTCGCGCCGGACCCGGCCGCCGACTGGTACCTGCTCGCCGGCGACGAGACCGCAATTCCCGCCATCTCGGCGTCCGTCGAGAAGCTGGACGCGTCGGCGGTCGGACGGGTGATCATCGAGGTCGCCGGCCCGGAGGACGAAATCGCGTTCGACTCGCCCGCCGGCGTCGACGTCACGTGGATCCACCGCGGCGACACGTCGGACCGGATCGGCGAAGAGGCGTCCGGGGACAACGCACCCCTCGTCGCGGCAGTGCGCGACACCGCATGGCTGCCCGGAACGGCGCAGGTCTTCATTCACGGTGAGGCGCAGGCGGTCATGCACAACCTGCGCTCCTACGTGCGCAAGGAACGAGGCGTCCCCGCGTCTGCCGCGTCGATTTCCGGCTACTGGCGTCGCGGTCGCACCGAGGAGGGCTTTCGCGTGTGGAGGTCCGAGCTCGCCGCGAGCGAGGGCGCTTCCCGCTGACCCGGTGCGGCGGACGCGCTACGAGATGTGCGTCCGCCGCGTCAGCACCAGCAGCGACAGCATCGCCACGGTGCCCGCGGTCGGGATCGCGACGGCCATCGGCACTGCGGTGTCGGGGCCGGCGATGCCGACGAGCGGCGAGACCACCGCGGCGAGGCCGAACTGGCCGGCGCCGAGGAGCGCGGACCCGGTGCCGGACGCATTGGTCACCTCGCCCTGAGCCAGCGCCGTCGCATTGCCCATCACGAAACCGATGCTCGACACCGAGACGAACAACGGAATCAGGATCGCCCACCACGGCGGCGAATCGATCAGTACCGCGGCGAGAAGCAGCACGACCCCTGCTGCCAGGAGCAGCGTGACCCCGAACCCCAGCAGTTGCCGGGCATGGAATGTGCCCACGAGCCGTGTGTTCACGATCGCGGCGCTCACCATGCCCGCCGCGTTCACCGCGAACACCATGGAGAACTGCCCCGGGCTGAGCCCGAGGACGTTCTGCACGACGAACGGGGATGCGGAGATGTACGAGAAGAGTGCGACGAACCCGAACATGAACGTGAACGCGTAACCCAGGTAGACACGGTTGCCGACGACGTACCGCAGGTTCCGGACCAGTGCAGTGAGTCCGCCGCCGTGCCGGTTTTCCTCGGGAAGCGTCTCCGGGACGAGGATCAGCACTCCCGCGAACATCACCACACCGGCGGCGGTGAGCACCCAGAAGATCCCTCGCCAGCCGACCGGTCCGAGCAGGGCGCCGCCCATCAGCGGTGCGACGACCGGTGCTACCCCGCCGATGATCATCATGATGCTGAAGAGCCGGGCGGCGTTGTCTCCGCGGGCCCGGTCGGCGATGCAGGCGCGTGCGAGCACGATTGCCGCGCCACCGCTGAGTCCCTGGAAAAGTCGTGCAGCGATGAGGGTTTCGACGGTGGGCGCGAGAGCGCACGCCATCGCGGCGAGGGTGGTGACGACGGTGGCGCCGATCAGCAGACGCCGGCGTCCGAGGCCGTCCGACAGCGGTCCGACGACGAGCTGCCCGATTCCGAGCCCGGCCATGAACGTGGTCAACGTCAGCTGCACGCTCGGCGCCGACGTGTTCAGGCTCTCCGTCATCAGGGGGAGACCGGGGAGATACATGTCGGTGGCCAGCGGGGCGATCGCGGACAGTAACGCCAGGACACACAACATGGGGATGGAGATCGTTCGCTGCACAAAAGAACTCTAGCGGCGCGGCTGCTTGATTTATCTCCCGCCCGAGTCGACTGTTGCCTCTATGAGCAGCGACCTGCCGGCACCGTTGGAGCTGGTACTCGAGGAGTACGCGCGCCATCTCGGGCTCGAACGCGGCCGATCGCAGCACACCGTGAAGGCATACGTCGCGGACGCGAAGTCGCTGCTGCAGCACTGGTTGTCGACGTCACCGGAGGCGCACCTCGGCGAGCTCGACATCCAGGTGCTGCGGTCGTGGCTCGCCGGCCAGTCCGCGGCCGGCATCGCCCGGACGACCCTTGCCCGGCGGACGTCGTCGGTGCGCAACTTCACAGCCTGGCTGCTGCGGACCCGGCGCATCGCCACCGATCCCGGCGCCCGGCTGGGTGCCGCGAAGGCCCACCGGACGCTGCCCCCGGTGCTGCGGCAGTCGCAGGCGGTCGATGCGATGGATGCCGCCGAATCGGGCGCGCAGCAGAACGATCCGATCGCCCTGCGCGACCGTCTCATCGTGGAACTGCTCTATGCGACGGGAATACGGGTGGGGGAGCTGTGCGGCCTCGACCTCGGCTCGGTGGATCGCGAACGGCGGCTGCTGCGCGTGATCGGCAAGGGAGACAAGGAGCGCTCCGTGCCGTACGGGAAACCGGCCGCCGACGCCGTGGACCTCTGGTTGCACGTCGGCAGGCCCGCGGTCGCGACGGACAGCTCCGGGCAGGCGCTTCTCCTGGGCAAACGAGGGAAGCGTCTGGACCAGCGGCAGGCGCGCAGCGTCGTCCACGACGTCCTGTCCGCGGTCCCCGGCGCACCGAACCTGAGCCCGCACGGACTGCGCCACACGGCGGCCACACACCTCCTCGAAGGCGGCGCCGACCTGCGCGTCGTCCAGGAACTCCTCGGGCACGCCAGCCTCGCGACCACCCAGCTCTACACCCATGTGTCCGTGGCGAGACTCCGTGCGGTGCACGATCAGGCGCATCCCCGCGCCTGACCCGGTTTGGTAGCGTCGCGCCACGAATCTGCAGTTGTTTCTGCACTATCCCGGGGGAAATAGTGGACCGCGAAGACTTGGCTCGACCGCAACCGTCCTGGCTGACCGACGGTGGCGGCGCCCCGGTGGGTGACACCGCCGCCGATCCGTGGGGGCAGCAGTCCTGGGACGGTCCCGCCCCGGAGCCGAGCCGGCATCAGGTGACCAGTCAGGATCTGGTGGCGGATGCTCTCCTCGCGCGGGGGCGCAAGGCGCCGAGCCGAGGGTGGCGGCGCGGACTGCACCGGCTCACCGGGGGATCGGTGAATCCGGGGGAGTCGGCAGGGGAGGCGCGCGAGGCGGCACTGCTCGACCGCATCCGGCAGCCGATCCAGGGGGACTATCGAATTGCCTTCCTGTCCTTGAAGGGCGGCGTCGGCAAGACGACGACCACGATCGGGCTGGGATCGACGTTCGCGTCATTGCGCGGCGACTGCGTGATCGCCGTCGACGCCAACCCCGACTTCGGGACGCTCGCGCAACGTGTGCCCCTGCAGACGCATTCGACCGTCCGTGATCTCATCGCGGCGGAGTCGACCATCCGGCGTTACTCGGATGTGCGGGCCCACACGTCGCAGGCGCCGAGCCGTCTCGAGGTGCTCGCGAGCGAACAGGACCCGGCGATTTCCGAGGCTTTCAGCGAGGACGACTACCGGCGGGTGATCGACATCCTGCAGGTGTACTACAACATCATCCTCACCGACTGCGGCACCGGCATCATGCATTCGGCAATGAACGGCGTTCTGCAACTCGCCAATTCCCTCGTTCTGGTGAGCTCGCCGGCCATCGACGGCGCCCGCAGTGCCGCCGCCACGCTGGACTGGTTGCAGCACCACGGTTACGGGCACCTGGTCTCGCGGACGGTCGTCGTGATCAGCGCCGCCCGGCCCGGCTCGAGCACGATCGATATGACGGAACTGACCAATCACTTCCTGCTCCGGTGCCGGGCCGTGAAGGTGGTGCCGTTCGACGAGCACCTCGCCGAGGGCTCGGTGGTGGATCTGGACCTGTTGCGTCCGGCGACGCGGAAGGCGTTCGTCGAACTCGCCGCGATGGTCGCGGACGACTTCCCGGAGTCGGCAGGCAGGCACGCGGTCGCGGAGTGGCGCTAGCCGCCGCGATCACGGGGCCCGACGGGTAGCAGCCGCACCGGCGCCACGCGGACGAGCCCGAGCGGGTCGAGGTACTCACGGTCGCGGCGAAGACCCCAGTGCAGGCACGCTGCGACAGGGGCGATGCAGCCCGGGTGCCGGGGTTCGAGCGTGCCGAGGACGGTGCCGCGGCCCACGCGCTGCCCGGGGGTGACCCGGGCGGTCACCGGCTCGTACGTCGTGCGGAGGCCACCAGGGTGGTCCACGGAGACGACGGGCTTGCCGGCCACCGTGCCGGCGAACACCACCACACCCGCGCCTGCGGACAGAACGGCCTCGTCGGGCACGCCGCCCAGATCCACGCCGCGATGGCCGGGAAGCCAGTCGCGCTCGGGATTGTCGAACGCCCGGACCACCCGCGGTCGTGGGTGCAGCGGCCAGTCGAATTCACCGGTCGGTGCGGCATCGGCGGGCGGGGCGACGAGCGCCGCGCCGGTCAGCAGCGTGGCCGCCGTGGCCGCCGCCGTGAGTGCCCGCACGATCGCCCCGAATGTCGTCATGGATGGACGATCCCGCACGTCCGGGCCGATGAACGGGCAGCGGACGAGAATGTGGATCGACTACGTTTTGTCCACAGATCCTGCAAAACCCTTGCACGCGCGGCCGCGGTGTGGCAGGGGCGGTTAGGGCGTTCGGCGTGGAGGCCGTACACTGATCGAGCGGTCTGTGCTCCCACAGTCCGACTTCGCGCGCCCGCGCAGGTTATCGGCCATCGGCTGGTCTCGCATCTCGGTGTGAGTCCGATGGTCTGCGGGCGCCAGGGTGGAGCGTCTCCAGATGCTCTGCATCAACCGGCAATGAAAGAGAGATACACAGCCATGGCTGTCGTAACAATGAAGCAGCTGCTCGACAGCGGCACGCACTTCGGTCACCAGACCCGTCGTTGGAACCCGAAGATGAAGCGTTTCATCTTCACCGACCGCAACGGCATCTACATCATCGACTTGCAGCAGACGCTGACGTACATCGACAAGGCGTACGAGTTCGTCAAGGAGACCGTTGCCCACGGCGGCACCGTCCTCTTCGTCGGCACCAAGAAGCAGGCCCAGGAATCCATCGCGGCCGAGGCCACTCGCGTCGGGATGCCCTACGTCAACCAGCGTTGGCTCGGCGGCATGCTCACCAACTTCACCACCGTCCACAAGCGTCTTCTCCGCCTCAAGGAGCTCGAGGCAATGGAGCAGACCGGTGGCTTCGAGGGTCGCACCAAGAAGGAAATCCTCATGCTCACGCGTGAGATGACCAAGCTGGACCGCACCCTCGGTGGTATCCGCGACATGGCCAAGGTCCCCTCCGCGGTGTGGGTCGTCGACACCAACAAGGAGCACCTGGCCGTTGCCGAGGCTCGCAAGCTGAACATCCCGGTCATCGCGATCCTGGACACCAACTGCGACCCCGACCTCGTCGACTACCCGATCCCGGGCAACGACGACGCCATCCGC
>NZ_JASHKX010000011.1:0-160995 GCF_030058635.1 Rhodococcus sp. IEGM 1305
GACCACCGAGCTCATCGCCCTCGCCACCGCCAAGAACACACCCACGAGGAGAGCCCCCCTCACGCGGGCACTTCTGGATGAGTCAACGAATCAGACTTCGCGGGCATCTTGACATGAGGCAACAGGGACCCGCACCTGCCCCGCGGCTCGCGTCATGCAGCGATCGTCGCGTGCATCTCCCACACGATGATCTCGGCACCGGTGTCGGTGGTCACCTGTTGGCCGCCGCCACCGCTGAGCCGGACGGCGTCACCCTCGGCGAGGATGCCGACGCCTTCCATCGACGCTTCGCCGCGCGCGACGAACACGTGGAGGAACGGGGCGTCGGGCAGGATGATCGGCGCTTGCCCGGGCTGCAGACGTGCGACGTGCATTGCGGCGTACTTGTTCTTGATCCGGATCGCCGAGTGGTCCGCGTAGTGCGGCATGCCCGACGCGACGGGCACCAGTCCCCCGGCGAGCAACTCGTGGTCGATCTCGAGTTGCTCGTAACCGGGTGTGATGCCGGCTTCGTCGGGCACGACCCACATCTGGATGAAGTGGACCGGATCGGTGTGCTCGTCGGCGTGCTCACCGGTGACGCCGTCCAGTCGCCACGAGTCGTTCTTCTCCGAGTGCAGGATTCCGGTTCCGGCGCTCATGCGCTGGGCCAGTCCGGGGTAGATGACGCCGGAGTGTCCCATCGAATCCTGGTGCACCAGTGAACCCTGGAGCACCCAGGTGACGATCTCCATGTCCTGGTGGGGGTGGGTGTCGAAGCCCTGACCCGGGATGACGATGTCGTCGTTGTTGACCATGAGCACCCCGTGATGGGTGTTGGCCGGGTCGTAGTGGTTGCTGAACGAGAACGAATGCTTGGAATCCAGCCAGCCGGCGTCGGTCTTGAACCGGTCGTCGGCTCGGCGGACGTCGATGCGGGGTGGGGTGATGGCGGCAGTCATGAGCGAATCCTCTCCAGGTTTCTCAGAGCCAGGCTTCTCAGAGTCGGGGTTCTCACAGAACGTGTGAGCCGTACATTTCGCCGAGCGGGTCGGCGATGAGTTCGAGGCGGGCACCGTCGGGGTCGCGGAAGTACATCGACACCTCGCTGTGTTCGACCAATTCGACGTCGGCGTCGATCAGTTTCGTGCGCAGGTGGTTCCACCGGTCGGGTTCGACGCTGATCGCGATGTGGTGGAGTCCGCCGAGCACTTCCCGGTACGGGCCGACGTCGAGGCCCGGGAAGTCGAAGAATGCCAGCAGGTTGCCGTTGCCGATGTCGAAGAAGAAGTGCGACGACCCGGCGTAGTCCCGGTTCTCGATCAGTTCGGTGAGCGGAAACTCGAGCAGGTCTTGATAGAACCGGACGGTGCGCTCGACGTCACTGCTGATCAGCGCAGTGTGATGGAGTCCGCGGGCCGAGGACGCGGGCCTCGACGCCACCGGCTTCAGATGCTCGACGCGGATCCGGTCGCGTTGCTCCGCGAACCTCTGCGAACGCTCCTGCTCGTCTGTGGTGCTCATTGCCCTGCCCCTCTCCGCGGAGCGCAGTGATTGCGCTTTCAACTAAATTCAGACTACAGCAAGTCGTTGCGCTGTCAACTACTTGAGCTATGCTGGTGTCGTGGAACCGACCCGATGGCTCAGCGCCGACGAACAGAACACCTGGCGCGCCTACCTGGACGCCACACGCCTACTCCTGCAGGCGCTCGATCGACAGCTCACCCGCGACGCCGGCATCTCGTTCACGGACTTCGAACTGCTCGTCGTGCTGTCGGAGGCGCCGCAGCGGCAACTGCGGATGCGCGAACTCGCCGACGCGGTGACCACCACCCGCAGCGGCGTGACCAGGGCCATCAGCAGGCTGGTCGACACCGGCTGGGTGCGCCGCGTCGAATGCGAAGACGACAAGCGGGGAACATTGGCCGAACTGACCGACGCCGGAGCCGAGAAGCTCGCCGCCGCCAGCCCCGGACATGTCGCGGAGGTGCGACGCAACATGTTCGACCTGCTCAGCCCCCGCGACGTCGGCATCCTCGGTCACGACTTCAGCGAAATGCGCACCCACCTGCTGGAAAACCCCTGAGCCCGGAAAGGTCGACCATGAGCAGCACGGCACCCGTGAACGAGTACGTCCACATCGACAAGCAGAGTCCGGCCGTCTATCAGGCGCAAATCGGCGTCGCCAAGGCCGTCCGTCATGCGACCACCGAGGTCGGGATGGACCGGCGATTCGTCGAGCTGATCAACGTGCGCGTCTCCCAGATCAACCGCTGCGCGTACTGCCTGGACGTTCACGTCGCCGCGGCGCTCGCGGCCGGCGAGACCCAGCAGCGCCTCGCGGTTCTGCCCGCCTGGCGGGAGACGGAACTCTTCTCCGACCGGGAGGTTGCGGCGCTCACCATGGCCGAATCGATCACGACCCTCCCGGACGCGCATACCCAGGAGGCCGACTACGCGTTCGCGCGCCAGTTCCTCTCCGAGCCGGAGATCGCCACGGTGAGCTGGATCGCCGTCACCATGAACGCCTTCAACCGGATCTCCATCGTCAGCCGCCATCCGGTCCGGCCGAAGCAGTAATACCGCCGTTCACCAGCCTTTCGCAGAATTTAGTTGACTTCGCAACGACATCGGCCTAACGTAGTAGTTGCAGATTCAATTACCTCGATTTCGAGTGACCGTTCCACAGCCCAAGGAGTTTTCATGACCACCGCCACCGCCACCCTGCCCAACCTCACCGCCGGAACCTGGGCAATCGACACCGTCCACTCCACCGTCGGCTTCTCCGTCCGCCACCTGATGGTCAGCAAGGTCCGCGGCACCTTCAACGACTTCACCGGCGCGATCACCGTCGCCGAGGACGGCACCGCCGCCGTCACCGCCGAGATCCAGGTCGCGTCCATCGACACCAAGAACACCGACCGCGACGCCCACATCAAGTCCGCCGACTTCTTCGACGCCGAGCAGTACCCCACCGCCACCTTCACCTCCACCGCCGTCCGCCCCAAGGGCGACGACTACGTGGTCGAGGGCGAATTCACCCTCCACGGCGTCACCCGCCCCGTCGAGCTCGCCCTCGAGTTCAACGGCGTCAACCCCGGCATGGGCAACGGCCCGGTCGCCGGCTTCGAAGCCACCACCGTCCTCAACCGCAAGGACTTCGGCATCACCATCGACATGCCCCTCGAAGGCGGCGGAGCCGTCGTCGGCGACAAGATCACCATCACCCTCGAGATCGAGGCCGGCCTGCAGGCCTGACCCCACTCGCACCAGCGCCCCGTCATCCACCCGGATGGCGGGGCGTTTCGTCGTTAATACGACGCAACACTTTCGATCGACGTGATCCAGGTCATTGTGATCTTGGGCGGGCTCGAGTGACCCTGGCCCCTTCGATAACGGCGACTGCGAAACGAAGGTGACCACATGGGTAGCGACTCCGAACTCTCGTTCGCGCTCGACCTCACGCTGGACGAGGCGCGGCGGCGCACCGCTGTTCTCGAGGCGATCGGCGAGGACTGGGACCCCGTCGCCGTGCTCGCGGAGGAAGAGCGGGCGTACGACATGCTGTACTCCGGCCTCGACCCCGAGCAGCAGCGCATCTACGACGAGCTGGTCCAGGCGGGTGTGCTCCCGGATCGGACGGTGGGCCGTGTTACCGATTGATCCGACCGCGGACTTCTCCCGTCGCGCCTGGTTGCCCTGCCCTGGCTGCGATCACGGCTCGGACTGCCACGACTGCGGGTCCGGCCGCAATTGCGACCGGCATTGGCAGTACCTGCTGAGCAATCAGGGAACCCACGTCCATCTGCAGTGCCCCGACTGCACCCACCTGTGGAGTATCGACACTCGCCACGGGCGACCGCAGCGGCGGCGGAAGGCGGCGTAGGCGCCGGCCCACCGCTCGGTCATCCCCGACTCCGCGGCCTGTCGGCGAGCAGTTGGGTGAGCCGGTGCGCCTGGCGGAGGAGGAGTTCGCCCAGTTCGCGGCGGCGCTCCTCGCGGAACCGGCTCTCCACCCCCGTGATGCTCAGCGCCCAGGCCGGTGATCCCTGGGCGTCGAAGACGGCGGCGCCCATCCCCCAGCTGCCCTCCACCAGCAGTCCGGGATTGACGGCGTACCCGTTCAGGCGTGTCTCCGCGATGCGCTCGGCGATCTCGTCCCGCCTGTGCTGCGTTCCCCACTCGCCGGTGACGTCGGCGCGCGACAGGTAGTCGTCGATGTCGCGGTCCGGCAGGTGGGACAGGATGACCAGACCCGCCGACGCCACCCCGAGCGGTAGGCGGATGCCGACGTACAGCACGTGGGAGCGCAGCGGGAAGCTGCCCTCCTCGCTCGCGATGCAGACCGTTTCGTCGCCGCGGCGGGCGGACAGGAAGACACTCTCGCCGGTCTCGCGGGCCAGATCGCGCAGGACGTCGCGGGATCGGTCCGTGATGTCGTACCGGCTGGCCGCGAGCGAGCCGAGCAGGTACAGCTCGGGTCCCAGCGACCATTTCCCCGACTTCTGGTCGCGGTCCACCAGCCCCTCCTCGGCCAGCGAAACGAGGAGACGGTGCACGGTGGGGCGGGCGAGACCCGTCTCCCGTGCCAGGGCGGACGTCGAGGATCCCGACGATTCGAGGGCGGCGATGGCCCGGAAGAGGGCGCCCACCCGCCGAATGACCTGCGGTCGCTGCGCGTCGTCCATGACCGCAGTATACGTTCACTCAGTGAACGCTCTCCGGCAGTACGTTCAAACCGCGAGCACTCTCTCCGAAACCCTTGAAATGCATGAAGCGACCCCTTTTAGTGGAGCAAAGCTCGTCGCACGGAGACGTTCACCAGGTGGACGATGTGATGCGGAAGACGGTATCGCCGGTACGGCGGCCAGGAGAAAGGATGCACATGGGATCGAGAGTGTTCGACACCCCGGAAGAAGCAGTCGCGGACGTGTCCGACGGCGCGTCGATCGCCGTGGGCGGGTTCGGCCTGTGCGGAATCCCCGACTCGCTGATCCGCGCGCTCGCCGACTCCGGTGTCGGGAATCTCGAGGTCTTCTCCAACAACTGCGGTGTGGACGACCACGGACTCGGAATTCTGCTGGGCGCCCGCCAGATTCGGCGTGTCACCGCGTCGTACGTCGGCGAGAACAAGGAATTCGCCCGTCAGTACCTCTCCGGTGAGCTCGAGGTGGAGCTGACCCCGCAGGGCACGCTGGCCGAACGCCTTCGGGCGGGCGGCGCGGGCATCCCCGCGTTCTTCACCCCCGCCGGTGTGGGAAGCCCCGTCGCCGACGGCGGACTGCCGTGGCGGTACGCCGCCGACGGTTCCGTCGCGCTCGCGTCGCCCCCGAAGGAGACCCGCGTGTTCGGCGACAAGCGCTACGTTCTCGAACTCGGCATCACCGCCGACTTCGCCCTGGTCCACGCACTGCGGGGCGACACCGCCGGCAACCTGGTATTCGACAAGTCGGCCCTGAACTTCAACCCCCTCGCGGCGATGGCCGGGAAGGTGACCATCGCGCAGGTCGAGGAACTCGTCCCCGCAGGCACCATCGATCCCGCCCAGGTGCATCTGCCCGGAGTCTTCGTTCAACGCATCGTCGAGACCGGCCCCCAGAACAAGCGGATCGAGAAGCGGACAGTCAGCAGCACGGAAGGAGCCACTCGATGACCGGCACCAACGGATGGACACGTGAGCAGATGGCCGCTCGCGCGGCCGCGGAGATGGTCGACGGCGAATACGTCAACCTCGGCATCGGACTGCCGACGCTCATTCCCGGATACCTCGGCACCGACGTCACCGTGACCTTGCATTCGGAGAACGGGATCCTCGGCACCGGCCCCTACCCCACCGACGAGAACGTCGACCCCGACCTGATCAACGCCGGCAAGGAAACGGTCACCGTCAATGCCGGTGCCGCATTCTTCGACTCCGCGCTGTCGTTCGGCATGATCCGCGGCGGCCACATCGACACCGCCGTCCTCGGCGGCATGCAGGTCTCCCGCACCGGCGACCTCGCCAACTGGATGGTCCCCGGAAAGATGGTCAAGGGCATGGGTGGTGCGATGGACCTCGTGCACGGCGCGAGCCGCGTCATCGTCCTCATGGAACACACCGACCGGGACGGCAACCCCAAGATCATCGACGCCTGCACCCTGCCGCTGACCGGCCAGGGCGTCGTCAACCGCATCATCACCAACCTCGCCGTCATCGACGTGGTCGGCGACGGCACCCTCGCTCTCCGTGAGGTCGCTCCCGGCGTCACCGTCGACGAGGTCGTCGCCGCCACCGGAACCCCCCTCGAGATCCGCGAATCCGCACTCGTCTGAGCAACATTCGTCACGACACCAAGGACAATCCCATGACTTCTTCCGCCAGGTCCGTCATCGTCGCCGGAGCCCGGACCCCCGTCGGCCGGCTGACGGGTTCGCTCGCGTCACTCTCCGGATCCGATCTCGGTGGCATCGCCATCAAGGGCGCCCTCGACAAGGCCGGGGTGGCACCGGAACTGGTGGAGTACGTGATCATGGGGCAGGTCCTCACTGCCGGTGCCGGTCAGATCCCGGCCCGGCAGGCCGCGGTCAACGCGGGCATCCCGATGTCGGTGCCCGCCTTGACCGTCAACAAGGTGTGCCTGTCGGGTCTCGACGCCATCGCGCTCGCCGACCAGCTGATCCGCGCCGGCGAATTCGATGTCGTCGTCGCCGGTGGGCAGGAGTCGATGTCCCAGGCGCCGCACCTTCTCCCGAACTCGCGGAGCGGTTTCAAGTACGGCGACACCACCCTCGTCGACCACCTCGCCTATGACGGCCTGTACGACATCTTCACCGAGCAGGCGATGGGTGCGCTCACCGAGGACCGGAACGCGAACACCGACAAGATCGGTCGCGAAGAGCAGGACGCCTTCGCCGCCGCCTCACATCAGCGCGCCGCGGCCGCGTGGAAGAACGGACTCTTCGACGACGAGGTCGTACCCGTCACCATCCCGCAGCGCCGGGGCGAGCCGCTCGTCGTCACCGAGGACGAGGGCGTCCGCGCCGACACCACCGCCGAGTCGCTGTCGAAGCTGCGGCCCGCCTTCAGCAAGAACGGCACCGTCACCGCGGGTTCCGCGTCGCAGATCTCCGACGGCGCGGCCGCGGTCGTGGTGATGAGCAAGGCCAAGGCCGAGGAGCTGGGACTCGAATGGCTCGCCGAGATCGGCGCCCACGGCGTCGTCGCCGGGCCGGATTCGACGCTCCAGCAGCAGCCCGCCAATGCCATCGACAAGGCGTGCACCCGTGAGGGACTCGACCCCTCGGCGCTCGATCTCGTCGAGATCAACGAGGCCTTCGCCGCCGTCGGCATCGTGTCGACCCGGCAACTCGGAGTCGACCCGTCGAAGGTCAATGTGAACGGCGGCGCCATCGCCATCGGGCACCCGCTCGGCATGTCGGGGGCACGGGTCGTGCTGCACCTCGCGCTCGAGCTGAAGCGACGCGGTGGTGGAACCGGCGCCGCCGCTCTCTGCGGCGGCGGCGGGCAGGGCGACGCCCTGCTTCTCCACGTGCCCGGCGAGTGACCATCTCTCTGGCACAGTAGGTTTCGCGTCACCGGGTCATGATCGACCCGATGCGAGTGCGGCGACGGCCGGCGCGAACATGGTGGACTTGATGGCGCCGAGCGTGCCGGTGTCCTTCCCCGCGAGCGGCGCGATCAGGTCGACAGCGGCGCCGAGGACCGCCCCTTCGGGGGCGGTCCCGTCGACCAGCCCACTCGTCTGCGCGGCGGGGCCGCCGTAGCGGCGGCCGGTGGTCATGGCGGTGATCGCGGTCTGCGGTGTCAGCTTGGCCTGGATCAGCGCGGCCATCCCCGGGGTGAACGGAATGTGGATGTCGACCTCGGGGAAGCAGTAGTACCCGCGGTCGGACCGCATCACCCGGTAGTCGTGGGCGATTCCGAGCATGGCGCCGGCGCCGAACGCATGCCCGTTGACCGCGGCCACCGTCGGCAGCGGGAGCGTCAGAATCCGGCTGAACAGGGCCTGCACGCGCCCGACGTACCAGTCTGCGCGGTCACCGTTGGCCATCAGCCAGTCCAGGTCGAGGCCGTTGGAGTAGAACTTCCCGGTGGCCGTGGTGACCAGGGCCTGCGCGCCGTGGTCGTGGGCGTCGTCGAGGAGCCGGTCGACGGTGTCGAGCCACTCGGGGGAGAAACGATTCTCGTCGTCGCCGAGGTCGAGGACGGCGATCGTGTCCTGGTAGGTCAAGGTGGCGGTCATCGGGAACCTTTCGTGTTGCTGTCGTGACGTTTCCCCGGGGGCGGGGGGTCGAGAGTGAGGACGGCGCGGACCGCCGCCTCCAGGCGCAAGCGCATGGCGTCGTCCGGTTTTCGCCGGGCGTGCAGCAGGAGTCCGGTGGGGAGCCCGACGACGCACGCTTCGATCACTTCGACCGCGCGACCGTCCTTGCGCCCCCACAACGCCAGCGCCAATCGGACGAACAGTTCGACGAGGACGGAGTCGAGGCGCGACAATTCGGCGGCGACGTCCTCGGGGACCTCGGAGCCGAGCAGTTCGTCGCGGCGCACGGTGAGAAGGAGCCGCGACGACTGCGGGAATCGCTCGGCGAAGACGGCCGGGGTGTCGGCGGCCGCGACGACGGCGTCCACGGGACCGCGCCCCAGAGCCTCCTCGACCGATTCCTGTTGCAGGTCGAGAAATCGGTGCGCCGCCCGCAACCAGGCGCGCCCGACCAGCCCTCCCCGCGAGCCGAATGCGTGGTAGATGGCGCCGTTGGACATCTCCGTGGCCGCGGCGACCGCGCGCAGGGTCACCGCACTGGGTCCGCCATCGACGGCCAGCCGTTCGGCGGCATCGAGCGCGGCGTCGAGGTCGTGGACTCGTGGCCTGGGCATACGGCGAACAATAACAGATCGTGCGTTCTATTACTCGCGGGTAGGTAGCCACCGATCGGGCCGCGGGAACCGCCCGATGGTTGGCTTGCCGTTGTGCGCCGAGTCACAATGGGTTAGCTTTGTTCGGACATAAACACATTACGTGTTCTGTACATGGAATACGTCGAGGAGATGTTCATGGCCAGCGATCTCACCCGAACTACCGCCCCGTCCCTGCCTGCCGACGCCCCTGGGCGGCACTCGCACAGACTCGGCATCATCGCCGTCGTCGCCACCTTCGGCGGCCTGCTCTTCGGATACGACACCGGAGTCATCAACGGCGCACTCGCACCGCTGAAGGAAGACCTCCAGCTCACCTCGTTCACCGAGGGCCTGGTGGTGAGCATCCTGATCTTCGGTGCCGCGATCGGCGCTCTCATCGGCGGACGGATGTCCGACCGGTTCGGACGCCGGCACAACATCCTGGTGCTCGCGATCATCTTCATGATCGGGACGATCGGCTGCGTGCTGTCCCCGACGTGGGAGGTGCTCGCACTGTTCCGCTTCATCCTCGGCCTCGCCGTCGGCGGCGCATCCGCGACCGTGCCCGTCTACCTCTCCGAGATCTCCCCCACCGAACGACGCGGCAGCGTGGTCTCCCGCAACGAGGTCATGATCGTCGTCGGACAGTTCGCCGCATTCGTGATCAACGCCATCATCTTCAACATCTGGGGCGAGCACGAGAACGTCTGGCGCTTCATGCTTCTGGTCGCCGTCATTCCGGCCATCTTCCTGTTCGCCGGAATGCTGCGGATGCCGGAGAGCCCGCGCTGGCTGATGTCGCAGGACCGGCACGACGAAGCGCTCGCCGTGCTTCTCCAGGTTCGGTCCCCGGAGCGGGCACGTGCCGAGTTGGAGGAAGTTCGGGCGCTCGCCGAGGAAGAGAAGCTCTCACAGACCGGCGGGGCCGCCGACCTGTCGGTGAAGTGGATCCGCCGCCTCATCTTCATCGGCGTCGGCCTCGGAGTGTTCCAGCAGGCCACCGGCATCAACTCGGTGATGTACTACGGCACCCAGCTGCTCGGCGACGCCGGATTCTCCTCCAACGCCGCCATCGTCGCGAACACCCTCAACGGTCTGTTCAGCGTGCTCGGCGTCCTCACCGGCGTCGCCCTGATCAACCGGATCGACCGTCGGAAGATGCTCATCGGCGGCTTCACCCTCACCACCACGTTCCACGTGCTCGTCGGCCTGTCCGCGTTCCTGCTGCCCGACGGCACGCTCAAGGCATACCTGATCCTGACGTTCGTGGTGCTGTTCGTCTTCTCGATGCAGGCCACGATCGGCCCCCTGGTGTGGCTGATGCTGTCGGAGATCTTCCCGCTGAAGATCCGCAGCTTCGCCATCGGTGTCTGCATCTTCGCGCTGTGGATCGCCAACGCGGTTGTCGCGCTGCTCTTCCCGCCCGTCGTGGCCGCACTGGGAATCGGTGCCACGTTCTTCATCTTCGCCGGCCTCGGCGTGCTGGCTCTCGTCTTCATCAAAACCCAGGTCCCGGAGACCCGTGGCCGCTCGCTCGAGGAACTCGAAGATCAGTTCCGGCGCGACTACTCGTGACAGTCGCCGCACCGTGTCCCCTGAAAGGTTGATCCCATGACAGTGCTCGTAGCCGTGACCGACTCCTCCGAAGGATCGCACGCCCTCCTCGCCGGCAAGAAGGAAGCCGCGATGCTGGGTGCCGACCTCCTGGTGGTGAACCTCTCCCTCACCGAACCCGAAGAGGTGCACACTCTCGCCGACGGCGGCGTGACCGTCCTCGACCGCATCGGACGCGGAGACCGCGATCCCGCGACCGCCGTGCTCGACCTGCTCGACGAACGACCCGACATCGAACGACTCGTGATCGGCGTCAAACGACGCAGCGCGGTCGGCAAGGCGCTGCTCGGCAGCGTGAGCCAGCGCCTCATCCTGCAATCCCCGATCCCCGTCCTCGCGGTCAAAACCCCTCAGTAGGAGCCGAGTTGAGCAAGCAAGGGAGCCTGCGCCTGGTCGCGGGCATGGTCGGCGGCGGGCAGGGCGCCGACATCGGCAAGACCCACCGCTACGCGATGCGCCTCGACGACCGATACGACCTGCACGCGGGGGTCTTCGGGCGAGACGGCGCATCGTCGGTGCGGATCGCCGAGAGTCTCGGTGTGCCGGCAGATCGCACCTATCGCGACTACCGGGAGATGGCGGAACGGGAATCCGCCCGCGAGGACGGCGTCGACGTGGTCGCCGTGACCACGCCGAACGACAGCCACTTCGTCATCGCGCGCACGTTCCTGGAGGCGGGCATCTCGGTGGTGTGCGAAAAGCCCCTCACGCCCGACTCGGCGTCGGCTGCGGAACTGGTCGCGATCGCCGAGTCGTCCGGTGCGATTCTCGCCGTCCCGCACTGCTATTCGGCGTATGCGATGGTCCGGCAGGCGGCCCGGATGGTGCGCGACGGCGACCTCGGCCGGATCCGATTCGCCGCGGTCGAGCACGCGTCCGGTTGGGCCGCGGCACCCGTCGAACTCGGCGAGCACCGGCAGGCACGCTGGCGCACCGACCCCGGCGTCGCGGGATTCCCCAGCGTCGTCGGCGATCTCGGCACCCACGCCTTCCACCTCCTGCGGTACATCACCGGACTCGAAGCCACCAGGGTGTCTGCCGAACTGGACACCCTCGTCCCCGGACGGCGGGTGTTCGACAACGCCACCGTTCGCCTCACCCTCTCCAACGGGGCACCCGCGACACTGTGGGCGAGCATGGCCGCCACCGGCAACGAGCACGGCCTGAGCATCCGGGTGTTCGGCGACACCGCGAGCATCGAATGGCGACACGAGGACCCCCAGCACCTGACGGTGCGCGACCTCGACGGTGGCACGACGATCCTCGCGCAGGGGATGCGCACGCTGTCCGAGGACGCCGACCGGCTCACCCGCCCCGGCCTGGGACATCCCGAAGGCTTCCTCGAGGCGTTCGCGAACTTCTACCGCGATCTCGCGGACGAACTCCGCGCCCGCCGCGACGACACCCCCACCACCGTCCGCGATCTGTCCTTCCCCACCGGACGCGACGGGCTGATCGGCGTCCAGTTCGTCGAGGCGACGGCCGCCTCGCACGCCGCCGACTCCGCCTGGGTGGTTCCCGCTTTCGCACACGACAAGGTCGGTATCTGACATGCAGCGTTTCGCCCTCATCGGCGCGGGATTCATCGGTGGAGTGCACGGTGCCAACCTCGCCGCGCACCCCGACGTCGACCTGGCTTTCGTCTTCGACATCGACCTCGCTCGCGCGACGGACCTCGCCAAGCGGCACGGCAGCCGTGCGACGACCGATCTCGCGGAAGTCTTCGACCCCACGGCAATCGACGCCGTCTTCATCGCGTCGTCCACCGACACCCACGGCGAGCACCTTCGCGCCGCGGCGACGGCGGGGATCCCGGCCATGTGCGAGAAACCGATCGACCTCGATCTCGCGCGCGCCGTCGACATCGTGCGCTTCGCCGAGACCCGATCGCTGCCGGCGATGGTCGATTTCAACCGCCGCTTCGACCGCGACTACGCCGAACTGCAGCGGGTGGTCACGTCCGGTGAGATCGGTTCGGTCGAGCTGATCCAGATGACCAGCCGCGGTCCGGCGATGCCGCCGTTCGAGTACGTCGCGGTCTCGGGTGGGCAGATGCGCGACCAGACCGTCCACTTCTTCGACCTGGCCCGGTGGATCTCCGGGCTCGACCCCGAGTCCGTCTTCGCGACCGGTTCCACGCTCGCCGAACCCCGCCTCGCCGAGTACGGCGACGTCGACACGTCGGCAGTCACCCTGCGTCTGCCCGGCGGCGCGCTCGTCCAGATCGACTGCACCCGGCGGATCGGCTACGGCTACGACGAACGCATCGAGGTGCTCGGTTCGACCGGCATGGTCGAGGCGCGACGGCAGCGCGCCGGATCGGTTTCCCGTTACAGCGCCGGCCGCGTGGTCGACGACGGCTTGTACGCGGGATGGTTCGAGCGGATCAGAGGCAGCTACCGCACCGCGCTCGACCACTTCGTCGACGCGCTGGAAAACGGTGCCGCGATCGGCCCGACCCTGGCGGAGGCGCTGAAGGCGCAGGCGATCGCCGAAGCCGCGACGCGCTCACTCACCAGCGGCCGGATGGAACCGATCGAGTACCCGGCCTGAACCCGGTCACACCGGGTCACCGAGCACGACGACGTCGGCGCGGGCGCGGCCGGGTGCGACCAACGCGGTGTTGCGTTCGTCGCTGCGCCGCACCCACTCTCGCGCATCGTCGGGCGACTTGCCGAACCGGATGTGCCGCTCGACGAGCCGGGTGACGCGCTCCTCGTCGTCCGGCGCGAGGAACCATGCCTCGTCGAGCAGGTCACGCACCCTCGCCCACGGCTGCTCGTCGAGGAGCAGGTAGTTGCCCTCGGTGATCACCAGCGGCACGTCCGGCGGGACGGCGATCGACCCGGCGTAGGACTCCTCGACGTCGCGGTGGAACTCCGGGGCGTACACCGTCTCGCCGCCGGGTTCACGCAGCCGGCGCAGCAGCGCCACGTAGCCGGCGGCGTCGAACGTGTCGGGTGCGCCCTTGCGGCCGGCCCGGCCGAGGCGGACCAGTTCCGCACCCGCCAGGTGGAATCCGTCCATCGGCACCACGACCGCGGACGGTCCGAGCGCCGCGAGCACTGCCGCGGCGACGGTGCTCTTGCCCGAGCCGGGCGGTCCCGCGATGCCGAGAATGCGGCGCGTGCCCGGCTCGGTCAGCGCCCGGGCGCGCGCAATCAGTCCCGGCAGTCCACCCTCATACCGCACCGGACCGCCAGTCGTGCCCATTGCGTGCTCGTCGTCCATAGGCAGACCGTAGCTCAGCCGACGTGGACCTCGGTGCCCTCCGCCTGTCGCCCGTCGCCCAATGTCACCGCCGGCCAATCAGATTGAACTGTTGTGACATGGGGCGCGCGGCACGGGCCTCACGTCCACGCCAGCCGTCAAGCACTCGCGGCCGGGTTGGACAACTGACCTGCTCCGTCGGGCTCGATTCACCCAATTTTCTACCGGTTGTTTCTGCTCGGCGAATCCCGCGAGCATCCGATGCACGTCGGCGGCCTGGCGGTCTTCAACCCACCGGACGGGGCGCCCGCGGCCGACATGCGCACGATGTTCGACACGGCCCTGGCCGGCAACCAGGTCGCCCCACCTTTCCGTAAGCGGGCCCGCCGTTCGGTCACCTCGCTCGGCCGGTGGGGATGGAACCACCTCCCGCACGACGAGGTGGATCTCGAGCACCACGTGCGCCGCGAAGGGTTGCCTTCCGGAGGAGCGTGAGTGGTTCGACTCCATCCTGTCGCCGCGCACTCTCGTCGACGTGGTCCGGCAGCACCATCCTGGCGTCGACGGTCCGTACTCGTGGTGGTCGTGGCTGGGGCAGTTGATCGGTGAACGACACCGGGTGGGGCATCGACTACCATCTCGCGACGCCGCGCCTGGCACAGGCTGCGGTCGCGGCCGGCACCGATCGGGAGCCCGCGGCCGACCGGCGGATGAGTGATCACGCTTCGGTCGTCGTGGACTACGACCCCTGATCGGGGAGATTCCCGGGGTTCGGGAATCCGGCTATCGCCCCATCGCGGGTGGTGCGCGTGCAGTCATCCATTCATGCGCTGGTGGTCATGGTGTGGTGGCCGCGTTCTTCCTAGTGTTTCAGATCACAGACGCTCAGCGAGGTGCACGTTCGCTTCCCGCGGAGCCGTGGGAAGAAAGGACGGACACCGTGGCGACACTGCAGACGGTCCAGAAGATCGGGCCGGTGCTGGACCTGTTCACCGCAGCGCAACCGGAATGGGGGGTCTCCGAGGTCGCCGCTGCCATCGACGTCCCCCGATCGAGTGCACACGCCTTGCTGTCGAGTCTCGTCGACACCGGACTGCTCCAGTGCCGCACGCGTGGTCGCTACCGGATCGGGTGGCGGGTGATCGAACTCGGCGAAACCCTGCGGGGCACCGTCGACGTGCGGTCCTGCGCCGCGCCGGTCATCGAGAACCTCGTCGAGCGGTACGGCGAAACCAGTCACCTCGCGGTGATGGAACGGTGGCACGTGCTGTACGTCGACAAGGTGGTCGGTACGCACAACATCACCGTGCAGGGTGCACGCGTCGGCGCCCGTCTCGAAGCACATTGCACAGCGGTGGGCAAGGTCCTCCTGGCGAGCCTCGAGGAGAACGAACTGCACCGGTACCTGGCCGGTCGCCAGTTGCGCAGGCACACGCCGTCGACGATCACAAATGCCGGGGCGCTGCTCGACGCGTTGTCGGTGGCGCGGTCTTCCGGCCACGCCTACGACCTCGGTGAAGCCGTCTCGGAGGTCCACTGCGTCGCCGCGCCGGTGCGTGACGACATGGGTTCCGTGGTGGCCGCGGTGAGCATGAGCATCCCGGTCAGCCGTTTCGTGCCCCGCCGCGTCGAGTTCACCCGTGCCGTCATGGCGGCAGCCCGCGACGTCTCGCACGCGGTCGCGAACACGAACCACGCCACACCCACCACGACCAGGGACGTTCCCGAATCGGGCCGGCCGGCGCTGGCCTCCTGACGTCCCGTCACCCGAAGTCCGAACCGAATGACACAGAGCAGAGGTGCCATGGATACCGTCGCACGTAAGGCCGCCGACCGGTTGCTGGAGGTGTACCGGACGGGCGAACCGATCGACCCGCTGACCCCGGAGCATCCCGACGCGTCGATCGAACTCGCTTATCGCATTCAGCAAGTGCAGGTCGAGGAGTGGACGCTCGGCGGCGACGTCGTCAAGGGGCACAAGGTGGGCCTCGCGTCGCGGGCCATTCAGCGGCAGATGGGGGTGAACCAACCCGACTTCGGACATCTGACCGCGAGCATGTTCCATCTCGAGCACCAGCCCATACCGGCGGGGCGGTTCCTCCAGCCGCGGATCGAGCCCGAGATCGCGTTCGTGCTGGGCCGGCCTCTGTCCGGACCGGGTGTCACCGTCGCCGAGGCGGTCCGGGCGGTCGACTTCGTCCTTCCCGCACTGGAGATCGTCGACTCGCGGATCCGGGACTGGAAGATCGGCATCTTCGACACCATCGCCGACAACGCGTCGTCGGGCGGCGTCATCCTGGGCAGCCGACCGGTCGCGCTCGACGCGGTGGACCTGCGACTGGCGGGGTGCACCCTCCACATCGGCGGTGAACTCGTCGCGACCGGCGCGGGCGGTGCCGTTCTCGGCTCGCCGCTCAACGCGCTCGTGTGGCTGGCGAACACTGTCGGCCCGATGGGCGTGACACTCGAACCGGGCCATGTCGTGCTTCCCGGCTCGATGACCAAGGCATTTCCGGTGAATCCGGGCGATTCGATCGTCGCGCAGATCAGCGGGCTCGGCAGTGTGACGGCCGTCCTCGGCACCAAGGAGGAACAGTGATGGGTACCGACGCATGGAGCGCAGCACTCGTGGCGGAGCGACTTTTACAGGCGGAAGATCGTGCCACGGCCCAGACGTCCATCAAAGCTGAGTGGGAGAGCCTCGACCTCGCAACGGCCTACGCCGCGCAGGACATCGCCCTCGGCATCCGGGTGGCGCGCGGTGAGAAGGTCACCGGCGTGAAACTGGGGGTCACCTCGAAGGCCAAGCAACGTCAGGTCGGTGTCGACGCACCGTCGACCGCGTGGCTGACCGACCGGATGATCCTCCCGATCGGGGAGACCGTGCCCCGCGACCGCCTGATCCACGCGCGGGCCGAACCGGAGATCGCGTTCGTCATGGGACGCCGACTCGAAGGTCCGGGCATCAGCGCAGCGACCGCCTTGGCCGCCGTGGATCACGTCGTGGGCGCGATCGAGATCATCGACAGCCGGTTCTCGGGCTACAAGTTCTCGATGATGGACGCGGTCGCCGACAACAACTCGTCCGGACGCTACGTCACCGGGCCGATCAGCCGGCGGCCCGAAGATCTCGACCTTGCGCTCGAGGCGTGCCTGCTCGAGGTCGACGGCGAAATCGTCGATTCCGCGACCGGTGCTGCGGTACACGGACATCCGGCCGAAGCGCTGGCGTTCGCCGCCAACACGCTCGCCGAACGGGGCCACGCCATCGAGGCCGGCTGGGTGGTGCTCACGGGAGGGATGACCGACGCGGTGCCGGTGGAGCCGGGCGCGCGGATTGCGGCGCACTTCACGAATCTGGGCACGATCACCGTGGCGGGAGGTCGCTGATGCCGATCATCGAGGTCACCATCGCCGAGGGCCGCAGCCCCGAGGAACTGCGCCAGCTGATCCACGAGCTCACCCACGCCGCTCACCGGGCGGTGGGGACGCCCGTCGCGAACGTCCGTGTGATCCTGCGCGAGACACCGAAGACGCACTTCGCGGCCGGCGACGTCACGCTCGCCGAGCGGGAGGAAGCGGCGAACATCCGGGTATCCGGAACGGCCGCCGACGTCGGCACCTGAGGAGTCGGGCATTGCGATTCGACGTCGACGCGAAAACCAGACCCGGGTTACACAGGGAAGGCACGCATGCCGTCCGTCTCAGGAGATCCGATGCCCCCGAACAGTCCCGTCACCCTCGTCGCGGAGGCAGCGCCCGCCTCGCCCGCCGTCGCGCGCATGTCCGACGAGTTGTATCACGACCTGTTGTCCCCGAACGAGGTTCGCGACCTTCGTCTGCGGGTGCGCGACTTCGCCACCCGGGCGATCGAGCCCGTCGCGCATCGCATCGCCGGCGGCGACGAGCGGCTCGACGGCTTCCCACGTGACGCGTTCGAATCGATGGCGGCGGAGGGACTGTTCCGGATCCCGTTCCCGTCCGACGTCGGCGGCGACGGTCTGTCGCATCGCGCCACCGCGACCGCAGTCGCGGTGGAGGAATTGGCGTATTACTCCAACAGCGTCGCGGCCATCTACGACGTGCACTGCATCCTGGCGGGCACCGCGCTCGACCAGGGCACCGACGAGCAGCGACGCCGCTGGCTGCGGCCCCTCGTCGAGGGGGAGATCGTGGGTGCCTTCGCGACCAGCGAACCGGGTGCGTCCAGCGACCTGTCCCCCGACGCCGTGTCCACCGAAGCGACCCCGGACGGTGACGGCTGGATCCTCCGCGGTCGGAAACGGTGGATCACCAACTCAGTCGTCGCCTGTGTGGTGGTGGTGCTCGCACGCACCGGTGACGACCTCACGACCTTCATCGTGCCCACCAACGCGTCGGGCGTCACGATCGGAACCCCCGACCGAAAACTGGGGAACCGCGGGCAGATCACCGCCGATGTCAATCTCGACGACGTCCGCCTCGGGCCGGATTCGGTGCTCGGACGGGTCGGGGGTGGACTGCGCATCGCGCTGCAGACCCTCACCTACGGACGCATCGGGATCGGTGCCGCGGGCGTCGGCATGGCGCAGGCCGCATTCGATCGGACTGTCGCCCATCTGAAGTCGCGGCACGCCTTCGGGGGTTCGCTCGCCTCGAAACAGCACTGGCAGTTCGTGATGGCCGACTACGCCGCGGATCTGGAGTCCGCCCGCAGCCTGTATCTCAAAGCGGCAGTGCGGCTCGACGCCGGCGAGCGATTCCCCGAACCCGAGGCGGCGATGGCGAAACTGCGGGGCACGGACCTGGCCGCGCGGATCGCCCGAGATGCCGTGCAGGCCTTCGGCGGACTCGGCTTCGTCCGGTCGCTCGGCGCCGACGACACCGAGGGTCCGGTGGAGGCCATCTACCGCGACAGCAAGATCGGCGAGATCTACGAGGGAGCCAACGAGATCCAACGGTGGGTGCTGGCGCGTCAGATCTTCGGGCGCGACCACACCGGTTAGAGCGAAGAAAACCTAACGGTCCGTACGTGAATCGCCTTTCCCGTTGTGCTGTTCACGGAAATGCGCGGGGCTGACGCCGAACCGCTTGCGGAATGCGCGGCTGAAGTGTGAGACGTCGCGGAAACCGACACGGTCGCTGATCTCGGCGACGGTCGAGTCGGTGTCGAGGAGCTGCCCTCGGGCGCGGTCGAGGCGCAATTGGTACAGCCATGTGCGTGGGGTGGTGCCGGTCAAGCTGAACAGTTTGTGGATGTAGCGCAGGGACATTCCGAGTTCGACACCGATCTCGGCCGTCGAGTGGTCGGGGTCGTGCAGGTACCGCGTCATCGTCTGCTGCACCGTCCGGAGGTCGTCGTGGTGGACCCGTTTCGTCGCGGTCAGGGGGCGCGCCTGCTCGGTGAGGGCAGAGGTGAGCAGATCGACCGCGGACGCGGCCACCGATGCCGAAGACCCCACCGACAACCGGGCGTCGGTCGTTGCTATGTCGACGAGAAAACGGGAGACGAGGCCGCCCATCCCGGTCTGCCCGGAGATCCCCAGCCCGGCGACGCCCTCCATGGCCTCGGCGGAAAGCCGGGAGATCAATAGTTGGCGGGGTGCACGCAGGACGACCTGCTCGAATTCCGTCCGGCCGTCCACGACGAAGGGTGCGGCCGAGTCGAGGATCCCGAATGCTCCCTGCTCGAGGGTCGCACTCCGCGAATGCTGCTGGAGGGTGGCCGTCCCCCGAATGATCAGACACAGCAGGTAGTCGTCGTTGGGGTCGGACCGGATCATCTCGGGCGTGCGCACGACCGTGTGCGGGTCTGCGTGCACCACACTCACGGTCAGGTCCCCGAAGGGCCGCACCGTCAATTCCGCGGCGAACCGGGCGTGTCTGTCGGGCCAGTCGACGTCCATCTCGCAGTAGGTGGAGTCGAGGGTGTCCGCCCAGCGCACTCGCCCTTCGGTCGACTCCAGCTCGCGCGTACTCAGCACCATCGACGCGGCGCTGTCGGTGCAGGCGGAGTCATCCTTCTGTGCACTGTCGGTCATGTTCGATCGCACCTCCGCCTCCTAGTGTTCCAGATCACAGGCACTCCCCGCGCGGACGATCCCCGAAAGGCTCCGGGCCGCGCCCACTTCGAATCTTGCGAACGACTTCAGAGGAGACAGCGTCATGACCACCAGCACCACGTGGATCGAATCGATCACCATGGAGGAACTCGACCGCGATCCGAACCCGATCTACGACCGGCTCCGGCGCGAGGCCCCGATTGCGTTCGTGCCCGCGGTAGGGATGCACGTCGTGTCGTCGCGCGACCTCTGCCTGCAGATCGCGCAGGATTCCGAGACCTGGTCCACGGTGATCGCGCCCTCGGGTGGACGAACCTTCGGGAAAGGTACCGTACTCGCCGCCAACGGTGAACAGCACGAGAAAATTCGCGAATGGATCGATCCCCAATTGCGGCCCAGTGCAGTGGACTCCTATGTAGAAGCGCTGGTCCGGCCGCAGGCGCGCAGCCTCCTGGAAGGGATCGAGGATCTGGGTGCCGCAGACATCCAGGAGGCCTACTTCGCGCCGATCAGTGTGCGTTCGGTTGGGGACCTGATGGGTCTCACCGAAATCCCTTCGGAGACATTGGTGCGCTGGTTCCAGACGCTGGCGCAGTCGTACGGGAACGCGGAAGTCGACGAGAACGGAAACTTCGCCAATCCCGGGCCGTTCGAGGCCGGTGACCAGGTGAAGGCCGAGATCGTCGCCGCTGTCGGCCCGATGCTCGACCGCTGGACCGAACATCCCGACCACACCCTGATCTCGCACTGGCTGCACGACGGGACGCCCGACGGCCAGGTCCGCGACCGGTCCGAGATCTACCCGAACATCTACGTGTTCCTGCTCGGCGCCCTTCAGGAGCCCGGGCACGTCATGACGACCACCCTGGCAGGGCTATTCCAGCATCCCGACCAGCTCGAACGCGTCATCGACGACCCCACCCTCATTCCGCGCGCCGTCAACGAGAGCGCGCGCTGGGTGGCCCCGATCTGGAGTGCCGCGGTGAAGGTCGCGGGCCGCGATGTCACCATCGGCGGCATCGACCTGCCGACGGGAACACCGGTCATGCTGGCATACGGTTCGGCCAATCGAGACGAGTCCGTCTGGGAGAACGCGGAGGCCTACGAGATCGACCGGCCCATCATGCCGCATCTGGCGTTCGGAGCGGGAAACCATGCTTGCGCCGGAACGTATCTCGGTACCGCGATCGTGCGGATCGCACTCGAGGAGCTGTTCGAGACGATCCCGAACATCGAGCCCGATCCCGACCGCGCCCCGCAGTTCTGGGGATGGACGTTCCGCGGACCGCAGGGCCTGCACGTCACCTGGGAGGTCTGACCGATGGACCGTATGGTGACGGTGTCGGGGCAGGACGGGGCGTTCCCGGTCGCACCCGGCACGTCGGTCCTGGAAGCCGCATTGCGGGCGAATCGCTGGCTTCCGCACGCCTGTTCACAGGGGACCTGTGGCACGTGCAAGATCCGGGTTCTCTCCGGGGAGGTCGACCACGGCGCCGCCGAGGAGACCATCCTCTCCGCCGACGAACGCTCGTCGGGACTCGCGCTGGCCTGCCAGTCGAAACCGCACGGAGACCTGACCATCGCCCCCGTGAACGACGCCGACCCCGGCCGGCCGATGCACCCCCTCCGCGACTACATAGGCACAGTACGGGAACTGTCCGACATCGCTCGGCAGACCCGCAGGCTCGTCGTCGAACTCGACGAGCCGATGGAGTTCGACGCCGGTCAGTACGCCGAACTGATCGTGCCGGGCTCCGGTGTCGCGCGCCAGTATTCGATGGCGAACCCGCCGTCCGAGCAACGGCTGCTCGAGTTCCACGTCCGGAATACGGCGGGCGGCCTCGCCACCGAGGGCTGGATCTTCGACTCACTCGCGGTGGGTGACCGCATCGATCTGCGTGGACCGCTCGGCCAGTTCGGTGTCGTCGAAGCCCGGGAGGAGCCGGCCATCCTGATCGGCGGAGGCACCGGGCTCGCACCGCTCAAATCGATTGTCCGGCATGCACTGGACCACGATCTGCTACCGGCGATTCACCTCTACCACGGTGGTCGCCGGGAAGCCGACCTCTACGACGTCGAGTGCTTCCGCGCGATGGAGGCGACCGATTCCCGATTCCACTATCACCCGGTCCTCAGTGAGGAGAACTGGGACGGGGCAACGGGAATGGTCACCGACGCCGTGCTGGGTGACTTCGCCAGTTGCCGTGGCCACAGCGCATACCTGTGCGGACCGCCCGCGATGGTCGCCGCCGCCGTCAAGGCCTTGAAACGCCGCCGCATGTCGCCGCGGTTGATCTTCAAGGAGGAGTTCACCGTGAACACTCCGCGGCCGGCGGCCGAGGCCGTGTGATCCCACTGTCCCCCAACCCGACCTACGACGTCGAGAACAGGAATTACATGTACCGAGTGAGCATCATTTACAACCCGCCGACCGACCCGGCGGAATTCGACGAGTACTACGCCACAAAACACCTGCCGCTGGTCCGGCAGGTGCCCGGGGTCGTCCAATTCGCCGCCGGCAAGTGTGAGACCCTCGACGGCACTAGTCCCGCGGCATACGCGCTCGCCGAGTTGTTCTTCGACTCCAAGGATGCCGCCGCGCAGGCTCTGTCGTCACCGGCTGGGCAGACGGCCGCCGGAGATCTCGCGAACTTCGCCACCGGTGGTGTCACGATGCTCTTCAGCAACGAGGACACCGTTCTTCCCTGACCGTACTTGTTGGCGCAGCGCATCACGAACCTCTACGCGCGTGCTCCTTCCGGTACAGGCCGGGGCTCGAGCCGAAGGTGCTGCGGAACAACCGGCTGAAATGGGACACGTCGCGGAAGCCGGCGCACTCGCTGACGTCGGCGACGGACAGATCCGTGGTGAGCAGGTACTTTCGCGCAGCCTCGAGGCGGGCCTGGTACAGCCAGGCCCGCGTCGTGGTGCCCTCCGCATTGAACAGCTTGTGCACGGTGCGCAGCGACATACCCGCTGCCGCGGCGATGTCCGACAGCGTGATGTCGGCGTCGTGGAGATTCTGTTCGATCACCCGCTGAACCCGCGTGAGGTCCTCCGTGCGGTGCAGGTCTGCAGCGCTGGTCGCCAACAGGCCCTCGGTCAGGGCCGTGGCAAGCATGTCGACGGCGGAGGATGCGAACGACACGGCAGCACCTTGCGACATCGGCGCGTCCATGTCCGCGATATCGACGAACAACCGACCGACCAGTCCGCCAGCCCCGGTGTCGCCGTGAATCGAGCGCGCCGTGCCGTGTTCGACGATTCGTCCCGGAAGGCGCGACGTGAGCACCTCGCGGGGGGATCGAACCACGACCTGTCGGAACGGGGCGGGTGAGTGGAACACGAACGGTGCGGCGCAGTCGAGGAGCGCGAAGGAACCCGGCTCCACCACCGTGGCCCGGCCGGACTGCCGGACCTCCACGCTTCCGTCCGTGACGAGGCAGACCAAATACCCCTCCCCCGAATCGGACTGGATCATCGCCGGCGATCGGACGACGGTGTGCGCGTCGGCCCGGATCGTGCTGACATGCAGATCACCGAACGGTCGCCCGCCCCACTCCGCGTCGAAGTGACGCCGAGGCTCCGGCCACGCCACGTCCGTCTCGCAGTAGAGCCGCTCCAGCGTGCTCGCCCACTGCATACGGCCCTCCCCGGTATCGAGCTCCCGTGTTCGCAGAGAGACGATCGCGGGCACGTCGGTGCGCGCGGAGTCATTCGATTGTTCGCGCTCAGCCATGTTCCACCACACCTCCGCCTAATAGTGTTCCAGATCACAGGAACGTGGCGTTCGGGTCAATATACCCCACCCCGTCGAGTACGACACCGACAGCGGTGACCGAGGCGCGCCGACGTCCTCGCCTTCCGAAACAGGTTCCTGCCCAACGAGACCAGGAGTGACTCCATGACCACATCAGCATTCGTCGACGATCGCGTCGGAGTTCCGAACGACGTCCGGCCCATGACGGGCGACGAGTACCTCGAGTCGCTGCGCGACGGCCGCGAGGTCTACTTCCGCGGGGAGCGCGTCGACGACGTCACCACCCATCCGGCTTTCCGTAACTCGGCGCGGTCGGTGGCGCGGATGTACGACGCACTGCACCAGCCGGAGGCGAAGGGCGTGCTGGCGGTGCCCACCGATACCGGAAACGGCGGCTTCACGCACCCCTTCTTCAAGACCGCTCGTAGTGCGGACGACCTGGTGCTCGCCCGTGACGCGATCGTGGCCTGGCAGCGTGAGGTGTACGGCTGGCTGGGCCGGTCGCCCGACTACAAGGCCTCGTTCCTCGGCACGCTGGGAGCCAACGCCGACTTCTACGGCCCGTACCGCGACAACGCCCTGCACTGGTACAAGCACGCGCAGGAGCGGATGCTCTACCTCAACCACGCCATCGTCAATCCGCCGATCGACCGCGACAAGCCGGCCGACGAAACCGCCGACGTGTGCGTGCACGTCGTCGAGGAGACCGATGCGGGTCTGATCGTGTCCGGCGCGAAGGTCGTCGCGACGGGATCGGCGATCACCAACGCGAACTTCATCGCCCACTACGGACTGCCGCTGCGCAAGAAGGAATACGGCCTGATCTTCACGGTGCCGATGGATTCGCCAGGACTGAAGTTGTTCTGCCGCACCTCCTACGAGATGAACGCTGCGGTGATGGGCACGCCGTTCGACTATCCGTTGTCGAGCAGGTTCGACGAGAACGACGCGATCATGGTGTTCGACCGGGTGCTGGTGCCGTGGGAGAACGTCTTCGCCTACGACACCGACACCGCGAACGGCTTCGTCATGAAGTCGGGATTTCTCTCCCGCTTCATGTTCCACGGATGCGCTCGGCTCGCGGTGAAGCTCGACTTCATCGCCGGCTGTGTGATGAAGGGTGTGGAAATGACCGGCTCCGCGGGATTCCGCGGTGTGCAGATGCAGATCGGGGAGATCCTCAACTGGCGCGACATGTTCTGGGGGCTGTCCGACGCGATGGCCAAGTCACCCGAACAGTGGGTGAACGGCGCCGTCCAGCCGAACCTGAACTACGGCCTCGCCTATCGCACCTTCATGGGTGTGGGGTATCCGCGGGTCAAGGAGATCATCCAGCAGGTGCTGGGCAGCGGGCTGATCTACCTGAACTCCCATGCGAGCGACTGGGCGAACCCGGCCATGCGTCCCTACCTCGACCAGTATGTCCGCGGATCGAACGGCGTCGCCGCGATCGACCGCGTCCAGTTGCTCAAGTTGCTGTGGGACGCCGTCGGCACCGAGTTCGGTGGGCGGCACGAACTCTACGAGCGCAATTACGGCGGCGATCACGAGGCCGTCCGCTTCCAGACGTTGTTCGCCTACCAGGCGACCGGACAGGATCTGGCGCTCAAGGGATTCGCCGAACAGTGCATGTCCGAGTACGACGTGGACGGCTGGACCCGGCCCGACCTGATCGGCAACGACGATCTGAGGATCGTTCGGGGCTGAGTGGAACCGACGACGAGGAGCGCAGCCATGACCGAGACAGTGGGCGAACTCGATCCCGAGGTGACGCCGCTACACCTGAGGAAGGCGCTGGGACGGTTCGCCAGCGGTGTCACCATCGTGACCACCGCCGAATGCGAAGACGAGGACTCGGTGCACGGGATGACCGCCAATGCGTTCACCTCGGTGTCGCTGGACCCACCGCTGGTGCTCGTGTCCATCTCCACACGCGCGAAGATGGACACGAAGATCAGAGAGACCGGGACGTACGGCGTTTCGATTCTCGCCGGAGACCAGGAACCTGTGTCGTTGCACTTCGCGGGCGCGGCACACGAACCGGATCGGGTTCGGTTCGTGTGGCGCAGGGGCGTGCCTCTCCTCGAAGGCGCTCTGGTGCATCTCGCGTGCACCGTGGTCGCCTCGCACCCCGCGGGCGACCACACGCTGCACGTGGGCCGGGTCGAGCAACTCTGGTACGACGACGGGCACCCGCTCGTCTTCTACACCGGCAGTTTCCGGTCGCTGGAACTCCTCGGGCGCGACGAGCCCTGGGGGTTCTGAACCGAGTGCCGACGGCTGGCGCGGCCGCGACGAATGTCGCGGCCGCCCATACGTATGTGTGGTGCAGCTCAGGGCACAGCCTGGGCACGAGCCGCGATCTCACCGGCACGAGTGGTGGCGGCCGCGGTCCCCGCGATCGCCCAGTTCGCCGGGTCGACTTCGATGATCTGTCCGCGCACGAGCGCACGCTGCGCACCGAGGATGTCGACGATCAGATCGGTGAACCGCGCCGCAAGTTCCTGACGTTGCGAGGCGGGGCGTCCGGCGAGCACGATCGCCGTGAAATAGGGCGCAGCGGGCGCGCCGTCTGTAACGGTGGTTCCCGCGACAGCGACATCGTCGGGCCGGCATCGCACGATGAACGCCCTTACGCGGTCAATCGGTGAGTCGAGAACCTCGGAGTAGCACCGACTCGCGGCGGTGAGCAGTTCTCGGTGCTGCTCGGCGGTGTAGGCGCCGTCGACGAGGTGGAAGTGGGCGACAGGCATAGGTGACAATCCTTTTCGGGAGTTGGTCAGTGGATTCCGTGGCGGGTTCCGGCATCGACGTTGATCACCGAGCCGTGCAGCACCGCGGCCTCCGGAGCGAGCAGGGTCTCGACCATCCAGCCGATCTCCTGGAGCGTCGGCAGCCGACCGAGGCTGGTCTTGGCGCGGTAGCGGTTCCAGATCTTCTCCGGATCCTGCCCGGTTTCGGCGGATTCGGTTTCGACGAAGGCACGCAGCCTCGGAGTGTCCACCGGTCCGGGAGCGATCGTGTGGGTGGTGACACCCTTCGGCCCGTAGAGGGCACTGAGTTGGCGCATGAGGTTGAAGACCGCCGCGTTCGCCGTGCCGGGCGCCGCATCGAGCGGACCCGGTTCGAGACCGAGGGAGCCGGCGATGGTGACGAAGCGGGAGCCGTCGACGAGATGGTCGCGGACGGCGTGCAGGAGGCGGACGAGTCCGCCCACCTTGATGTTCGTCGCCAGGGCCAGGTCGCCCGGTGGAATCGTGTCGACGGAACCCCGCACCGGGAGGCCGGCGGCGAACAGCGCCATCCGAACGGGCGAGTCGATACACGCAGAGATCGTGTCGATTGCAGTGTCGTCGGCGATGTCGGCGACGCACGGCGTGATCAGGTCGTCGGAGATCGCGAGCTTCTCGAGTTCGTCGCCTCTGCGGGCGACGGCCAGCACTCGCAGCCCGCGGCGGGCCAGTCGCAGGGTGATTTCGGTGCCCATCGCACCGGTCGCACCGACGACGACACAAAGGTCGGGTGTAGTCACAGCACAGTTCTCCTCGGTTCGGAAAGACGAAGGCCGGGACGGTGGGTACCGCCCCGGCCGCTGGTGGACGAGTTCGATCAACTCCGCAGGCGGATGGTGACCGCTCGGGGCTCGGTGAAGAATTCGCGGGAGTACTGGCCGCCCTCGCGTCCGAGGCCGCTGCTGCCTTCGCCACCGAACGGCAGTCGGAGGTCGCGCTCGAAGAAGGTGTTGATCCACACCGTGCCGGCCTTCCACCGTGCGGCCATGCGGTGCGCACGGTTGAGGTTGTCGGTGAACAGAATCCCTGCCAACCCGTATGGCGAGTCGTTCGCGATGCGCAACGCCTCGTCCTCGGTGTCGAACCCGAGGACGGTCTCGACGGGCCCGAAGATCTCCTCACGCGCGGTGCGCGAGTCGTTGGTGAGCCCGGTGATCACCGTGGGCGGGTAGTAGAAGCCTTTCGCCCGCGCATCGTCGGTGAGCCGCGACCCACCGGTGACGACCTTGCCGCCCTCCTCCTGGGCCAGTTCGACGTAGCCGTGCACCTTCTCGAGGTGTCTTTGCTCGATCAGCGGGCCGAGGAAATTCGACGGGTCTTTCGGGTCGCCGACGGTGAGTTTCTTCGCCTCCTCGGTGAACCGGTCGAGGAATTCGTCCATGATCGAGTTCTGCACCAGCAGGCGGGAGCCGGACAGGCACACCTGCCCGTTGCCGCCGAAGATCGCCCGGATCGCCATCGGAACAGCGACGTCGAGGTCGGCGTCGTCGAAGACGATGTTCGCGGACTTGCCGCCCATCTCCGCCGAGACCGGGGTGTGGTTCACCGCGGCGGCCTGGAGGATCCGCACGCCGGTGGCGCTCGAACCGGTGAACGTGATCCGGTCGACCCTCGGGTCCGCGGTGAGCGGACCGGCGACGGCCTCGCCCCCGAATCCGTGGACCACGTTGAGTACGCCTTCGGGAAGGCCGGCCTCGAGGGCGAGTTGCGCGAACCGGTGCGCGGTGAGCGGCGTCTGCGGTGCGGGTTTGAGAACGGTGGTGTTGCCGAAGGCCAATGCGGGGGCGATCTTCCACGTCGCGAGCATCAGCGGCGCGTTCCACGGGCTGATCGCCGACACCACCCCGGCGGGTGGGTACAAAACGTAGGAGAGCAGGTCGCCGTCCTGGTAGGCCTCGTTGGCGGCCATCGACACATAGTCGGCGAAGAACCGCAGATTGTGTGCCACCCGCGGGATCTCGGCGTGCAGGGACTGGTTGATGCTCTTGCCGCCGTCACGGGTCTCGATCAGCGCGAGTTCCTCACGGTGTTCGTCGACCTTGTCGGCTACTGCGTGCAGGATCTTCGCACGCTCCTTCGGCGACATCCGCGGCCACGGACCGTCATCGAATGCGGTGCGGGCTGCGGTGATCGCGGCCTCGCCGTCGTCGGCGGTTCCGCGGGGGACCGTCCCGAGCAGTGAACCGTCGTGCGGATCACGGGTTTCGAAGGTCGCCCCGTCCGAGGCGGCCACCCAGTCGCCACCGATGAGGTGACGAACCTCGGTCGCCCCGGTTACGGATTCCGTCGTGGTCATGGTGCTCCTTGCCTGTCAGACCCCGGCCGGGGCCGGGGTCTCGTAGGTGCGGCCTGCGAGTTCGGAGGCGACGTCGATGATCATGTCTTCCTGACCACCGATGACACCGCGACGGCCGAGTTCCATGAGGATGTCGCGGGCGGGCACCCCGAACTTCTTCGCGGCCCGCTTGGTGGGGTGGAAGAACGTGGAGTACACACCGGCGTAGCCGAGGACCAGTGCGGTCTCGTCGACGATCTGCGGTTCCTTCATCAGCGGTGCGACGATGTGTTCGGCGGTGTCGATGAGCGGGAAAAGGTCGACCCCGGTGTCCCAGCCGGCGCGTTCGAACGCGGCGGCGAGGACCTCGGTCTGCGCGTTGCCGGCGCTGGCGCCGAGACCGCGCAGGGACCCGTCGATGAACGTGGCCCCGTTCTCCGCGGCGGTCAGCGCGTTGGCGATCCCGACACCGAGGTTGTTGTGGGCGTGGAACCCGATGTCCGCGGTGATCGCCTGCCGCAGAGCGGCGACCCGGTCCCCGGCGTGCCGGGGAACCATGGCACCGGCGGAGTCGACGACGTAGACGACGTCGGCACCATAGGAGTCGAGTTTGGCGGCCTGCTCGGCCAGCGGCTCGGGCTCGAGCTTGTGGCTCATCATCAGGAACGTCATCACCGTCAGCCCCTGCTCCTTGGCCCACTCGACCGGCTGCTGCCCGCAGTCGGCCTCGGTGCAGTGCACCGCGATGCGGACGGTCTTGATGCCGGCGTCGATGGCCTTCTGCAGTTCGGCGAGCGTCGCGATGCCGGGCACGTAGAGGGCGGCGATGTCGGCGTTCTCGACGGCCTCGACGGCGGCGCGGACGTAGTCCGGGTCGGTGGCGGCGGCGAACCCGTACTGGATGGACGAGGCGCCGAGACCGATGCCGTGCGCGACCTCGATGGTCGACACTCCGGCCTTGTCGAGCCCGCGGGCGATGTCGGCCACGTTCTGCGGGGTGAACTGGTGCGAGACGGAGGACATGCCGTCGCGCAGGGTGGTGTCGACGATCGTGACTTTCTTACTCACTGTGCTGCTCCCTGGACGAGGTTCTGCTGGGCCATGACGTCGGCGACCTGGACGGCGGCGGCGGTGATGATGTCGAGGTTGCCGGCGTAGGTGGGCAGGTAGTCGCCGGCGCCGACGACCTCGAGCATGACGGTGACCAGGTCGCCGTCGACGTCGACCAGACGCAGCGAGTAGCCGGGGACGTACCGCTGGACCTTGGCGACCATGTCGACCACGGCGCGTTCGATGGCGGCCGGGTCGGGGTTGCGGACCTTGGCGTAGACGGTGTCGCGCATGTTCATCGGCGGCTCGGCCGGGTTGATCACCGAGATCGCCTTGGCATGGTCGGCGCCGGCCACCTGGGCGAGGGCCTTCCCGGTCTTTTCGCTGAATTCGCTGAGGTTCTGCCGGGTGCCGGGGCCGGCACTGTGGGAGGCGATGGCGGCGACGATCTCGCCGTAGGAGGCGTCGGCGACCTCGTTGATGGCGTAGAGGATCGGAATGGTGGCCTGGCCGGCGCAGCTGACCATGTTCACGTTGGGTGCGCTCAGGTGCGCGTCGAGGTTGACCGCGGGGACGACGTACGGGCCGACCGAGGCCGGGGTGAGGTCGATGGCGGTGATTCCGGCGTCGGCGTAGCGCGGCGCCGCGGCGGCGTGGATCTTCGCCGACGTCGCCTCGAACACGAAGTCCGGCAGTTCCGGTTGGGCCAGGAGCCAGTCGAGTCCGCCGGCGGAGGCTTCGAGGCCCTCCTGGCGGGCCCGGGCCAATCCCTCGCTGTCGGGGTCGATGCCCACCATGCACACGGGTTCGACGTGCTCGGACCGCAGCAGCTTGTACATCAGATCCGTACCGATGTTCCCGGATCCGACGATCGCGGCTTTCAATCGACTCATCTTCTAGGCCTTCCCTGGGCAGGCGGGGTGATGCGGTCGACGCTAGGAAGAATTCGCAGGTCCGGGACCGGCGATTCGGCTGTGCCGGACAGCGAGCGCCATCACGCGACCGCTGTTCGGCTATCACGAAAAGCGCTGACCGCCCCGGACCCCGTCCGCCACGCTCGTGACATCGACCACAACCGGTGCAGCAGGCCCGGACGTCGGAAACCAGGAGAAGCCATGAGTGACGCTCGTTTCGACATCGCGCACCTCGCCCGTGCCGAACTGTTCAGCCCCAAGCCGCAGGAGACGCTGGACTTCTTCACGAAGTTCCTCGGGATGTACGTGACCCACAGGGAAGGGCAGTCGGTGTACCTTCGCGGATACGAGGACCCGTATCAGTGGAGCCTGAAGATCACCGAAGCACCCGAGGCCGGGATGGGCCACGCCGCGATGCGGACGAGTTCTCCCGAAGCGCTCGAGCGACGGGCCAAGTCACTGACAGACGGCAACGTCGACGGCACGTGGAGCGAAGACCAGTTCGGGTACGGCAAGACCTTCGAGTACCAGTCACCCGACGGACACAATCTGCAGCTGTTGTGGGAAGCCGAGAAGTACGTCGCTCCCCCGGAACTGCGGAGCAAGATCCTCACCCGGCCGTCCAAGAAGCCGCTGCAGGGTATCCCCGTCAAGCGCATCGACCACCTCAACCTGATGTCGTCCGACGTGACCGCGGTGAAGGACTCCTTCGAACGGCACCTCGGATTCCGGACCACCGAGCGGGTCGTCGACGGCAACGTCGAGATCGGGGCGTGGATGAGCTCGAACGTGCTCGGTCACGAGGTCGCCTGCATGCGCGACATGACCGGCGGGCACGGCAAGCTGCACCACCTCGCGTTCTTCTACGGCACCGGGCAGCACAACATCGACGCCGTGGAGATGTTCCGCGACTACGACATTCAGATCGAAGCCGGCCCCGACAAGCACGGCATCACGCAGAGCCAGTTCCTGTACGTCTTCGAACCGGGCGGCAACCGCATCGAGCTGTTCGGCGAGGCCGGCTACCTGCACTTGGACCCGGACGCCGAGACCAAGACCTGGCAGATGTCCGACATCGACACCGGACTGGCCGTCGGAGGCGCCAAGCTGCCGTGGGAGTCGTATTTCACCTACGGCACCCCGAGCCCGCTGTCCCTGGACCAGCACATCGAAAAGTACGCCCACTTCGGGCCCGGTGCCCCCGATCCCGACGCCCTCGCGGCGGAACTCTCCGTCCCCGACGAGTTGGAGCACTCCCGCGCTGTCGCCGACGCGTCGCTCTGACACACCCTCGGTGAGCGCCAGGGTGGTCGCGGCCTCGTGCCGTGACCACCCTGGCGTCGCGTAGTCTTCGCGATCGAAGACCCACCGGTGTCAGTTCACTCTGCAGCCCTCGGCGATCGGGGTGTCGTTCAACCGGTCGACGATGTAGGACACGGCGCCGTTGGTGTCGTAGCCGTCGATGAGTTCGGGGCCGAAGTGGTTGGGGATGGTGGTGCCCGGTGCGATGGGCGGTAGGTCGTTGGTGCGGAAGGTGACCTGTGCGCCTCGGTCGCACCAGTCGGTGGCGAGTTGGCGGGCCTGCTCGTAGGGCACGGTGTCGTCGTTGCGACCGCTGGTGACGAGCACCGGGCTGCTCGGGGTGAGGGTGCCGAGGCGCTGCGCGTCGAAGACGGGGGCGGCTTCGGGGATGTCGCGTAGGTTGTCGAGCAAGGATTTGTGGTCGTTCGTGTACGTGCTGGTGCGCAGGAACGGCTGGTTGGTGATGACGTCACCGATGCACTCGGTGCTCACCGTGTTCAGCATTGCCTGGCCCTCGGGAGTGATGCGTTCGTGCAGTGGTTTCTGCAACTCGGGATGGCGTGCGACGAAGCGTTGATCGCGAACCCGATGGCACCGCCGATGAGGTTGCCGTCGATCTGGGCGAGCACGGTGAGGAGGTCGGCCGGCGGTCCGCCCGCCCAGGTGCCCTTGACGTTCAGTTCCGGGGCGTAGGAGGACTGGAGCTCCGCGGCGGCCGCGGCGGCTCCACCGCCCTGGGAGTATCCCCACAGGGCCAGTGGCGTCGTCGGATCGCTGCCGCCGAGTGCGTTCGCGGCGCGCGCGGCGTCGAGAACGGCGTGGGCTTCTTCGAGCCGGTTGACGTAGGTGTGGACTCCGGGGGGTGCCGAGGCCGATGTAGTCGGTGACGAAGACGCGCGCTCCCATCGCGCTCCACACGTTGGCCGACAGCGCTTCCTGGTTGGCGGACAACGAGAACGGGGCCGTGGTCACGTTCAGCCCTGTGGAGAACGCGTGCGACGGGGCGCACTGATCACCCTGCCCGACCGTGCCGGGCGCGATGATCACGGTCGGCCGCGTGCCGCTGCCATTCCAGGGCCGGGTGGCGTCGATGAAGGTCCCGGTGACCGCTGTCGGGGAACCGTCCTGCAGCCGCGACGTGTACATCACCCGCTGCCCGGCGCCCGGCCAGGTGCCGTCCGTTCCGGGCACCGAGGCGAACAACGGCATCGGTTCGGTGCGGATGATCGATCCCGGAGCCGACGCGAATTCGGCTGGCAGAGTGCAGAAGTCGTCGCCGGGGGCGGCGTGTGCCGGATGAGCGCCGGCAGTGAGCGCGACCGCGGCGGCTATGCAGCTGACGACGGCGAGGACGGCGACCCGGACAGCGTGCGGTGTGTGCGAGCGGCGAAGACGAGAAGGGGTGGTGCGCATGGTCAGATCACCGTTCCGACGTCGCGGGCGACCAGGTGGTCCAGGGCGCGTTCGGCGACCGCGGCGATGGTCATCGACGGGTTGCATGCCGCGGTGTTGCCGGGCATCAGGGCACCGTCGAGCACATACAGACCGCGCTGGCCGAGCACCCGGCCCTCGAGATCGCAGACCGAGCCCATCGATGCCCCGCCGAGCGGATGCCAGGTGGAAGGGAAGATCGAATTGGTGTCCGTGAGTATGGATCCCGGCCCGGCGATCTTCCGCACCATCGGGTCGATGCGGCCGTTCTGGATGACGGCGTCGCCTTCCTTCGGCCAGCGCAGTACCGCGTCGTCGGTGGCCGAGTCGTACACGAAACTCCCACGGCCTTCGCTGACGCCGTATCCGACGAGCATGGTGCTGCGTGCGTCGAGGGACAGTGGTGGCATCGACGCCTGGATGACCGTGACGGCGGTGGCGGGGTCGTCCCAGTTCAAGCTGCCGTAGACGACCGGGCCGCCCTGCGGAGCGCCGAATCCTTCTTCGAGGCTCGTCCAGACATAGATTCGGTCGGCGTTGGTTCCCCAACCGGTACCGAGTTCGTCCGGCAGATCCGGGATGCGGCCCGTCGACGCGGCACGCACCAGCAGCTTCGTGGTGCCCACGCTTCCGGCGGCCATCACCAGGGCATCCGTGGTGAGGATCTTGTTCTCGAGTACGTTGCCGGACGTATCGATCCGGTCGACGTACACCGTCCAACGGCCGTCCGGGGCGCGTTCGACATCGGTGACCTGGTGCAGGGTTTCCACCGTCACCCGGCCGGTCGCTTCCGCGGCAGCGATGTAGGTGACGTCGACCGAGTGCTTGCCGCCGTTGTTGACCCCGAGGGCGCCGTCGCCGTTGGTGTACGAAGGTTTCATCCGGCCGCGGAGTTCGTCGAGCGCGAAGTTCCAGTCGATCGGCATCGGGATCTTCGACACGGGCAGTCCCGCTCGCTGCACGTTCTGCGCGAACACCCTCGCGGCCTGGTAATTCGGGCTGTCGATCAACTCGTCGGGGGCGACGGCGAGCCGCAACATCCGCGCGACCCGCGGGTAGTGAACCCGGTCCATCGTGGCCCAGTCGAGCGCTTCGGGCAGGTGCGTGTTGAAGACGGCCTCGGTCGGTTGCAACGTCATCCCCTGGTAGACGAGGGAACCACCGCCGACGCCGGCGGCACACAGTGCGGTCATGTTGTCGCCGGGCACCGCCTCGAGCAGACCGGTATACGGCTCCAGCGCCACCGGCTCACCGAACAGTTGCGGACTGGACCGGTACCAGAGGATGCGCTTGTCCGGGGCGGTCGCACGGGGAAAGGTGTCCGCGTCCGGCCCTGTGGGCCAGCGTATTCCACGCTCGAGCACCAGAACGGGCACGCCGGCCTCCGCGAGCCGGAGCGCCGCGACGCCGCCGCCGAACCCCGACCCGACGACGATGACCCGGTGATCTTCGCGGGTGAGCGGCACGGTAGTCCGGCGGCCTCCGGTCCCGGCCTGCGCGATGCGCGGACTCGCCAACGCGACGCCCGCGGCAGCGGCCCCGGCCAGAAAGGAGCGGCGATTGAGTGCTGACACAGATTTCCCCCAGATCACAGACGGACTCACTCGGCGAGATGTCGAAAGATCAGCGTGGAGCATTTCTCTTAGGCGAGCTCAAACTAGACACTGTGAGCGAGATGTGTCAAGAAGTAACTGTGACTGCCGTTACGAGCTGGACGGCATCGCCGGCGACAGCCAGCGGGTGAGAAACCGGCGAAGGTCGTCGTCGGTGTGAACGGCGTCGTCGTCGAAGAGGACGACCGACAGCGCCAGCCGAAGTGCGATCTCGACGATATCGTCCAGGCTCGACTCCACGCCGGGATCGCGCTCGACGAGGGGCTCGAGCAGTTCGCGCGCTACGGGTTTCGCGCGGGACATCATGCCCGTGTCGAAAACAGGGTTTCCCCGTTCCGCCTGCAGCAGGGTAGCCAGCACCGGATGCGCGCGCACCGCGGCCCGGCCCGCGACGATGAGTTCGACGACGTACTCGCACGTTGTGTCGGTCGCGTTCGAGCGGGAGTGGATCCCGCCCAGCACCTCGACGGCGAGACCGGCGATCGCCTGCGACACCAGTTCTTCGCGCGACCCGAAGTTGGAGTACACGGTCTGCCGCGTGACGCCCGCACCCTGCGCCGCCGCCGCGATGGTGACCCCCTCGAAACCGTCACTCGCGATCAAGTCGAGCGTGGCGTCCAAGATCTTCCTCCGCGACCGCATGCGACCATTATCGATCACGATCCCGAAGGGCCCGCACCCTCGCTATTCGCGTTGCGGATAGGCCCGTTTCAGTTGCGTCTCGTCGGCTCGCCCGCAGCCGAATTCGCCGATGACTTGCCAGAGTCGTTCCGCGAATCGAGTTGGGCACATCCCGAAGTTGACGAGGGTCTCCTCCTCCGGGGGTCCGCCGAATGGCGCCCAGGTTCGGGCGAAGTCGAGGATGTCGTCGACCTCTTTGCCCGGTCTCGGCTGTCGGGCGCGGTGTCGTTCGGCTTCTCGTCGTCGATCGCGCCACCGGCGGTAGCGCCGGACGTCCACCTCGAACTGATCGGATTGCTGTGAAGGCACGTCTAGGTGGCCTTGCCGCGCGGGATGGGACTGGTGCTCACTTCTCCGGGCGGGACCGAGGGTTCGGCGTCCACGTCGGTGGTGCCCAGCCGGGCATAGAGATCGGGGTGGCGTCGCGCGAGCCGCGCACCGAGCGCCAGCCCGATCGCCAGGCTTACCGGTGTCACGGCGACGAGGACCGTGTTCACGGCGGGTCCTGCGGCAGTGAGCAAGTCCATCTTGGCCACGATCAACCACGTCGCGTAGGTCAACATGGCGAGGGCGGCAGCGGGGGCTACCCGCACCCTCCACACCGAATGCCCGCGGCGATCCCGCCAGAAGAATGCGAGAACGGCGGCGGCGGCCATGGCCTGGAGTACGACGATGCCGACGACGCCGGGCGAATTCACCCAGAGCAGGAGCTGAAGGTAGGGGTCGGCGCCGGCGAGCGCGAACCCGACGATCACGACCATCGCAAGCAGACTCTGCACGGCGCTCGCCACGTACGGCGACTTGTAGACCGGGTGCAGTGTGCCGAGGACCCGCGGCAGTACGTGCTCGCGCGACAGCGCGAAGGCGTAGCGGGTGATCGCGTTGTGGAACGCGAGCAGGCTGGCGAGGATGCTCGTGATGATCAGCAGTTCCATGAGCGTGCTCGCCCAGCCGCCGACGTAGTTCTCGATGGCGTCGAAGTACATTGCGGCGGGATCGGAGGCTGCGAGCGCGAGCGCCTGATCCGGGCCGTAGGCCTGGATGATGATCCACACCATGAAGGCGTAGAAGAGGCCGAGGAATGCGACCGCGAGGTAGGTCGCCCGGGGGATCGTCCGGGAGGGATCTTTCGCTTCCTCCCGATACAGGGCGGTCGCTTCGAACCCGATGAACGCGGCGAACGCCAGGGTCAGCACCCCACCCAGGCCGGGGCTGAAGACGTGGGCGGGAGCGAACGACTCGACACCGAGCCCCTCGGCGCCGCCCCGGAGAAGGACGGCGGCCGCGAGCAGGACGAGGATCCCCGTCTCAGCGGAGAGCAGCAGGATCAGGAACCGGGCGCCGACATGGACCGATCGCGACCCCAGGAACCAGACGAGCCCGACGCCGATCAGCGACCACAGTCCCCACGGAAGATTCAGTCCGACCAGATCCGCCATGGTGGACTGGGTGAAATACCCGAGGGCGCCGAAGATCCCGATCTCGAGGGCGTTGTAGGAGACGAGGGCGAGTACCGCGGCCGCGAGGCCCCAGCGGGGGCCGAGTCCGATCGAGATGTACGAGTAGAACGCTCCCGCGTTGTGGATGTACTTGCTCATCGCGGTGAAGCCGATCGCGAACACGCCCAGCGCGAGTCCGGCCAGGATGTACCCGCCGGGCGCCCCGATGCCCGCGACGTTCAGGGCCAGGGGAGCCACCCCCGCCATCACCAGCAGCGGCGCGGCGGCCGCCACGACGAAGAACACGATGCCGGAGGTGCCGAGGGCGCCGCCTTCCAGCTGCGTGCCGGAGGCGGGTCCGGGTGCGGATTTCTTCATGAGGGACGTCTCCAGTCAGGGCAAGGGCGCGGCGGCGGGGAAACCCGGGGGCGCGGATACGCGACGAGGTTCTAATCGAATGTGTTTCGATTAGACTAGAACGTTGTGACCGGCGCCACAAGGGCATAATCGAATGAATTTCGATTGGAGAGGTGGGTGCACCGATGGGCAGACCTCGCGTCGCACGCCTGGACCGCGAACGCATCGCGGAGGCGGCGCTCGAACTGGTCGATCGTGACGGCGACTTCAGGATGCCGGATCTGGCCCGGCACCTGAATGTGCAGGTGTCGTCGATCTATCACCATGCCAAAGGCCGCGCGGCCGTCGTCGAACTGGTTCGCCACCGCGTCGTCCGGGAAATCGACGGATCGGCCTTCGAGCGCCTGCCCTGGGACGAGGCCTTCTCCGAATGGGCCCGGTCCTATCGGGCAGCGTTCAGCAGGCACCCCACCGCCATCCGCCTCCTGGCCACCGAGACGGTGCGCGATCCCGGCTCGCTCTCGGTGTACCACTCGGCGGCGGCCGGACTGCGCGACGCCGGCTTCCCGGACGACCACATCATGGCCGTCATCACCGCCGCGGAGAATTTTCTCCTCGGGGCCGCCCTGGACGCGGCCGCGCCGGAGGTCATGATCGAAGCGGATTCGACGACGACCGACGACGCCCTGACGCGGGCGCTTGCCGCCGCACCCCGCGGCCCGGCGAGGGCCGAGCAGGCGTTCGAACTCGGCCTGGCGGCCCTGCTGGCGGGCTTTCGCAACCTCCTGCAGGAATGCGGCGCGGTGCAGCGGTAGCGCCGAACCTCAGTGAACCTGCGTGCCGCCCAACCAGGTTCGGGTCACGGCAAGGTCACTGAGCGCCTGCGTGGACGACAGGTCGTAGGGGTCGACCGGCAGCTGGATCATGTCGGCCCGCATTCCTGGCCGGAGGCAGCCCCACAGGTTCTCCTCGAATCCCTGATAGGCGACGCCGGCCGAATACGCGGCGAGGGCTCGTTCGAGGCCGACGCGTTCGCGCGGCAGCCATCCTTCCGTCGGTACGCCGGACGGGGTCTGGCGGTGAATCGCGGTGGCAATTCCCTTGATCGGCTCGTAGGCGGTGATGGGCCAGTCACTGCCGAAGGCCACCCGTGCACCTCGCTCGGTGAGGGTTCCGATGCGATACTGCTGCGCGCTTCGTTCGGCCCCGATCCGCGGAATCGTCAATTCCGTCATCAGGGCGTCGAGTTGGGCCCACAGCGGCTGGAAGTTGGCGACCGCCCCGAGGGACGTGAACCGGTCGAGGTCGTCACCGTCGACCAACTGCAGATGTGCGATCGTGGCGCGCCGATCACGCGGACCGTTGCTGCGGTCCACGTGCTCGATCGCATCGAGCGCCATGCGCACCCCGGCGTCGCCGATGGCATGGATGTGGATCTGGAACCCGAGCCGGTCCACTTCGGCCGCAGCCCGAGACAGTTCGTCCGTCGTCCAGTTGCTGATGCCGTGGGAGTGCGGACAGTCCGTGTAGGGCGCCAGAAGCGCCGCCGTACCGGCCTCGATCACCCCGTCGGCGAAGAACTTGACCGTTCCTGCCCGAACCGCGTCGCCGCCGCGTTCCTCGACCTTCCGCCGCGCCAGGACGAACGCCTCCCGGTCGGCCTCCCAGCTCTCCGGGGTGGCACGAAACGCTAGGTTGGCACGGGTCGACAGCCTCCCGCGATCCGCGGCGGTCAGCCAGACCTCGACGTCGTCGAGTTCGGTCCACGCATCCTGCACCCACGTGATGCCCGCGGCGGCAAGCATCTTCGACACTGTCGCCAGCGCATCGACCCGGTCGTCGAGGGTCACCTCCGGCACCAGTGTGAGAACCGGATTGATCGCACCCCATTCACGCAGAGTGCCGAGCAGCTCACCGTCGGCGGTTCGCACGATCTCTCCGCCTGCCGGGTCCGGGGTGTCCCGGGTCAGTCCGGCACACCGCAGCGCCGCACTGTTGACCCACGCGGTGTGATGGTCCATTGTGCGCAGGACCACCGGCCGGTCCGGCACCACACTGTCGAGCCACCGGGCCTCGAAGCGCCCGCCCTCGGCGAGCGTCGGAGAGACACCATCCCCGAATACGCAGGCGGCTCCGGGATTCTCGTCCGCCCACCGGCGCACCTCGCGCAGGACCTCGTCGACGTTGCCGCAGTCGCGAATCGAGGCCCCGCGCAGACCGAGCCCGCCCATCAGCGGGTGGACGTGCCCGTCGCCGAACGACGGCAACAACGCGCCCCCACGCAGGTCGATCAGTTCGGTGCGGCTCGACTGCAGGGCACGAGCCCGCTCCCCCAGCGCGACCACGCGGCCGCCGGCCACGGCAAGCGCGTCGGTGACCGGCCGGTCGGGATCACCGGTGCGCACCGTGCCTCCAACGACGAGCAGTTCGGCGTCCACGGCACCTCCTCAAATTAATCGAATATGATTCGATTAAGCTAGGTCGTGCTCGGGCCTGCGTCAAGAGTTGCCCGGTCGCGGGGCGGAAACGGAGAGTTCAGCCGCCCTCTTGCGAATCGTAGACCGGTCGTATACAACTGGTGTACGGCCTTTTCGTGATCGGCTTCACAGTCGGATGAGGCAAGAAAAAAAGCGGGCTCGGCAGCTGTTGGAGCAGCCACCGAGCCCAGGCAGCACCATCTGCGCGACCGTTCGAGTCGCCTACTTGGAGGTAGGCGCAAGGACGTGCAGCTCGTCACGTAGCGACGATTCGACCTAGGAGTCGACTATGGCAACCGCCAACAACAAATCTATCAACCGCAGACCCCACACCAGCCTGCCCGTCATTGCAGGTTCGAGCCTCGCCGGTACCGCAGTCGAGTGGTACGACTTCTTCCTGTACGGAACAGCGGCGGCGCTGGTGTTCAACAAGCTGTTCTTCCCCACCGAGGATCCCCTGGTGGGCACCATGCTCGCGTTCGCCACCTACGCGGTCGGCTTCGTGGCGCGCCCCCTCGGTGCCGCGGTGCTCGGGCACTACGGGGACGTCAAAGGCCGGCGGGCCACCCTGATCGCCAGCCTGATGCTCATGGGAGTGTCGACCTTCCTCATCGCCTTCCTGCCCACCTACGCGTCCATCGGCGTCGCCGCACCGTTGATCCTCGTGCTTCTGCGGCTGGTGCAGGGCTTCGCCCTCGGCGGCGAATGGGGTGGCGCAGTCCTGCTGGTCTCCGAACACGGCGATTCGAAGAGACGGGCGTTCTGGTCCGCCTGGCCCAATCTCGGTCCGCCGCTGGGTAACCTGCTGGCGGCCGGGGTGCTCGCAGTCCTCGGTTCCACGCTGTCGGAGGACGCGTTCCTGTCCTGGGGATGGCGGATCGCCTTCGGGCTGTCGGCACTGCTGGTGATCATCGGTCTGGTCCTGCGGCTGTACGTCGCGGAGACCCCGCTGTTCGAGCAGTCCCGGGACACCGCGACCGCCGAGAAGAAGGGCATGCCGCTCGCCGCGGCCGTCCGGGGACACTGGCGCCAGATCCTCCTCGCGGCCTTCACCCGCTTCGGCGAGAACGCCGGCTTCTACATCTTCTCGCTGTTCGTCATCACCTACATCACCCAGATCCTCGAACTCGAGCGCAGCACCGGATTGAACGCCGTCATGATCGGCATGGTCGTCGCCCTGGTGACGATCCCGATGTTCGCCGTGCTCGCCGACCGGATCGGCCGGCGACCGATCTACATCGGCGCGTCCGCCGCCACCATCGTGTGGGCGTTCGTGTTCTTCGCGCTGCTGGACACGAAGAATCCGGCGGCAATCACCCTCGCGGTGTCGGTGGGACTGCTGATCTTCGCGGCCTACAGCGCCGTGATCGGCGCATTCTTCTCCGAACTGTTTCCCACCGAAGTCCGGTACTCCGGAGTGTCGCTGGCCTACAACCTCGCGTCCGTCCTGGCCGGCTCGCTGGCCCCGATCATCGCGATCGCGCTCTACACCCGGTTCGGCACCGGATACGCCATCGGTGCCTATCTCGCAGCCATGGGAGTCATCTCCCTGATCGCCTCACTTCTCGCGCAGGAAACGCAGTCCGTGGATCTCGCGGCCGTGGGCGACGAGGCCATCTCCCGGACACCGGAAACACCGGCTTCCGTCCACAACTGACTCTCCTCGAAGGGGCAAGCCATGACGACATCGAAGACCACCGGAGCAACGGCGCCGGAGCTGGCCTACGAGTGGCTGAAGAACACAATCATCACCCTGCCCCGCGACGAGGAGATGTTTCTGTCCGAAGCGCAGGTCGCCGCGTCCTCCGGAATTTCCCGAACCCCCGTGCGCGAGGCGCTGTTACGCCTCGAGGCCGAAGGCTTCATCCGGCGAGTGCCCCACAAGGGCGCCTTCATCCCGGCCTTGTCCGACAGCGACGTCGAAGCCATCATGCAGGCCCGCCGGGTGGTCGAGGAATGGTCGGTCACCGAAGTGGCGCCCCAACCGGGCCTGGTGCCGGACCGGCTCCGCATTCTCCTGGACCTCCAGGAGAACGACACCGACCCGGTCGACTTCATCGCGCACGACCTCGAATTCCACACGGCCATCATCCGTGCGGCCGGCAACCCACTGATGAACAACTTCTACAGCTCACTGCGGGACCGTCAGATGCGGATGGGAATCCGCATCGTCATGGCCGACGAAACCCGCAAGAAGCAGGTTCTCGTCGAGCACCGCGCCATCGCCGACGCGATCGCGGCAGGCGATCCGCAGGCCGCGGTACAGGCGGTGCGGGAACACCTCGACACCACCCTGCAGTCAATGAAACGGCCGAACATCTAACGGCACGAAGGAAACCCATGAAGATAGCCCTGGCTCAACTGGCCAGCCCCGATTCCGAGACCCCCGCGCATCGACTCGAGCGCGTACGCAACCTCCTGACCGGACTCGACGAGCGAGTCGACCTGATCGTTCTGCCCGAGCTGTGGCGCGTCGGATACAACCACTTCGACGACTACTCGACAGCTGCGGAAACCCTCGGCGGCGGTACCGTCCAGGTTCTGGCAGCCGTCGCCGCCGAACGGCAGTGCTACATCCACGCAGGCAGCATCGTCGAACAGGGCGAAGAGGGCAGGCTGCGCAACACCGCGGTCCTGATCGGCCCCGACGGACAGATCCACCACCACTACAGCAAAGTTCACGTGTTCGGATACGACTCCCTCGAAGCGCAGCTCCTGCAGCCGGGGACGCAGATCCACACCACCGATACGCCGTTCGGCCCGATCGCGGCCACCACCTGCTACGACCTGCGGTTCCCCGGATTGTGGACCGAATTGGTCGCCGCCGGAGCACAACTCGTCATCGTGCCCGCGGCCTGGCCGAAGGCCCGCAAGGAGCACTGGCGGCTGCTGACCTCGGCCCGCGCCGTCGACAACCAGGTCTTCGTGATCGCCTGCAACGCCACCGGCACCCACAATTCGGTCGAACTCGGCGGCCACAGCCGGATCGTCGACCCGTGGGGAACGGTGATCGCCGAGGCGGATTCGTCCGAGGGCATCACCATCGCCGAGATCGACCCCACCGTGGTCGACCGCACCCGCGCCGAGTTCCCGGTCCTGAGGGACCGGCTCGACGACTACAGCTTCCTCAACCGCAGAAAGGTCCTTTCATGACCGGCGCCACCACGGAGGTGCTCACCTTCGAAACCCTCGATTCCTCCGAGATCCTGCAATTCGGCGACGGCCGAACCCTGGTCGCCGGGTACACCGGCCGCGACGAAGCAGCGGTGCAACATCACATCGACGAACTCGCCGCCATCGGAGTCGCACCGCCGGCACAGGTGCCGATGTTCTACCCCGTCGAGATCGCGACGATCACGACCGCGACGCAGGCCCCCGTCACCGGCGCGCACACCTCCGGCGAGGTCGAGCCGGTGATCCTGAGGCACCGCGGGCGGTACTACCTCGGTGTCGGCTCCGATCACACCGACCGCCAACTCGAGACCGTCGACATCGGTGATTCGAAGCGGGCGTGCCCGAAGCCGGTAGGCCCGGCCGTCGTCGAGATCGCGGACTGGGCGTCGTTCGACTGGGACGCGTGCCGGGCCCGATCGTGGGTCGACGGGGTCCTGTATCAGGACGGCACCCTGGCCAACCTCCGTACACCGCACAACCTTCTGCAGATCTTCGCCGACCGGATCGGCGACACCGGCGAGGACCTGCTCTGCTTCGCAGGCACCCTGCCGCTGCTCGACGGCAAGTTCACCCCCGGTCACCGGTGGGACCTCGAACTCACCCTTCCCGACGGCCGAACCCTGACCCACTCCTACACCACCGAAGGACACTGACATGCGCACCGGAGCCGACTACCTGGCCTCCCTGAACGACGGGCGCGTAGTGCTCGTCGACGGGGAGAAGATCGACGACGTCACCACCCATCCGGCTTTCGCGCCCGTGACCCGGACGATTGCCGAGATGTTCGATCTGGCCGCGGACGAAGCCAACGGCATGCAGTACGTCGCCCCCGAAACCGGGAACGCGGCCAACCGGGTGTTCTCGATTCCACGGTCGCGGGAGGAGCTCGCGCAGCGGCGGGAGGCGATCGAGCGGTGGGCGAAGCACACGCACGGCTGGATCGGCCGTAGCCCCGATCATGTGGGGACGTTCCTCGCCGCGTTCGCCGCGCATCCCGAGGTGTTCGCGGCCGAGGGTGGGCACGACTTCGGGGCGAACGTGTCCGAGTTGTACCGGCGCCTGCTCGACGAGAACCTCTACGTTTCGTACGCGATCATCCCGCCCCAGGTCTCACGCGCGACGACGGCGTCGGGCTGGGAGGGCGAGTACCTGCAGGCCGGCGTGGTCGAGGAAACCACGGAGGGTCTGGTCATCCGGGGTTCGCAGATGCTCGCCACCGGCGGGGCGATCGCCGACGAAATCTTCGTCTCGTGCATCAAGCCGCTCGGCCCGGACGACAAGGACTTCGCCGTCGGGTTCGTGGTCCCGACCAACGCCCCCGGTCTCAAGCAGTACGTCCGCCGCCCGTACATCCCGGCCGCGACGAGCTCGTTCGACTACCCACTGACCTGCCGCTACGACGAGCCCGACTCGCTCCTCGTCTTCGACGACGTCCTCGTGCCGTGGGATCGAGTGTTCGTCGACCGCGACACCACCGGCGTCCGCCGACAGTTCTTCGAGACCGGCGCCCACGTTCTCGGCAACTGGCAGGCGCAGATCCGCTTCGCGACGAAGCTCGAATTCATTGCCGGCGTTGCGCGTCGGGTCACCCAGGTCAACGGGGTGGACAAGATCCCCAGCGTTCAGGAGAAGCTCGGCGAACTCGCCGCACTCGTCAGCGGCGTCCGTTCCGCGGTGCTGGCCGCCGAGTACACCGCCGAGCCGGATTCGGCCGGGATGTGGCTGCCGGGCAGGCAGGCGCTGTACGGGTCGATGGGCCTGCAGTCGGAAATCTACCCGCGGGTGATCGCGATCCTGCGCGACCTCGTCGGCGGCGGTGTGCTGCAACTCCCGTCGAGCGTCAAGGATCTCACCAGTCCGCTGACGTCCCGGGACATCGAGCACTACGTCCAGTCCCCCGGTGTGCCGTCCGAGGAGCGCGTCAAGCTCTTCAAGCTGGCCTGGGACATCATCGGATCCGAATTCGCCGGACGACACCAGCAGTACGAGATGTTCTACGCCGGTGCCCCTTTCGTGGTGAAGGGTGCATACACGTACCGCAACTACGACTACGACAGCGCCGTCGCGGCAGTGCAGCAGTTCACCGACGGCTACAAAGCGGAAAGCGAGTAAACCATCATGGCCAAGCCCGAATTCGAATTCTTCCCGGTCACCGACGTCGAGTGGACGGTATGTCCGGGTGACGATCCGAAGATCACCGAACGCATCCTCGCCAAGGACCCGGAAGGCAACGTCGCCACCCGGATCCTGCGCTACGAACCCGGCGCCGACTCGACACCGATGGGCGTGCAGAAACACGACTTCTGGGAGGAGGTCTACATCCTCGAGGGGTCGTTCACCGACCTGACCCTCGGCGAGACGTTCACCGCGGGAATGTACGCCTGCCGGCCGCCCGGCATGCCGCACGGCCCCTGGAGCACGGACGAAGGCGTCGTCACCTTCGAAGTCCGGTACCACAGTAAGTAGGCCCACGATGACCCTTCCGGCATTCCACGCCCCCACCCCGACGGACATGCGACGAAGCATGGGCCGGTTCACCACCGGCGTCGCCGTCGTCAGCGCCGACGACGGCGACGGCAACCCCAGCGCCATGACGATCAGCTCCCTGACCTCGATCAGCCTGGACCCGGCGATCCTGCTCGTCTCACTCACCCACGGCTCCCGCACCACCGAGGCCGTGGAAGCCGCGGGGTCGTTCGCCGTGTCCGTCCTCGGCTCCCGTCAGGAAGCCCTCGCCCGCCGCTTCGCCACGCGGGGCGGCGCCCGATTCGACGACCTGCCCTGCGATCGCAGCCGCTCGGGTCTGCCGCTGATCAAAGACGCTCTGGCCCAGCTCGAATGCAGGGTCCACAGCGCCCACGACATCGGCGACCACCGCGTCTTCTACGGCGAAGTCACCGACATGCGCTGCCGGGAGGGCACCGGCCTGGTGTTCTACTCGGGGCGGTTCGGCGACTTCCACGACTTCGGTCACGACGAAGTCCCCTGGTTGTTCTGATCCGGCCGAACGTGCTCGCCGGCGCATCACCGACGGTGCGCCGGCGAGCACGTGTAATTCGGGGTCATCGACGGGACTACCGAGTGGAGCCCCGCACGACGAGTCGTCCGTGGAGGTGCCCGGGTGGGACCGGCCGGTCCAGATTGTCGAGGCGGTTCACCAGCAGCGTGACGGCTACGCGGGCAAGGTGTTCGGGCTGCAGGTCCACCGAGGTGATGGGGGGGACGGCTGATCGCGTGTGTTCCGAGTCGGAGCCGCCGACGATCTGCACGTCGCCGGGAACGTCGAGTCCTCGTTCCCGGACCCGCGCGAGCACCCCCGCCGCGTGCCTGCCGGTCAGGCAGTACACCGCGTCGGGTGGGTCGCTCCGGTCGAACAGTTCGTCCGCGGCGTCGCGTCCGCCGGCCTCACCGGTGGTCTCGGGCCGGATGGCGACCCGACCGTCCTGACCGCGCGTCGCTGCCCACGCGCGGTAGGCGGCCTCGGCGCCCAGGTTCCACGAATTGGGATCAGTTCCGGCAACGAGAGCCACTCGCGTCGCCCCCGCGTCCTCGAGGTGCCGCAGCACTCGGCCGGTCATGAGTTCGGTGTCGGTGTCGAGCCAGGCGTCGTACGCAGCCCTCGCCGGATCCTTGCCGACGGACAGGAACGGCACCCCCTCCCCGAGGAGCATCTCGATGAGAGGGTCGTTCGTGACGGGTTCCGTGATCAGGAACCCGTCGCAGGCGAGGGCGGCGGCGGGCGACTCGTCGCGGGTCGGATCGGACACCAGCATGAGCCCGTATCCGAAATCCATCGCGGCCAGAGCCGCCGAACCCGCGAATCGCAGGAAGTAGTCGACGCCCTCGGGGAGAGACGAATCCAGTGTCTCGAGTGGCCGGAGCACGAGGGCGAGCACGCCGAGACGGTTGCTTCGCAGGCTCCTCGCCACGACGTCCGGCCGGTAGCCGAGGGATTTTGCGACCGAGCGGACACGCTCGCGCGTCGCGGTGGCGACGACGCCCTTGCCGCTGAACGTGTGCGACACCGTCGTGGTCGACACCCCCGCGTGCCGAGCCACGTCGGCGATGGTGGGCCTCGATCGCTTCTCCGTCACGCACTCAGGCTACCAATAGCCCGACCTGCACCAAATCGATTTGTAAATTCGCCTGCGCGACTCTTGTCCAAATCGATTTGGTTCCGTACGGTGACCGGGGTCACGCCAGATCGGCGATTGCGCCCACCAGCCGCACATCCGTGCCCATCTATCCGGAGGACCCCATGGCATCGACAAAAGCAGACCCGCGCGCGGTGACGCCCGGCGAAACACCGCCGGCCGATCGCGCCGGGCGGGTGGAGACACACGGCATCGACTTCATCCCCGACAGCGAACGGCACGGCCGCGCCCGGGACCTGTTCGCGGTGTGGGCGGCGCCCAACGTGAGCTACCTGGCCCTGGTCGTCGGCGGCGCACTGATCCTGATGGGCCTGTCCTTCTGGCAGGCGCTGGCGGTGATCGTGGTCGGCAACCTGTTCTCGATCCTCACCGGGATCGTCGCCGCCAGCGGACCCGCGTCGGGCACGCCCAGCGAGGTGATCACGCGGGCGATCTTCGGCATCCGCGGCAACCGGGTGAACATTCTCGTCACCAGCTGGTTCATCAGCGTCTGCTACCTGGCGCTGAACTGGGCGGCCGCGTCGTACACGGCCTTCCGGCTCGTCGAACGGTTCGGGATCGACGCGACCACCCCCGTCAAGGTCGTCGTCATCCTGGCGATCGCCGCCGTCACGCTGGCCATCGGCGTGTACGGGCACGCCACGATCGTGCGGCTCTACCAGCCGCTGGCCCTGGTGCTGACGTCGATCTTCGTGGTGATGGCCGGATACGTCCTCGGTAACGCCGACTGGGGCTACCAGCCGGCGGAGGCACTCCACGGAATCGGCCTGTGGGCGACGGTGGCCGCGGGTGTGTCGATCGTGGCGTCGGCTCCGCTGTCCTACACCAACAGCGCGGACTTCGCCCGCTACCTGCCGGCGACCACCTCGCCGGTCTCCGTCGCCGTGTGGACGGCGCTCGGCGCGTTCGTCCCCAGCGTGCTGTTCACCGCGCTCGGCGCACTCGCCGGTACCGGACTCGAAATGGCCGACCCGCAGATCGCACTCGAGACCATTCTCCCGGCGTGGTTCACGCCGATCTTCCTGCTCGCCGTCATCGTCGGCACCATCGCCAACAACGCGATGACCGCCTACAGCTCCGGGCTCGCCCTGCAATCGGTCGGCCTGCGCCTGCGCCGCTCGCGCAGCGTCCTCCTCGACGGCTCGATGGGTGTGGCCATGACGCTGTACGCCCTGCTCGTCTCCAACTTTCTCGACACCGTCAGCAACATGATGCAGCTCGTCGTGACCGTGATGGGTCCGGTCATGGCCGTGTACGTCGCCGACGTCCTGTGGCGACGCAACCGCTACGACGGCCTCGAGCTCGGCAACGAAACCAGCAGCAGTCCCTACTGGTACAGCGGTGGGATCAACTGGGCGGGAACGGTCGCCGTCTTCACCGGCATCGCCGCGGCCGCGCTCTGCGTCGCCGCCCCGGTCTACACCGGTCCGATCGCGAACGCGGTCGGCGGCGTGGACCTGTCGCTGCCGGTCGGGTTGATCGTGTCCGCAGCACTGTACGTCGCGCTGATGCGCTCGTACCGAACCCGCTGATCGACTCTGATCGGCCGGCACACAGCACTATTCACACCAGAACCACAACGAGGACGACGATGACCGAGACCAGCACTGTCCACTCCCACGTCAGCGTGGACGACACCCGGCCGCGCGAACGCGGCATCGCCCGCGGCACGCAGCTGCGCACCGACTTACCCGCGTCCGTGGAACTGTATCTGCGCCTGTTCGACACGGTCGGCGTAATCGAGTCCCGCACCCGCGACAGCGCGCACCGGCTCGCGGATGTCCTTGCGGCGTGGGGCCCCCGGTACCTCGAGGAGATCGAGGGCATCGCTGCCGGCGCCGGGCTCGAGCCCTGGCACGTGATGGCGTTGAACGGCCGGACGGAGATCCTGTCGCAGGCGACCGCGGCCCGTCCCGGCGAGTGCTCCACCATCGCGTACGCACCCGCGGATCGTCCGTCGGCACCGTTCGGCGTCCAGACCTGGGACTGGCACGAGGAACTGGACCCGTACTGGCACACCCATCAGGTGCGCGGAACCCGCCACAGTTACGTGGGGCTGACCGAGCACGGCATCCTCGGCAAGATCGGGATGAACAGCGCGGGTCTCGGAGTGTTCTTCAACATCCTCGGCCACCGCGACGACGCACCGGCCGGGGTGCCCGTGCACGTCCTGTCGGCGGCGGTCCTCGGTGAAGCCGGAACCGTCGACGAAGCCCTCGAGTTGCTGCGCTCGGCACCGATCGCCACCTCGGGCGCACTGACCCTGATCGACGCCGACACCGTCGCGTGTGCCGAGGTCAGCCCCGTCGGCGTCGCGACGCTCCGCCCGAGCGACGGATTCCTCACCCACACCAACCACTTCCTCGACCCGGCCAACGCCGCCCGCGAGAAGACCGGTCTGTACGAGCCGGACTCGCAGGACCGCTACGGTCTGATCGCCTCCCGGCAGCAGCGGTACGCCGAGCCGGCCGTCGCCGATCACCTCGTCGAGTACCTGTACTCCGATCCGGGGCAGCCCCAGCTGTGCTGCGTCCCCGCCCCGGACGCCGTCTTCGGTCAGCGCTGGGCCACCCTCGCGACAGTGCTGCTCGAACCCGAGCACCGCCGTGCCCGCATCCTCGCCGGCACACCGATCGACGCCCGCCGACGGTCGTGGACCACACTCGACGCCACCGGGACCGCCTGCGTCGTCGGCGGGTGACGCGGCGGCCTGTCCCGGGTACGTGAGCGGCAAAGCGTGTGCCCGCACTCTTTCTCACTCACCTGGGGTCAGGACACCAGATTCGCTGAGGCCCAGTCCATGTGCGTCTGAATCGCTGTGGCCGCTTCGTCGGCGTCGCCGGTTTCGATGGCGTCGACGATCGCGCTGTGGCGGCCGACGTCCATATTGCCGACGGCGCGGTCGAGGCCGGCGAACATGATCGACATCCGGATCGATCCTTCGAGGGAGATCCACGAGTGCAGGAGTGTGTCGTTGCCGGTGAGGGTGCACATGGTGCGGTGAAAGTTCAGGTCGGCCTCGATGCGGGCTTCGAGGACGGCGGTGTCCATGACGTCGAGGGCGGCGCGCAGTTCCGCGATGACGGTGGTGCGGTCGGCCAGGCCGGCGAGTTCCCGGACGGCCAGCGCCTCGAGTGCGGCGCGGACGGCGAAGATGTCGCGGATCTCCTTGGAATCGAGATGCCGGACGTACAGCCGGCCCCGCGCGCCTGCGGAGATCAATCCCTCCTGCTGGAGTTGCCGCATCGCCTCGCGGAGCGTGCCGCGGCTGATCTGCAGCATCTCGGACAGTTCGGTCTCCACGAGCGGGCTGCTCGGCGCGAGTTCCCCGCTGGTGATCGCGACCCTCAGGGCGGCGACGGCTTGCTGACGGAGACTGGTCTTCTCCAGCCCGAGCAGTGCGGCGGGTTGTCCGGCCATGGGTGCCTCCGTGGGGTCAGCGATCAACTGTCGACAGCGGTCTGTTGACAGCAACCTGTTGACAGCCATCGTACGGCCCGCGCCGCCCGGCCTGCGGCGTGGGCCGTACGCGCTGGTCATGCCAGTTCGCCCAGAACCTTGGCGACGATCCGGTCCGTGCTCAGGCCGTACCGCTCGTGCAGGGTGGGCAGGGCACCGGCGTCGAGGAACTGGTCCGGGAGAGCGATCGGCACGATCCGCTTGCCGAGCCCGGCCGTGACGACGGCGGCGGCCACGGTCTCGAACAGGCCGCCGATCACGGTGTGGTTCTCCAGGGTGACCACCAGGCGGTCGGTGTTCACCTCCGCGAGGACGGTCTCTGCGTCGAACGGTTTGATCGTCGGCGTGTGCACGACCGCGACGTCGACGTTGTGCTCGGCGAGTCGGTCCGCGGCCTGCAGAGCGCGCATCGTCATCAGCCCACTGGTGACGAACACGACGTCGTTGCCGCCGCGGAGCACCTTGGCCTTGCCGAGTTCGAACGTGTAGTCGTACTCGTCGAGCACGGTCGCGACCTTCCCCCGCAGCAGCCGCAGGTAGGTGGGACCGTCGGACGCGGCGAGCTGCGGGACGGCCTGTTCGATGTCGATCGAGTCGCACGGGTCGACGATGGTGAGGTTGGGGATGCCCCGGAAGATGGCCATGTCCTCGGTGGCCTGATGGCTGGGCCCGTAGCCGGTGGTCAGTCCGGGGAGGCCACCGATGATGTTGACGTTGAGGTTCGGTTCGGCGATGTCGAGGCACAGGAAGTCGTAGGCGCGGCGCGCGGCAAACACCGAATACGTGGACGCGAACGGCACCAGACCGGTCTCGGCCATCCCGGCGGCGGCTCCGAGCAGGAGCTGTTCGGCCATCCCCATCTGGAAGAACCGGTCGGGGAACTCCTGAGCGAAGATGTGCATGTCGGTGTACTTGGCGAGGTCGGCGGACAGGCCGACGATCTTGTCGTTCTCCCGGGCAGCCTTCACCAGCGCGTGCCCGAACGGCGCGGACGTGGTCTTCTGGCCGTCGTCGACGAACGAGGCGATCATGGCCGAGGTCTTGAGCTTCGGCTTGCTGGCGGTGGTCATGTCAGGCGTCCTTGTGGTCGAAGCCGGTGGTGAGTTGGTCGCGGCAGATCTGCCACTCGTGTTCGTCGATGCGCATGAAGTGCGCCTTCTCCCGGGACTCGAGCAGGGGCACACCCTTCCCGACGCGGGTGTCGCAGAGGATGATCGACGGTTTGCCACCGGATTCGGCGGCGGCGTTGTCGAACGCGCGCACCAGTGCGGTGACGTCGTTGCCGTCGACGCGTTCGACGTGCCACCCGCAGGCCGCCCACTTGTCGTGCACGGGTTCGGTGCTCAGCACCGTCGAGGTCGCACCGTCGGCTTGGAGGGCGTTGATGTCGACCATCGCGGTGAGATTGCCGAGCCGGTGGTGGTGGGCGCCCATCGCCGCCTCCCACGTCGAACCCTCGTCGAGTTCGCCGTCGGAGAGGAAGTTGAAGACGCGGGCGGTGGAGCGCTGGTGACGCAGACCGAGGGCCATCCCGACCGCGATGGTCAGACCGTGGCCGAGGGAGCCGCCGGAGATTTCCATGCCGGGGGTGTACGTGGACATTGCCGACATCGGGAGGCGGGAGTCGTCTGAGCCGTAGGTTTCCAGTTCGCTGCGGTCGATGATTCCGGCCTCGGCGAGGGCGGCGTAGAGGCCGATGGCGTAGTGGCCGGTGGACAGCAGGAACCGGTCCCGGCCCTCCCATGCGGGATCGTCGGCGCGGTAGCGCAGTTGGTCGGCGTAGACGGTGGCGAAGATGTCGGCGGCTCCGAGCGCCTGCCCGACGTATCCCTGGCCCTGTTCCTCACCCATGTCGATGACGTTGTGCCGCATGCGGTAGGCGAACTGTTCGACGGTCGCGATGCGCGACGCGTCACTGGTCGTGTCTTCGACCGCGGTGGTGGCGGTTGTGATGGTCACAGGAGTTCCTTTTCCTTGCGGATCGTGGGCGTGGTGCCGGTGGACGTCGGCGCGTCGGTGCTTTTGGAATCGGTGCGCGCCGCAGCCTCGGCGGCGAGGCGCCGTTCGGTGGGTCCCCAGGTCTCCCTGGTGATCAACGCCGCCCACAGTCCGATCAGGGCGTACGTGCTGAACAGCAGCGCCGGACCCCACCAGCCGAAGGAGACGAACAGCAGCGTGGTGACGAAGGGGGTGAAGCCGGAGACCATCGCCGAGATCTGGTAGGCGAGGGACGCTCCCGAGGCTCGGCGCGAGGCGTCGAACAGTTCGGGGAACCACGCTCCCTGCGCTCCCGCCATCGAGTTCTGGCAGACCGCGTAGGCGATCACGATGGTGGCGATGACCAGGATGAACAGACCGGTGTTGACCAGAAGGAACATCGGGATTCCGAACAGTGCCGCGAAGGCGCAGGACGCGATGTAGAGGGGGCGTCGTCCGATACGGTCAGTGAGGCGGGCCCAGGCGACGGTGGCGAAGACGCCGATTGCGGACGCGATGCACAGGGCGACAAGGGTTTCGGACTTTCCGGCGAGACCCTGGTTGTGCAGGTAGGAGATCATGTAGGTGATCGACACCGCGTAACCGGCCGTCTCGGCGACTCGAAGACCGATACCGCGCAGAATGTTTCGCCAGTCGTACTTGATGGATTCGAGTACCGGGGATTTGACGATGTCGCCCTCGTTCTTGACGTCCTCGAAGACCGGGGACTCGGGCACTTTCGACCTGATGACCAGGCCGACCATCACCAGGACGATGCTGGCGAGGAACGGTACCCGCCAGGCCCAGTCGCCGCCGAGGTGCACGCTGAACAGGAACACCAGATTCGCCAGCAGCAGCCCGACGGGGAAGCCGGCCTGCACGATGCCGGTGAACTTGCCCTTGGACTTCCAGGGGGCGTGCTCGTAGCTCATCAGGATCGCACCGCCCCACTCGGCTCCGAACGCGAGGCCCTGGACGACGCGGACGAGGACCAGCAGCACCGGCGCGATGAGCCCCACCTGTGAATAGGTGGGCAGCAGGCCGATCGCGAAGGTCGCGAGACCCATCGCGATCAGTGATGCCACCAGCACGGGCTTGCGGCCCAGCTTGTCCCCGAGATGTCCGCCGAGCACCCCGCCGAGCGGGCGCGCAGCAAAGCCGACACCCAGCGTCGCGAACGCGGCGAGTGTTCCGGTGACCGGGTCGGCGCCCGGGAAGAAGGCGGTACCGAAGTACAGCGCGGCGGCCGTGCCGAAGCCGATGAAGTCGTACGTCTCGATCACGGCCCCCACCGAGGAGCCGATTGCTACGCGCTTGGCGTCCTTCGTGCCATGGACGGGACCTCGCATCCTGAGTGTTTCGGTACTCATGGGGACTCCTCTTCGGGCTGCCGGTTTCTACGATTGCCGCCGATTTGTTGACTGTCAACAGTGCGGTTCCAACAGTGTGATCCGAGCCACGTCCATATGTCAACCGTTACCCGCCGACGGTTGACTGTTAACAGTCGATCGGCTTACTGTGGTGGCAGTCACCTACCGCGTCGTCGACCTCCCTGCTCTCCACCGCATCGGACGGGACGCGCGATTCCAGCAACACGAGGAGCGATCATGTCGTCCATTCAGCGCACCGCCGTCATCACCGGCGCCACCTCCGAGCGCGGGATCGGTCTCGCCACCGCCCGCCGCTACGCCGAAGAGGGCTGGGCGATCGTCGTTCTCGACCTCGACGGAGAGAAGTCCGCGAAGGTCGCCGCCGAGATCGGGAACGAGTTCGGTGTCCCGGCCTTCGGTCACGACATCGACGTCGCCGACGAGAACTCGGTCCAGCGGGCACACGAGGCCGTCGCCGCCGAAGTCGCCGGCGGCAACCTCCCCGCCGTGGGTGCGCTCGCGAACATCGCCGGCATCACCTCGCCGGTGCCCTTCCTCGAGACCACGCTGGAACTGTGGAACAAGGTGATGGCGGTCAACGCCACCGGCACCTACCTCGTCACCCGCGCATTTCTGCCGGCCATGATCGACAACGGCTGGGGGCGTGTGGTGAACATGTCCTCCGTCTCCGCCCAGCGGGGTGGCGGCGTCTTCGGGAAGGTGCCCTACTCGTCCGCCAAGGCCGCGGTCCTCGGTTTCACCAAGTCACTCGCACGAGAACTCGGCGACAGCGGAGTCACCGTCAACGCCGTCACCCCCGGTGCGGTCGACACCAGCATCCGCGTGGGCAGCACCGCCGAACAGGAAGCCGCACTCTGCCGCGACATCCCCCTTGGCCGGGTCGCGACCACCACCGAGGTCGCCGCCGTCATCACCTTCCTGTCCTCGCAGGACGCCGCGTACCTCACCGGCACCACCGTCGACATCAACGGCGGCAGCCACCTGCACTGAGTCGGTGCAGCCACAGCGGTGGACGGTACCCACCGTCCACCGCCCGAATCCCCCGGGACACCCGATGATCGACCACACGACACTTCACGACGACCTACCCCCAACCGCCGCCGAACGCTGGGGATGGCGATACCGCGCCCACTGCCGCACCACCGAACCCTCCGCCTTCTTCGCACCGGACGGCGAACGACGCGGCGCCCGGATCAGGCGCGAACGACGCGCCAAACAGATCTGCGACGGGTGCGTCGTCACCCGGCAATGCCGCGCACACGCAACCGAACACCGCGAGACCCACGGAATCTGGGGAGGCACCACGGAAACTGACCGGCGCCGAGCCGGCCGGGCGCGATAGATTCGAAAAAAGATTCCGGCGAGTGTGTCGATTCATGTCACTCCCCGTTCGACCTGAGGATGAGAAGGTCCAAGAGGGACCTCGACATCCAAGGAGACGGAACCATGAAGTACATGCTGATCATGCGCGCCACCGACGAGACCTTCGCGGCGTTCCAGGACGTTGACTTCACCGAGATCATGGAGGCGATGGGCAAGTTCAACGACGAGATGATCCGCGCCGGCGTGCTGCTCGCGGCCGAGGGTCTGGACCCCGACCCCGAATCGGGTGTGGTGGTCGACTACTCCTCGGAGACACCTGTGGTGACCGACGGCCCCTATGGCGAGACGAAGGAGTTGTTCGGCGGCTTCTGGATGCTCAACGTCGCGTCGAAGGAGGAGGCCGTCGAGTGGGCCAAGCGTGCCCCGATGGCTGGTCCCGGTTCCAAGGCGGAGATCCGCCGGGTCGCGACGATCGACGAGTTTCCGCAGGACAACGTGTGGATCCAGAAGGAGCGGGCGTGGCGCGAAGCGACCGGTCAGCTCTGAGCGGGTCGACGGGTGACGGCCACACCGGGCGTGAGGCCGTCGCCGCCGTCTGGCGGATCGAGTCGGCACGGATCGTCGGTGCGCTCGCGCGGTACACCGGCGATTTCGCGCTGGCCGAGGACCTCGCCCAGGAGGCGCTGGCCGAGGCACTCGTGAGCTGGCCACGCGACGGCATCCCCCACAACCCCGCGGGATGGTTGCTCACCGTCGGCCGGCGCCGCGCGATCGACGCGTTCCGTCGGCGCTCCGCCCTCGACGAGAGGTACGCCGTCCTCGCTCACGACCTGGGCGAGGGCGGCGCCGTCTCGGGTAGCGGACCCGCCGATCCGGCCAAGGGCACCGGGGACGTGCTGTGGGATCCGGACCAGATCGACGACGACATGCTGGCGTTGATGTTCATCTCCTGCCACCCCGTGCTGTCGCGGGAGGCGAGGGTCGCGCTCACCCTGCGGGTGGTCGGCGGTCTGACGAGCGACGAGATCGCGAAGGTGTTCCTCGTCCCGACCGCGACCGTGCAGGCCCGGATCACCCGGGCGAAGAAGACCCTCGGGGCGGCCCGGGTGCCGTTCGAGGTGCCGCCCGCCGCCGAGCGGACCGGGCGACTCGGCTCGGTGCTCAGCGTGATCTACCTGATCTTCACCGAAGGGTCCTCGGCCAGCTCCGGTGACGACCTGATCCGCCTCGACCTCGCGAGCGAAGCGCAGCGCCTCGCTCGAGTGCTGACCCGGCTGGTGCCCGACGAGCCCGAGGTCCACGGTCTGCTGGCGCTGCTCGAACTGACCGCGGCGCGGTTCCCGGCCCGCACGGGGCGGACGGCGAACCGGTGCTGCTCGAGGACCAGGACCGCCGCCGCTGGGACCGCACCGCGATCCGCCGGGGACGCGCCGCCCTCGCCCGCTCGGAGCAGGTCGGCCGCGGGCTGGGCGCCTACGGCCTGCAGGCGGCGATCGCCGAATGCCATGCCGTCGCGCCGTCCGTCGACGCGACGAACTGGGAGCGGATCGTCCTCATCTACGAGGCACTCGGCCGGCTCGCGCCGTCACCGGTGGTCGACCTCAACCGGGCGGTGGCGGTCTCCATGGCCCAGGGACCAGCCGCGGCGCTGCCGATCGTGGACGAGCTGGTGGCCGCCCGGGCGCTGTCGAACTCGCACCTGCTGCCGAGCGTTCGCGGCGAACTGCTCACCCGCCTGGGACGCACCGACGAGGCGCGCACCGAATTCGAGGCGGCCGTGCGGTTGTGCGGCAACGAGCGCGAGCGGACGGTGCTGGGGCGTAAGCTCGCCGACCTGCGCTGACCCCGACCGGTGAGCGATCAGAGTGGGTCCAGGCGAGCCTTCGGCAGGCAGAACTCATTGCCTTCGGGGTCGGCCAGGACATGCCACTGCTCCTGCCCTGTCTGGCCGATGTCGGCCCGGCGCGCACCGAGCTTCAGAAGGCGGTCGAGCTCGGCGTCCTGATCGCGGTCGGTGGCGTTGACGTCGATGTGCAGCCGGGATTTCCCCTTCTCCGGCTCATCCCTGCGGCTGAGGATGATCGTCGGCTGCGGACCGCCGAACCCTTCGCGCGGCCCGATCTCCACCGAGCCGTCGTCCTCGCGATCGAGCACGACGAAGTCCAGGACCTCGCACCAGAACCGCGTCAGCAGCTCAGGGTCGCGGCAACCGAGCACGAGTTCACTGATACGACATGCCATGACGAAACCTGCTCTCAGCCCGGGAACTGCCGGGAGCCCACACACGAACCTCATGGGCTCCCAGCGGTGAAGACAATCCCGCGATCGTACCGGGCAGTGCTGCCGGCCATCCAGTGAAAAACTGGATTCGAGACCGACCTAGACGGGTGAGCCGACAGTGGCGTGACGGTACGTCGTCGTCTCGAAGTCCAGGTAGCCGCCGAACGACACGGGGTCGGCGAACGGCAGGACCTGGGTGGCCCAGTACCCGGCGATTCCGTTGCGGCGATCGATCCAGTAGTACGAGTTGGCGAGCCCGGCCCACCCGAGCGACCCCCGGGGCCGGCCGGTGGGTGCGTCCTCTTCGTTCACCATGAACGTGTACGCCCACGACTTGCGCTGTCCGGGAAAGAATTCGGCGTTGTTGGTGAGGGCCGGTATTACGGCAGGCAGCATCCCGACCTCTTGTCCCTCGAGGCCGTTGCACACGGCGGCCTGCACCGTGTCGGCCCGCAGCACTCGGCCACCTGGGGCGTCTCCGTCGTTCAGCCACATCCGCAGGAACTTCAGGTAGTCGCCCACCGTGGAGTAGAGGCCGTGCCCGCCCATGTCGATCTCGGGAGTCTGCGGCAGCACCAGATCCAAGGGAGTGAGCCGGCCGTCCTCCTCGCGCTGGTGGATGGTCGCGCGCCGGGCAGCCATAGATCCGGTCAGGGTGAAGGATGTGTCGTGCATGCCGAGGGGCGCGAACACCCGGTCTGTCATCACCTCGCCGAGCCGCTTGCCGCGGATCGCCTCGACCACCTGGCCGGCCCAGTCGATGTTCGTCCCGTACTGCCACTTCTCGCCCGGATCGAAGAGCAACGGCGTGGTCAACGACGCCCGGGTCGCGGTGATCACGCCGGGTTGACCGTGCTCCACCCCCAACCGGTTGTAGGTCTCGTCGAAGAAGTCGTATCCGAACCCGGCGGTGTGCAACAACAGCATCCGGGTGGTGATGTCCCGCTTCGGTGCTCTCAGCACCGGATCGCCGTGGGCGTCGAATCCCTCGATGACCTGAATGTCACCGAGTTCCGGAACGTATTCGCGGGCGGGCGCGTCGAGGTCGAGCAGACCCTCTTCGACGCACTGCAGCACGGTGGTCCCGGTGATCGCCTTGGTGGTGGAGAAGATCGCGAACACGGTGTCGGCGGTCATCGGCTCACCGTCGGCCAGGGACCGCACCCCGGCGGCACCCTCGAACACCGTGCGGTCGCGATCGGTCACCATCGCCACCACTCCGGGCACCCTCGGCGCACCTTCCTCGGTCACGCTGTCGAGAACCTTGCCGAGCGCGGCGTTGAGATCGGACATCCCACTCTCCTGTCGTGTCTGTGGTCACTGATCGAACGTGACGCTATGACCGGGCGGCGGGTGGCGACGTCTCAGTTCGGCACGGCACGTCTCGGTTCGGCACCTGCTGACGGCGCCGGGATCTTGGTCAGCAGTTCGTGGGTGGCCTGGGCGATGTCGGGGTCGATACCGAGGGCTCGGAGCATGGCTGCCGCGGCGTCCATTTCGTCGGCGCGGCGCCTGGCGTGGCGACGCGTTCCGTCGACGACGCGGGCAATCGTGGCGGCGTCGGCCCGGGTCAACTCGTCGGCGATATTGGTGGTGAGCCATTCTTCGAGGCCGAGCGCGCGACCCGCGGTGAGGGCTTCGACGATGGCCGCGGACATGCCCTTGTAGAAGATGCTGCGCAGCAGTTTTCGTTCCGCGGCCGCACCCGCCGGTGCGTCGAGCACGTCTACCGAGGCGCCGTAGCTGCCGAGAATGTCGGCGACCCGGTGTGCGTCGCGACCGCTGGCCATCAGCGGGGTGCGGAGTCCGCGGCCGGGGACCGGAGCCATGATCGCCACGTCGACGAAACCGAGTCCGCGTCGCGCGGCGTGAGCATCGAGGGTGCGTTTGAGGTCGGGCGCGGCGGTGTTCATGTCCACCCAGACGGCATCGGCACTCATTGCGGGGCTTCCCCGTTCGAGTGCGGCCTTTGCGGCGCGCGCGTTGTTCACGCCGAGGACGAGGTCGGCGGTGTCGACGGCCTCGGCCTCGGACCGGCACGCGACGGCACCGTCCGGTGCGGCGACTGCGGGGTCGAAGGCACGAACGGTGGCGCCGGCGGCGATCAGATCGCGCGCGAATGCGCCGCCTGCCTCGCCGAGTCCGAGGACGGCGATCGTCGTCTGCTGGGTCATCGGTTCCTCTTTCCTCGGTGGATCTGGTGCCATGTGCGATCCAGGCGACGACGGGTCGGTACAATATCGGTAACAATTTTGGTGATGATCTGAGCGGAGATAGCCCGATGCCGGTGAAGGAAGCTCGCGAGCACAGCACGGATCAGGCTGCGGTCACCGACCTGATACGCACAGCGATCCTCGACGGGGATTTCGCGCCCAACCAGCGCATGGTCGAGGCAGACCTGTGTGCGCAGTACGACGCCAGTCGCAGCGCGGTCCGGGCGGCCCTGCACGAACTCACCGCCCAGGGCCTCGTCGAACGGATCCAGAACCGCGGCGCCCGCGTGCGGTCGGTGTCGCTGGACGAGGCGGTCGAGATCACCGAGGTACGGATGGTCGTCGAAGGACTGTGCGCGGCGAAGGCGGCCCAGAAGATCACCGACGCGGAGATCGAGGAACTCACCGCCCTGCGCGAGGAATTGACGACGACGGTCTCGGCCGGAGACGTGTTCGGGTATTCGCGGGCGAACCAGTTGTTGCACAAACGCGTTCGGGAGATCAGTGCGCAGCGCTCGGCCGACGAGATCCTCGAGCGCCTGCGTGGCCAGCTGGTGCGACACCAGTTCAAGCTGTCGATGCACCCCGGCCGGATGTCGGTGTCGCTGCCCGAGCACGTCGCGATCATCGACGCGGTCTGCGCGCGCGACCCGGAGCGTGCGGAGGCAGCCATGCGGCACCACCTGGCGAGCGTGACCACTGCGCTCGAGGACGTCGCCGAAGCCCGGCAGGGATGACCGCACGCGGGCATTCACAAGGAGACCCGTTCGCGCACTGAACTCGTCGTCGCACGCGACCCGACGCGGTCCGTCACGAAGACCACCACCAGCGCTGCCACCGCGAGCAGGGCGGCAACCGCGAAGGCCCCGAACCCCCACCGTGGAGTCCCGGAAGCGACGAGCACGCCGCCCAGCCAGGGGCCGAAGACAGCGCCGAACCGGCCGATCCCCGACGTGAGCCCGACGGCGGTGGCCCGGAAGTCGGCCTCGCTGTGCGCGGCGGCGCCGGCGTAGACCATGGTCTGGGCGCTGAACAACCACACACCGGTCGCGAAGACCACGGCGTAGGTCGCGGCGAGCGGCATCTGCATCGACAGCGCCGCGATACCGATCGCGGTCAACGCGAACCACACGAGCGCGGTCGGGATCGGTCCGACCCGGTCGGCCACCTGCCCGGCGATCAGCATGCCCGCGATGCCACCGAGATTGATCACCAGCAGGAAGCTCAACGCCGAGCCGAGTTCGTACCCGGTCGACCGCATCATGACCGGCAGCCAGGTGGCCACCCCGTACACCAGCAGCAGCCCGGCGAACGACGCCGTCCACAACGCCGGGGTGGTGATCGCACGGGATCCGGCGAAGAGCAGGCGGATCCGGTGCGCAGTCGTCGACGACGCCCCGCCCGTGCCGGTCGGGGCCGTCACGAAGTCCGCGACCGCCACACCTCGACTGCGAGCGAGCGCTTCGGCATCGGCGACGCGGCCGCGAGCGAGCAGGTACCCCATCGATTCGGGGAGGAACTTCAGCATGAGCGGCACGGCGAGTATCAGCGGTAGGCCACCGAGCAGGAACAGGAAGCGCCATCCGCGGCTCTCCAGGAAAAGCATGCTCAGTCCCGGAGCGAGGATGCCACCGGCCTGATGGGCGGTCATCAGCGACGCGACCATCAGGTTCGCCCTGCCGCGCGGGGCGTACTCCATGACCATCGAGATGGCGGTGGGGATGAGCCCGCCGAGGCCGAGGCCGGCCACACCCCGCGCCGCTGCGAAGACCTCGACAGAGGGGGCGACCGCGCAGGCAAGTGACGCGATCGAGAACAACGCGACGCCCGCGACGATCGCGGTACGCCGGCCGAGCCGGTCGGCGATCGGTCCGGCAGCCAGCGCGCCGATCAGCATGCCGAGGGTCGCGACGCTGCCCACGGTGCCGGCGGCTCCGGGGCTCATTCCGAGGGCCGGGTCGGCGAGCATGCGCGGCAACACCGCACCGTAGACGAAGGTGTCGAGCCCGTCGCACAGGATGGCGAACCAACACAGGGCCAGCACCGTGAGAGCGAGGCGGGTCCGGGCGTGCTCGGACCCGGTGTGGTCGATGGTCATGGGCACTCCAGATGATTGTGGGGCTTCAGCCCTGGTCATGCCGTGGTGGGTGCTGTCGGTACCTCCACGGGCGGATCGGTGAGCCGGGCCTGCCGGGTCCTGGGTCCGAAGACGGCCAGAGCGAGCGCACCGACCAGCCAGCTTCCGGCGATGAAGTAGAAGACGCTTTGATACCCGGTGCCGGTGTACAGCGCGGCGATGACGAGCGGACCGACGGCGTTCGACAGACGTCCGAGCCCGTAGGAGACACCAGTGCCCAACGACCGGGTCCGAGTGTCGAACAGTTCCGGGGAGTAGGCGTAGGCCACTGCGGTGTACCCGCGCTCGAAGAAGTTCACGAGGAAGCCGAACACCACGATCATGATCGGGTTGAACGTCAGCCCGTAGAAGAGGCCGCAGATCGCGATCACCACACCGAATGCGACGAGGCACCACTTGCGTTCGACGCGGTCGGTGACCTGTGCGGCGAGGAAGCAGCCCAGCGGCGCACCGACCGTCGTCAGCGCGACGTAGAAGATCGACTTCTCCACGCTGAGGCCCTCCTGCGCCAACAGGGTGGGCGCCCAACTGGAGTAGCCGAAGAAGCCGACGGTCTGGGTCACCCACATGACCGAGAGCAGGACCGTGGGAACCAGGTACCTCTTCTGCAGGAGCAGCCGCAGCGGAGCCTTGGTCTGCTTGGTCGCCACCGCGATCGGGGCGGCAGGATCGGGCAGCGGGCCCTTCTCCGCGGCGACGCGGGATTCGATCTCGCTCAGAACGGCGTCGGCCTTCTCGTACTGCCCCTTGCTCTCGTACCAGCGGGGCGATTCCTTCAGGTGCCGGGTGAAGAGGAGGAAGAGGATGCCGAGACTGCCCCACAGGTAGACCAGCCGCCACGACCAGTCGGTGAGCGGAACGACCGCGGCGGCAACGAGGTTGGTGACCGGCGTGCCGCAGATGCCGATGACGATGGCGTAGGCCTGGTACTTCCCGCGAACGGCGGCGGGGTAGATCTCGTTGACGTAGATGACCGCCACCACGGTCATCGCCGACAGCCCCGCCGAGGTGAGAACCCGCAGTACGCCGAGGGACACGATGTCCCAGGAGAACACCGACGCGAACGAGAAGACGGCGAACCACAGGGTGGTGATGGCCAACGCGTTCTTACGGCCCCAGCGGTCGGCGATCCAGCCACCGATGAGGGAGCCGAAGAACATGCCGACGAAGGACAGGGAGGTCACGTAGGCGACCTGGTTGACGGTGACCCCCCACAGCTTGACGAGTTTGGGGACGGTGGTGGCGAACGTGTTGATGTCCGCGAACTCGAAGAAGTAGGCGAACGAGACGGCCACCAGGGTGATCTTGTGGAACCGCGAAATCGGCAGGCGGTCCAGCCGATTCGCTGCGTTGGAATGCTGCACGGGACAATCCTTCTCGGGAAATGTTGCAGTGGAGGGAGGGCTCAGTAGTCCTCGCCCGGCCAGTACAGGCGCATCGGATTGGCCACGAGGAGCTTGTGCTGCAGTTCCGGCGTGGTGGCCACGTGGGGAATGTGGTCGACGAGGAGCCCGTCGTCGGGCATGTGGTCGGTGAGATTGGGGTGGGGCCAGTCGCTGCCCCAGAGCACCGAATCCGGGAACTCCTCGACCACTCGTTGACTGAAGGGCACGACGTCGGTGTAGGCGTTCTGTTCGCCGTTCAGCGCCGGCGGGCCGGTGACGGTGAGCCGTTCCGGGCAGCTGACCTTCACCCACGCCTCGTTACGCGCGACGAAGCTCAGGAATCGGCTGAACTCCGGCCCGTCGACAGGTCGAGTGACGTCCGGTCGTCCCATGTGGTCCACCACCAGCGGGGTGGGCAACGTGTCGAAGAAACCCTCCAGGCCTTCCAGGTCGGGGCCCTCGAAATAGATGACGATATGCCAACCCAGGGGGGCGATCTTCTGCGCGATGGTGGTCAGGTCGTCCTTCGGGGTGCCCTCGACCAGTCGCGGAAGAAAGTTGAACCGCACTCCTCGCACGCCCGCCTCGTCGAGTCGGCGCAACTCGGCGTCGGTGATGTCGGGGCGGACCGTGGCGATGCCGCGTGCCCGGCCGCCTGCCGCCTGAACGGCGTCGACCATCGCGCTGTTGTCCGATCCGTGGCAGGTCGCCTGAACGATGACGTTGCGACTCATCCCCAGGTGATCACGCAGCGCGAAGAGTTGATCCTTGCTCGCATCGCACGGGGTGTACTTGCGTTCGGTCGCGAAGGGGAACTGGGCGCCGGGCCCGAAAACGTGGCAGTGGGCGTCCACCGATCCCGCCGGCACCTCGAAGCGCGGCGTGGATGGGTTCTGGTACCAGTCCAGCCAGCCCGGGGTCTTGGTGAAAGGTCCGGTCCCCGCCAGTAGTGCGGACGTACTTCCCTGGAACGCGCGTCGACTCAGATCCGACATAGTTTCTTTCTCCTTGGCATCCTGCACAATGCGTCAGCAGTGCGGCCGTTGTGTCCATGTTGACCGGAAATCCCTGCGGGCCAACGAGTACCGACGGCACCGCATCGCTCGCGCCCGAATCGGCGCGGCGCCGCGGCGCCGAACGAAACAGCCGGCATGGCACTCCTCACAGCGATGATCCAATCGCGTGACTCAGGTCACTCGGCACATAACCTATACGATCCGCCACGATCTCCACAACCTTCTCGTCGTGAAAAATGAGTACGTGATTGTTGACAATTTGGTCGGCAATATGCGCTACTTGCTACCGGGCGAGGTGCCCCCGTCCACATCTCGGACAGCGAGGAAAGGAATCTCTCATGGCACATCAGGTAGAACCGGCCCTGCTGGTCGTCAGCGCCCACGCGGGCGACTTCGTCTGGCGGGCCGGCGGAGCCATTGCCGCCGCCACTGCTCGCGGCGAACGCGCGAAAGTCGTGTGCCTGAGCTACGGCGAGCGCGGTGAATCCGCTCGGGCATGGCGGGACGGCAAGTCGCTCGAGGAGATCAAGGACATCCGGCGGGGAGAAGCGGAAGCGGCCGCGTCGGCCCTGGGAGCGGAGATCGAGTTCTTCGACGCCGGCGACTACCCGCTGCTGCCCTCGCCGGAGTTGGTCGACCGGTTGGTGCACGTCTATCGCGACGTCAATCCGACTGTCGTGCTGACCCATCCGCTGATCGACCCGTACAACGCCGACCATCCCGCGGCCGCCCGAATGGCGCTCGACGCCCGCATCCTGGCCCAGGCGATCGGGTACCCCGCCGAGGGTGAGCCCCTGGGCGCCCCGCCGGTGTTCTTCTTCGAGCCGCACCAGCCCGAACAGTGCGACTTCAAGCCGAACGTGCTGATCGACATCACCGACGTCTTCCCGCAGAAGCGCAAGGCGATGGAATCCCTTGTGGCGCAGGAACACATGTGGACCTACTACACCGACCTCGCGCGACGGCGCGGTGTCCAGGTCAAGCGCAACGCCGGACCGAACCTCGGCTTCAGCACCGACACGATGGGTGAGGCGTACGTGCGGTACTACCCGCAGGTGGCGGAGGTGCTGTCGTGAAAGACCCCGTGATCCTCACCGACCCGGCCAAGACCCCCCTCGACACGGTCGACGCCCTCGCCGAGTTCGGCACCGCGACGGTGCACGAGGCGCAGGGGCGTACCGGCCTCGCCGGCCCGCAGTTCCGTCCCATCCAGTCCGGCGCCCGGATCGCCGGCACCGTCGTCACCGTCCTGTCCTGGCCCGGCGACAACCTGATGATCCACGCCGCCATCGAACAGTGCAGCGCCGGCGACATCCTGGTGGTCACCACCAACTCCCCCTCGACGGACGGCATGTTCGGCGAACTGTTCGCCACCGCCCTGCAGGCGCGGGGTGTCCGCGGACTCGTCATCGACGCCGGCGTCCGCGACGTCGCCGAACTGAACGAGATGGGCTTTCCCGTGTGGTCCACCGCGGTGTCCGCGCAGGGCACGGTCAAGGCCACCGCCGGCGCGGTGAACATCCCCGTGACCCTGGGCCTCGTGTCCGTCGACGCGGGCGACGTCGTGGTGGCCGACGACGACGGTGTGGTCATCGTGCCCCGCGCCACCGCCGCCGACGCGGTCGCCGCCTCCCGCGCCCGGCTGGAGAAGGAAGAGGCTGCGCGACAGTCCTTCCGCGCCGGCGAGCTGGGCTTGGACCGGTACGGTCTGCGTCCGGTCCTCGACTCCCTCGGCGTGCGGTACCTGTCGCAGAAGCAGTACCGGCTGGAACAGCAGGAGACGCTGTAATGGGCGGCATCGCCTGCACGTGGATGCGGGGCGGTACGTCCAAGGGGGCGTTCTTCCTCGCCGCGGATCTCCCCTCCGACCTCCGCGAGCGGGACGATCTCCTGCTGCGCGTCATGGGCTCCCCCGATCCCCGTCAGATCGAGGGGATCGGCGGTGCCCACCCGCTCACCAGCAAGGTCGCGGTGATCGGCCCGTCGGATGATCCGCGCGCAGACGTCGACTACCTGTTCCTGCAGGTTGCGGTGGATCAGGCCCTCGTGTCGTCGGCGCAGAACTGCGGCAACATCCTCGCCGGCGTCGGCCCGTTCGCCGTCGAACACGGCCTGGTGCCTGCCGATTCCGAGCACACGAGTGTCCGGATCCGGATGGTCAATTCGGACGGCTTCGCCACGGCAACGTTCCCGACACCGGGCGGGCAGGTCGATTACGCCGGCACCTGCGAGATCGCCGGAGTGCCCGGCGCCGCCGCCCCGATCAGCATCGCGTTCTCCGGCACCGCCGGCTCGACCTGCGGGACGCTGCTCCCGACCGGCCGCGTCGTCGACACCATCGACGGAGTGGACGTCACCTGCATCGACAACGGCATGCCGACGGTCCTGATCGCCGCCGCCGATCTCGGGGTGAGCGGACACGAGAGCCCCGACGAACTCGAGGCCGACACCGACCTGGCCGACCGGCTCGCCCACATCCGTTCGCAGGCAGGAAAATTGATGGGCCTCGGCGATGTGTCCACCACGACCGTCCCCAAGATGACCTTGGTCGCCGCCCCGCTCGGCGACGGCACCCTCGACACCCGCACGTTCATCCCCGTGCGGTGCCACACCGCCATCGGCGTGCTCGGAGCGCTCACCGTCGGCACCGCGGTCCGGATCCCCGGATCGGTCGCCGATCGACTCAGCCGTCACCGCGACGACGGCGTCGTCCGCATCGAACACCCCACCGGGTACTTCGACGTCGACATCGACCTGACCTACACCGGTGACGCCGGCGTCGACATCCGCCGCGCCGCCGTGATCCGCACCGCCCGCACCCTGTTCGACGGCACCGTCTACCCCCGGCCCGCCGGCCCCCACACCGAGGACAACTCATGAGCACCGACGACGCCCGCTTCGACATCGCCCACCTCGGCTACGTCGAACTGTTCACCCCGACCTTCGACGAGAGCAGGTGGTTCTTCACCGAACTGCTCGGCCTGCGCGAAGTCGCCGCCGACGGCGACAGCGTGTACCTGCGTTCGTGGGACGACTACCAGCACCACTCCCTCAAGCTCACCGCCCACGACACGTCGGGCATCGGGCGGCTGGGCTACCGGACGTCGAGTGCTGCGGCACTGGAACGCCGTGTCGCGGCGATCGAGGCCGCCGGCCGCGGAATCGGGTGGCGCGACGGTGATCCCGGAATCGGCAAGACCTACACGTTCGCCGACCCCGACGGGCACCCGATGGACCTGTACTGGGAGGTCGAGAAGACCGCTCCTCCGGCGGAGTTCGCGCCGGCGCTGAAGAATCAGGCCGAACGCTACCCGGGGGCACCCGCCACGGTCCGCCGCCTCGACCACGTGAACTTTCTCGCCGCCGACGTCGAGACCAATGGAACCTTCGTCCGGGACGTCCTCGGCGGCCGTCCCACCGAACAGATCCGGCTGAACACCGGCAAAATCGCCGGACAGTGGCTGACCTTCACCAACAAGAGTTACGACGTGGTGTACACCGAGGACTGGACGGGCAGCAACGGGCGTCTGCATCACATCGCGTTCGCCACCGACACCCGCGAGGACATCCTCCGCGCCGCCGACGTCTTCCTCGAAAACGGTGTTTACATCGAGACCGGACCCCACAAGCACGCCATCCAGCAGACGTTCTTCCTCTACGTCTACGAGCCGGGCGGCAACCGCATCGAGTTCTGCAACCCCGGAGCGCGGCTGATCCTCGATCCCGACTGGGACGTCATCGAATGGACCGAGGCCGAACGCTCCAAGGGCCAGGCGTGGGGAATGAAGACCATCGAGACGTTCCACACCCACGGCACCCCACCCGTTCCGAGCACCCACTGAGACACGGGACGCACCGTCGAAAGGGACCGACATGACCGTCGACGTCACGGGCGGCGAATCGCACGCGACCGTCCGCACCGACCGGCCCGAACGGTACGGCAAACAACTCGTGTCCCACCTCGGCCGCCGCAACGGCGGAGAGTGGACACCGGACACACGATCCGGCTGGATCGACCTGGCCGGCGGCCGCGCCACGGTGACCGCCGGAGACGGCGAACTACACCTGCACCTCGTCGCCGAATCCGGCGAGCTGCCCCGACTGGAAGACGTCGTCGGAAGGCATCTCGTCAGATTCGGCGAACGTGACGGTCTGACCGTCGGATGGGTAAGGGACGGTCAGGTGCCGACGTAGGCCGCGAGGTGCTCGCCGGTGAGGGTGGAGCGGGCGGACACCAGATCCTCCGGCCTGCCCTCGAACACGATCCGGCCGCCGTCGTGGCCGGCGCCCGGGCCGAGGTCGATGATCCAGTCGGCGTGCGCCATGACCGCCTGGTGATGCTCGATGACGATGACCGACTTACCGGAGTCGACGAGCCGGTCGAGCAGTCCGAGCAGCTGTTCGACGTCGGCGAGGTGCAGGCCGGTGGTCGGTTCGTCGAGGACGTAGGTGTCGCCCTTGTCGGCCATGGCGGTGGCCAGCTTGAGCCGCTGCCGTTCGCCGCCGGACAGCGTGGTCAGCGGCTGTCCGAGGCTGAGGTAGCCGAGCCCGACGTCGGCGAGCCTCTGCAGAATCTTGTGCGCCGCCGGGATCCGTGCCTCGCCGGAACCGAAGAACTCCTCGGCCTCGGCCACCGGCATCGCGAGCACTTCGGCGATATTCCGGCCGCCCAGCGTGTACTGGAGCACCTCGGCCTGGAACCGCTTCCCCTCGCACTCCTCGCAGGGGGATTCGACGGTGGCCATCACACCCAGGTCGGTGTAGATGACACCGGCGCCGTTGCATGTGGGGCACGCGCCCTCGGAGTTGGAACTGAAGAGCGCCGGCTTCACGCCGTTGGCCTTCGCGAACGCCTTGCGGATCGGCTCGAGCAGCCCGGTGTAGGTCGCCGGGTTGCTTCGCCGGGAGCCCTTGATCGCGCCCTGGTCGATCGACACCACGCCGTCCCGCCCGGACACCGAACCGTGGATCAGCGAACTCTTGCCCGAGCCCGCCACTCCGGTCACGACCACCAGCATGCCGAGTGGAATGTCGACGTCGACGCCGCACAGGTTGTGGCTGTCTGCGCCACGCACCTCGAGTGCCCCCGACGGTGTGCGCACCGACTGCTTCAGCGACGCCCGGTCGTCCAGATGCCGCCCGGTGAGCGTGTCACTGGAACGCAGACCCTCGACGGTGCCCTCGAACACCACCTGGCCCCCCTCGGTGCCGGCGCGCGGTCCGAGGTCGACGACGTGGTCGGCGATCGCGATCGCCTCCGGCTTGTGCTCCACCACCAGCACCGTGTTGCCCTTGTCGCGCAACTGCAGCAGCAGGCCGTTCATCCTCTGGATGTCGTGCGGGTGCAGGCCGATGGTCGGCTCGTCGAAGACGTAGGTGACGTCGGTGAGCGACGAACCGAGGTGGCGGATCATCTTCGTGCGCTGCGCCTCTCCACCGGACAGGGTGCCCGACGGCCGGTCGAGGGAGAGGTACCCCAATCCGATCTCCGTGAATGAGTCGAGGAGATGTTGCAGCCCGGTGAGCAGCGGGGCCACCGTTTCCACCGCGACCCGTCCTCCGTCCGCTCCTCGCTCCTTCGTCGCTGCGATGCTCCGTCGTCCTCCTGTCGCCGGCGGTTCGTCCAGACCCCGGACCCAGTCGGCGAGGTCGCTGATCTGCATCGAGCAGACGTCGGCGATGTTCTTGCCCTTGATCTTCGACGATCGGGCACCCTCGCTGAGTCGGGTGCCGTCGCAGTCGGGGCAGGTGGCGAACGTGATCGCCCGCTCCACGAACGCGCGGATGTGCGGCTGCATGGCGTCGACGTCCTTGGCCAGGAACGACTTCTGGATCTTCGGGATCAGACCCTCGTACGTCACGTTGACGCCCTCGACCTTGATCTTGGTCGGCGGCTTGTAGAGCAGGTCCTGCAGTTGCTTCTTCGTGAACTTCGCGATCGGCTTGTCCGGATCGAAGTAGCCGCAGCCCCGGAAGATGCGGCCGTACCAGCCCTCCATGCTGTAGCCGGGGATCGTCAGCGCGCCCTCGTTGAGCGACTTGCTGTCGTCGTAGAGCGCCGTCAGGTCGAAGTCGGTGACCGAGCCCCGGCCCTCGCATCGCGGACACATGCCGCCGGTGATGCTGAAGCTCCGCCGCTCCTTCGTCTCCTGACCGCCGCGCTCGATGGTGACCGCGCCCGCGCCGGAGATCGACGCGACGTTGAAGGAGAACGCCTGGGGCGAGCCGATGTGCGGCTTCCCGAGCCGGCTGAACAGGATACGCAGCATCGCGTTGGCGTCGGTGGCGGTGCCGACGGTGGAGCGGGGGTTCGAGCCCATCCGCTCCTGGTCGACGATGATCGCCGTCGTCAACCCGTCGAGTACGTCGACGTCGGGTCGCGCCAGTGACGGCATGAAGCCCTGTACGAAGGCGCTGTAGGTCTCGTTGATCATCCGCTGCGACTCCGCGGCGATCGTGGCGAACACCAGCGAGCTCTTGCCCGAGCCGGAGACACCGGTGAACACCGTCAGCCGGCGCTTCGGAAGCTCGACACTGATGTCCTTGAGGTTGTTCTCGCGCGCGCCGTGCACGCGGATGAGATCGTGACTGTCGGCAAGGTGCAGATCCGGCGACCCTGAATCTTCCCGTCGCTTCGCTCGCCCCGTCGTGCCCGCCTTCGTGCCCGTGCTCATCGTGTCTCCCTCTGTTAGGCGGAGCCGCCTTCGCGGTCTCCGTCGGCGTCGATCAGCGCAGTTCCTGGATACGAACCATGTTGCCCGCGGGATCGCGGAAGGCGCAGTCGCGAACCCCGTACGGCTGCTCGGTCGGCTCCTGAACGACCTCCGCGGAGTCGCTGGCCTGCAGCTTCTCGAAGACGCCGTCGAGGTTCCTGGTGGCCAGGTTGATGGCTGCGTAGGTGCCCTTGGCCATCATCTCGGTGATGGTGCGGCGCTCGTCGTCGGTGATACCGGGGTCGGCGGCCGGCGGATGCAGAACGATGGACGTGCCGGGCTGGTCGGCCGGGCCGACCGTGATCCAGCGCATCCCGTTGTATCCGACGTCGTTGCGGACCTCGAAGCCGAGAGTGTCGCGATAGAAGGCCAACGCGGCGTCCGGGTCGTCCTGCGGGAGGTAGGTCTGGTGAATTGTGATGTCCATGGGATCACGATAATTACGAATCAGCGACCTGCGCTTCTCGATTCCTGATCGGTCTGGTGACCTGTTTCGCCACGCACGACGGAATGCCCGCCGTCGCGTCCGCCTGCTGGCGCCGGTAGGTGCTGGGCGGGACCCCGGTCAGCTCGGTGAAACGCGTGCTGAAGGTGCCCAGCGACGAGCAGCCGACCGCGAAACACACCTCGGTCACGCTGAGGTCGCCGCGACGCAGCAGCGCCATCGCCCGCTCGATGCGCCGCGTCATCAGGTACGAATACGGAGACTCGCCGTACGCGAGCCGGAACTGACGGCTGAGGTGCCCGGCCGACATGTTCACGCCACGGGCGAGCGACTCGACGTCCAGCGGCTGCGCGTGCTCCCGATCGATCCGGTCGCGGACGCGGCGCAGCAGCGCGAGGTCGCGTAAGCGCTGGTTCTCAGCGGTACTGCTCGTCACAAACGAGATCGTGCCACGTCGAACCGGAGTTGCCTAGCGTCACTCGCCCCGCGCTCACGCTCCTCACGCCGGGTCGGGTGTTGCGCCTCGGCAGTGGTCGACGAGCGAGACCTGTTCGTCCGGGGCCGGCAGCCGGTCCCGCTCGGCACCGTCCAGGTGCCGAGCTTCCACTGAACCCAGCTGCTCCCAGTAATTCTCCGACCGCGCCAGCGGAGTCCGCCGAAAGTCCATGCGTCGCCCTCCCTGGATTGCCAGGTCCAGTCGTTGTCTGGGCACCCGGGCCGCCGCGACCGTTACCGCATCGCCGCGGCCCGCCACCCCTCCGCACCGAGTCTTCCCCGCACCGCGAAGCCGAGACAGGGCCGTTCGGCCCTACCACCACGACATCGGGCAGCGTCATCGACGGCTGCCCCCGAGATCAGTAATGTTGGATGGCGTCCGGCCGTCTCACGCGGCCACGCTTCCGGAGCACCTCGATCACCGAGGAGGAGCGGATGACCGAGATCGATACCTCGCACGAGCACTGCCTCGTCGACTCTCTACGGGCACGCGACGAGTCGGCGTTCGCCGAACTGGTCGACCTGCACACACCGATGATGCTGCGCGTGGCGCGGGGATACGTGGCCAGCGCCGAGGTCGCGGAAGACGTCGTCCAGGAAACCTGGATCGCCGTCCTCCAGGGCATCGACAGATTCGAAGGCCGCTCCACCCTCCGTACCTGGTTGTTCCGGATACTCGTCAACATCGCCAAGAAACGGGGAGTGCGGGACCGGCACGATGTCGACGCCGCGCTGGCCGCCTACACGGGCAGCGCCGCCGTGGACCCGTCCCGGTTCCTGCCCGCATCCTCCCCGGAGGATCCACACCACTGGGCGACTCCGCCGACCAGCTGGCCGGAGACCCCCGAGGGGTCGGTCCTCGGTGCGGAGGTACTCGACGTCGCCGGCCGCGAACTCGAGCACCTACCCGACCGCCAGCGGATCGTGGTCGTTCTGCGTGACGTCCTCGGCTACGACGCCGAGGAAGTGTCCGCGATGCTCTCGATCACCCCGGCGAACCAGCGGGTGCTGCTGCACCGGGGTCGCGCGCACGTGCGCCAGGCCCTCGAGGATTATCTTGGAACGGGAGCGTGAGACATGGAAGACATGGACTGCCAGGACCTCGTCGAACTCGTCACGGCCTACCTCGAGAATGACATGGATCCCGACGCCAGGGTCCGATTCGAAACCCATCTGGGCGAATGCCCGGGATGCGCCACCTATCTCGAACAGATCGAGCAGACGGTGCACACCCTCGGCGCGCTCCCCCCGGACGAGCTCGATCCGGCGTTGCGGGACCGCCTGCTCGCCGCGTTCCGCGAGTGGCGTTGACGGCGGGAAACTCGCCGCAAAAATAATCTCCGGCAGGGTGTAACGTTTCGCGCCCTCGCAGACACCGTTCAAGTAGCCGTGAACGTTGGGTTCGCGCACTCGGACAGGAATTCAGACCATGAACGCCACACATTCGCACCAAGACGACCGACGCACCCACCGCGGCTCGCTGCGGAAGCGGATCGTGACCGTGGTGGTGGCTGCAGCCGCATTCGGCGTCCTTCCCGTCGGTGTCGCAGGCGCGGTCGCGCCGGCCGCGGAACACCCGGTCGCCGCAGTGGCCGCCCCTGACACCGGCCGCGACATCCCCGGCGGCAACGACGATCGGACCCGCGATCGGCAGCGCGACCAGCGGCAGGAACGCCGGGCGGAGAACATGCCCACCGATCAGGTCCCGATCATCTGGAACGTCCCAATCAACTGAGTTTGCATACCAACTGAGGGGCAGCATCTTTCGCCACACCCTCGGCTCGGCACCTCCGCCGGTCGGCAATCGGCGGGGCTGCTGTCGCCCTTCGTTCACCGCTGTGTGTTATTCAAGGCTCATGACTGCGTCGTCGATCGATCCGCCCGTAGGAGCCACCCTCTCAGCCATCCGGGCCGTCGCACCCAAGCTGGCTCCGAGCGAGCGTCGGGTGGCGGACGTGTGTGTGGAGCGTCCACAGGATGTTGCGTGGTGGTCGGCGGCCGATGTCGCGGAACACGCAGAGACATCGACTGCCACCGTGATTCGTGCGTGCCAGAATCTGGGTTTCAAGGGGTTCCAGCACTTACGGATGTTGCTGCTACGGGATCTGGGGTCGGCCGATACCGGATCGGGGGGAACACCCGCCCACGAAGAGAACGGCACCGGACTGGTGCGGGCTGTGTTCGCCGAGCTGGCGACGGATCTCGCCGGCGCCCTGGCACCGCTCGACGAAGACTCGTTCGAGCGGGCGGTGACGGCGCTCGCGGAGGCGGAGCGGGTGCTCGTTGTCGGCAACGGAGCGTCCGGACCGTCGGCGGCTGCCGTGGCCGTGCGGTTCATTCTGAACGGCCGCCACGCCGAGGCGCCGACCGACGCCGTGATCCAGCAATTGACTGCCGGGCGCCTGACCTCCCGTGACGTGTGCCTCGCGGTGAGCGACAGCGGGTTGAACTCGGTCACCCTGCGTCCGGTCGAGGCCGCGCGGGCAGCGGGGGCCACGGTCATCGGCGTCACCAGCTACGCCCGTTCGACTCTCGTGGAGAAATCCGACATCGGACTGGTCATCGGCGGCGGTACGGGACCGTGGGGTGGACTGGGCGCATCGGCCACGGTGGTGCAGCTCGCGTTCCTCATCAGCCTGCAGATCGCTGTCTGCCGGGCGCGGGGCGACTCGGCCGAGGCAGCGGCAGAGACGTTCAAACAGATTGTGCCGCTGATCTATCCGTGATGGCATCGTGCTACAGCCGTTGCGCGAAGCATCACCGCTGATTGGATCGCCATTAGCCCGCCATTAACCTGACCCTGGCTAACTACCGATGTAACGAAATTCCCCGTCTCGCCGAGATTGGGTAACGTCATTTCATCGGGAGAGGCCAATGGGCAGGATTCGGATCGAGAATCTGAGTCGAAAGTTCGCAGATTTCACCGCCGTCGACAACATCGACCTCGACATCCGGGACGGCGACTTCCTGGTCCTCCTCGGGCCCAGCGGATGCGGAAAGACCACGCTGCTGAGGATGCTCGCGGGGCTGCTCGCGCCGACCAGCGGACGGATCCTGCTCGACGACGACGACATCACCGCGGCGCCCTCCCGCCGCCGGGACGTCGCGATGGTTTTCCAGAGCTACGCGCTCTACCCGCACCTCAGCGTCGCGAAGAACCTCGCGTTTCCGTTGCGTGTCAAAAAGATGCGTAAGTCGGAGGCAGCGGAGCGCGTCGATGCCGTCGCCCGGCAACTCGACATCGCGCACCTGCTCGACCGAAAGCCGAAGGAACTGTCCGGTGGCCAGCGGCAGCGCGTTGCAGTCGGGCGCGCGATCGTGCGTGATCCGAAGGCGTTCCTGATGGACGAGCCGCTGTCCAACCTCGATGCGAAGCTCAGGACCGCGACGAGGCGCGAGCTCACCGACCTCCATCGTCGCCTCCGCGCCACATTCGTGTACGTCACCCACGATCAGGTCGAGGCGATGACGATGGCGACGCGGATCGCGCTGCTGAACAACGGCGCACTCGAACAGGTCGGAACACCCGAGGACGTCTACGACCGGCCGGCGTCCGTGTTCGTCGCAGGTTTCCTCGGCAGTCCCGCGATGAACCTGCTCGACGCACGCGTCCGCACCGTCGACGGCACTGTTGTCGCGTCCGCCGAGGGCGTGACCGCACCGCTGTGGCGTGGACAGACCGACGGCCGCGACGTCGTCCTGGGCATCCGGCCGGAGCATCTCCGCGTCGCCGACCCTGTGGATCATCCCGGGGTACGGCTGTCGGTCGACGTCACGTCCGTCGAGAATCTCGGCAGCGAGCAGGTCGCGTACTGCGAGGTCGGGGGTGCCACGGTCTGCGTGCGCGCACCGCGACCGATTGCACTGCGCGCCCATCGATCCGCCGCCCTGACCGCGGATCCCGCCCACGTGCACCTCTTCGACCGCGCGACCGGACGCCGCCTGGAATGGGTCGACGTCCCGGAACTCACCGACTCCGACTCCGCGGCCCCCACGGCTGTGGACCACTCTCCCGAAACACTTTCCGCAACAGGAGCAGCGTGATGCGTAGACCGACATTTATTGTCGTCGTAGTGGCGGCCGTGGCCGCCGCTCTGACCGGCTGTGCCACCGGCGGAGCCGCGCCGGGCGCCTCGGGCACCGGCGCACCGGTCCCGGAACTGTCTCCCGACCAGCAGGTCGACATCGTCTTCGAGTCGTACAACCTCCAGCAGGCCGGGCTCTGGTCGGACACGATCAACGGCCTCGTCGCCGACTTCGAGACGCAGCACCCGAACATCCACGTGAAGGCCCAGCCGCCGCAGGGCAGCGGCACGGCCGGCGCCGGAACCGCGAGTAGTGTGCAGACGCAGATGCTCGCCGGCTCGCCCCCCGATGTGGCCCAATTGACCTTCGACACCCTCGATTTCGCCGTCAACGAACTCGGCGCCCAGTCGCTCGACGGACTGTTCGGAGCCGAGGCCGTGGACGCGACGTTCAGTGGAGAGCATCCGTTCCACCCGCGGGCCGCGACCCTCGGCGACTGGGACGGCGAAACGTACGGCATCCCGTACGTGTTCTCCACACCCACCCTCTTCTACAACGCGACCGCGCTCACGAAGGCCGGGCTGCCCGCCGACGCCGACCTGTCGACGTGGCCGAAGGTGGCGGCTGCCGCCAAAGCCGTGACCGCGGCGACGGGCAAGCCGGCGCTGTCCGTGTCGTGCTCGGTCAAGGGCGGCAACTGGTGCATGCAGGCGCTGTTCCGCTCGGCAGGCGGCGATGTGCTGTCACAAGACCGCAAGACCATCGAATTCGGCGAGCCCGGTGCGGTGTCGGCGGTGACCGCGTTGCGGCAGATGTACGACGACGGCGTCCTCGCCAACCTCGACTCGACCACCCAGTACGAGAGTTTCGCGAAGGGCGACGTGGCGATTCAGCTGCAGACGTCGGCTCTGCAGGGGATGTTCATGAAGTCGGCGGCGACTGGCGGCTGGGACCTGCGTGCCGCGCCGATGCCCGCCTTCGAGGGTCACGCCGCGGTGCCCACCAACTCGGGATCCGCTCTGTTCACGTTTTCCCAGGATCCGGCGAAGCAGCGCGCGTCGTGGGAGTTCATCAAGTTCATGACGAGCGACCATGCGTACACCGAGATCTCCAGCAAGATCGGCTACCTTCCCCTGCGCCCGTCCCTCACCGAGGATCCGGCATCGCTGAAGGATTGGGCCGACAACAACCCCCTCCTGGCACCCAATCTCGGTCAGCTCGACAGGCTCGAGGCCTGGGAATCTTACCCCGGCAACAGTTATGTGCAGGCCGACGACATCCTCGGCCAGGCGGTGGAGGACGCGGTCTACTACGGCAAGGATCCGGCCGCCACCATGCAGGCGGCGCAGCAGCGCGTGCAGGAACTCATTCAGTAACCACTTCCGACAGAACGAGACACCGACACCATGACCAGCACTCTGCCTGCGTCGACGAATCATCGACGCCTGAATCTGACCGGCACCTATAACTTCCGCGACCTGGGCGGTTTCCCGACTGATACGGGGACCACCAAGTGGAACAAACTGTTCCGGTCGGACGCGCTTCACCAGCTCGACCAGCCGGCCCGCGACCTGCTCCGGAAGCGGAGACTCGCTCTCGTCATCGACCTCCGCGAACAGCAGGAGCTCGACGACAGCCCGAGCGCACTCGACGGCGTCGGACACCGGGTGGAACACCTGCCGGTGTACGAGGGCGAGATCGACCTCGACGGTGCGAACTTCGACCTCGCGGTCGTCTACCGCGACATGGTCGAGAACTACGGACATCGTTTGACCCGCGCCGTCCGCGCCATCGCCGCCTCGGGCGACGACCCGACCGTCGTGCACTGCACCGCGGGAAAGGATCGCACCGGGCTGGTCGTCGCTCTCACCCTCGCGGCGGTGGGTGTCGATCAACGGGACATCGTCGCCGACTACGCGATGTCCGAGGTCCTGCTGGCCGGCGACTGGGCGCTCGGCATGGCCGAGAAGATGCGCGGCCGCGGCCTCCCCGACGGCGTGGACGTCGATCACCTGGTCGGCGCCAGCCCGGCCGTGCTGATGCGCACGACCCTCGACTCCATCGCAGCCGCGCACGGCGGCGTCCGCGACTACCTCCTCGGCCACGGCATGACCGAGCGTGAACTCGACGACCTGCGCGGCGCACTCGTCGCCTGACACCCACTTCCACAGGAGAGACCTCATGTCCCAGTACGGGGAACCCGACCATTACATCCTGCATGTGAGCGACACCCACTTCGTGACCGATGGCGCCCTGCTCCACGATTCGGTCGACAGCGACGCCAACCTCTCCCGGCTGTTCGAGCGGCTCGAGAAGGCCGGCCGGCGACCCGAGGCCATCGTGTTCACCGGCGACCTCGCCGACAAGGGCGAGCCCGAGGCGTACGTGCGCCTGCGCCGGATCGTCGAGCCAGCCGCGGAGCGCCTCGGCGCGAAGGTGATCTGGGTGATGGGCAACCACGACGCCCGGCCCGCCTTCCGGAGCGGCCTGCTCGACACCGAACCCACCCAGGACTCGGTCGACGCGGTCGTCGATGTCAACGGATTGCGGATCATCGTGCTGGACAGCACGGTTCCGGGATTCCATCACGGCCTGATCAGCGACGAACAGCTGACCTGGCTGACGGACGTCCTGGCCGAGCCGGCACCGCACGGCACCCTGCTCGCCCTGCACCATCCGCCGGTGCCGGGCCTGCTCGACGCCATCGAGTCGGTGGAGCTGAAGGAACAGCACCGGCTCGAGACGGTGCTTGCGGGCACCGATGTCCGCGGAATCCTCGCCGGACACCTGCACTACTCCACGACGTGCACGTTCGCGGGCATCCCGGTGTCGGTGGCATCGGCCACCTGCTACACCCAGGATCTGCTCGTCGACGAGGGCAGCATCCGCGGTCAGGACGGCGCGCAGGGTTTCAACATGGTGCACGTCTACCGCGACCGTGTCCTGCACACGGTCGTCCCCCTCGACGTGTCCCCCGCCGTGTACGAAATGACTGCGGACGATATTCGGCAGTCGATCGAGCAGCTCACGGCGCCCGGCGTCTGATGTTCGTCGAAGTTCCAGCCGCTACCCCCGCCGGCCACGCGGAGACACCGACGGTTCCGTCGCGGGCCGGGCGGGTGCGGCGGGGTCTCGCGCCGTACCTGTATCTCCTGCCCGCCGTCGTTCTGCTGATCGTGTGGATCTACAAACCGCTCGGGGAGACCATCGGCCTGTCGTTCTACAAGTGGAACATGGTGCCCACCAGCCCGAAGGTTCCGGTGGGAATGGACAACTACGTTCGCGTACTGTCGCTGCCCGAGCTCCATCAGGCACTGCGGAACACGATTGTGTACGTCCTCGCGTTCATGGTGTTCTCGTTGCTGCTGCCGATGGTCGTCGCGCTGTTGTCGAACCGGGTCGCCGGACGGTGGAAGACGCTCTACCAGGCCCTGATCTTCGTCCCGTTCCTCATCACCCCGGTGGCCGGCAGCGCGATCTGGCGGTGGCTGTTCAATCCCGAGGGCGGCACGATTCCCCGGATGGCCGCAACCCTGGGGTTCGAGTTGGGCAACGTCTTTCGAGAACCCGGCCTCGCGATGCTCGGTGTCGTGCTGATCGTCGGGTGGCAGATGCTCGGCTTCGGTGTGCTCGTCATCTCCGCCGGACTGGCCGGAATCAATCCCGACTACGCGTCGGCGGCGGCCCTCGACGGCGCGTCGCAAGCGACCATCACCCGCAAGATCACCCTGCCGCTGCTGTCCCCGACCCTCGTGTTCCTCGGCCTCATGACGATTCTTCTGGGGGCGCAGTGGGCGTACCCGATCATCGACATCGTCACGCAGGGAGGTCCGAGCGGTGCCTCCACCAACATCTACTACCTGCTCTACCAGTTCGGATTCCAGAATTTCGACGCAGGACTGTCGGCTGCTGCGGGAACCCTGTTCTTCCTGGGCTTCGGATTGATCGCAGTCGTGTTCGTTCGTGTGTCGGACCGGCTGAGCTTCTACGACAACTAGGACACCCCATGGCATTTGCACTCGTCGATGCGCCGGCCCGATCGCCCGCCGCCGCTGCCCCGACCCGCGATCCCGGCGACGCCCCGGTCGCCACCCGTTCCCGCAGCCGGGTGGCGACCGGGCACGTGGTTCTCGCTGCCGTCACTGTGTTCAGTATCTTCCCGGTGTACTGGATGTTCGCCACCGCGTTCCGCCGTCCCGAGGACTCCCTGTCCGTCAGCCCCGTGCCGTCTCCGTTCAGTCTGGACAACTTCCGCTACGTGTGGGAGACCATTCCGATGGCGTCGATGCTCGTCAACACGTTCGTCATGGCGTTGGCGATGTCCGTCAGCCAGCTTCTGGTCGCGATCCTGGCCGCCTACGCGTTCGCGCGGTGGTCCTTCTTCGGGAAGCAGGTGCTGTTTCTGCTGTTCGTGGGATCGTGGCTGGTGCCGTTCCAGGTCACCATGATTCCGAACTACCTTCTCATCTCACAGATGGGTCTGCTGAATACCGTTGCCGGGATAGTGATCCCGAATCTGTGTTCGGCGTTCGGTGTTCTGCTGATGCGCCAGCACATGGAGGCGTTTCCGCGAGAGTTGCTCGATGCCTCCCAGATCGATGGCCAGAACTCGTGGGCCACCCTGTGGAAGGTGGTGCTGCCCAACATGAGACCGGCACTCGCTGCACTGGGTATCATGTTGTTCATCTCGGCATGGAACGAGTACCTCTGGCCGTCACTGATCATGCGCCAGTCGAATGCGGTCGTCCAGATCGGAATTCGCGGTTTCCTCGGCGCGGAAGGCAACAACTGGGGCGCTGTGATGGCCGCGTCCGGCCTCGCCTGCCTGCCCATCTTCCTGATCTACCTGTTCCTCCAGCGCTACGTGCGCGACGCATTCGTCCGCTCTGGCCTCAAATAACCTTCAGCCGAACACAACCCGAAGGAACTCCCATGAAGATCGTCCAGATCAGCGACACGCACCTGTCCGCCCGCGGCGGGCGCACACAGCAGAACTTCGAACGCGTCGTCGACTACGTGAACCATCAGGTCCGTCCAGATCTGATCGTGCACTCCGGCGACATCGTGATCATCCACCCCGATGATGCGGACGACCGTGCGCACGCCCACGAACTGATGCAGCGGTTCGCCGCTCCGGTGCTCGCCGTGCCCGGCAACCACGACATCGGTGAGCCGGGCTCTGCACCGTGGAAGGGAATCGGCGTGACCGATGAGCGGATCGCCGCCTTCGAGGAGGTGTGGGGTCCCGATCACTGGCGCCACGACGTCGACGACTGGACGGTGCTCGGACTGAACAGCGAGCTCTTCGGTTCAGGTCTCGACCGGGAAACCGCGCAGTGGGCCTGGATCGAAGACGTGGCCGCGGACGTCCCCGACTCGCAGCGGGTGATCGTATTCCTGCACAAGCCGATCTGGAGTGCGCTGGACGAGCCGGTCGGGCACGCCGTCGACATCGGGGAATCCCGTATCCGGTTGCTCACAGCTCTCGGGAAGATGTCACTCGCCGCCGTCGGCAGTGGGCACCTGCACTGCTACCGGCAAACCGTCCGCGACGGGGTGCGCGAGGTCTGGGCGCCGTCAACCGGGTTCGTGGCCGGCGAAGGCGAATCCCTGCCCGGGCCGCTCCACCAACTCGGCATCGTCGAGTACGACTGCACCGGAGAGGCCGTGCGCGCGAGCTACCGATCCGTGCCGGACCTCGAAGACGTCACGATTGCCGCCGTGCCCGAGGTGACCGCGGCCATCGACGCACTGGGACACAGCACAGTCGGCTGACGTCGAGTGGCGGCAGTCGCGATCCCGGTTTGATCATCGTCACCGGTAACCGAACCGATCAGGAATCGAGAAGCGCCGACCACCTGGCCGCACTAGCGTCATTGCCGAGAGCCGTAGCCGGCGGCTCAGTGGTGGATGTCGCGAGGCGAAGTGACCGATGGGAGAGAGCACATGACGAACAACCAAGGCAAGCGCAAACCCGGAACCCCCGGCGCGTTCTCGCGGTGGATGCAGCGAAAGATGAACGCCCGCATGAACCGCAAGATCCGACGCGGCCACGGCCAGTTCATGGGCATGGACGTGCTGATCCTGAACACCGTGGGTCGTCGCAGCGGACAGCCGCGGCAATCGCCGGTGGCGTGGTTCGACGACGGTGACGATGCCCGGCTGGTGGTCGCGTCGGGTGGCGGCAGTCAGAACCCGGACTGGCACGCCAATCTGATGGCGCACCCCGACAAGGCGTCGATCGAATTGCCCGGCCACGACGCCACGCCGGTGATTCCGCAGCAGCTCGACGGAGCCGAGCGTGAGCAGGCCTGGCAGCGCATCGCCGCCGCCCAGCCCCGTATCGCGAAGTACCAGAGCAAATCCGACCGGGAATACCCCGTCATCCGACTCACCGCGCGGTAAATTGCCCCGCTGCGCGTCCGTCAGGTGAGCGATCCGTCAGCGGGAGTTGTGGAGGACGTCCTCGCAGGCGCTCGACGCGACATCAGACACCCACCATCGACACCTCCGACCCGATCCGGGTGAACACCGCCGGGAACGGTGGTGTCGCCACGCACGGTGAGATGATCTGCGATCCGAAATGTGCGACGACGAGGTCGAGTTCGCGGGAGACGAACAACCGCTGGCCGTGGATTCCACTCGCCATGAAGGAGTCGAACGGGTCGTTGAGGATCCACCAGTAGTCCCGGTAGCTCATCGTGGCAGGCGAATTCGCCGATGCTCGCGGCAACCGCACCGAAGCGGTGGCTCCCTCGTTGACGGTGCTGATCGCACGCACCACCGACTCCGGCACGATCTGCCGGTCGCCGAGAGCGCCGCCGCAGCGAAGCATCTCCCCCACCTTGGCGATGTCCCGGAGGGTGGCCGCGTAGCCTCCGCAGGCGGTTTCGACGCCGGCGGCGTAGAGGATGTACCGGGCGTCCTCGTCGGCTCCGATCTTCGACCAGATCAACTCGCTCATCAGGTCCGAGACGGTCGCGCCGGTGACGCGGCTGATCAGGGCGCCCATCGCCTCGCAGCTGCCGTTCTCGTAGTGGAAGACCTCGCCGTACGGGCCGGTCGCGCGGGCCGTTTTCAATCGGTCGAGCAAGGTCGTCGGCCCGTCGTATCCGTCGGGCCGCATCCCGGGGGCCACGACTGCCCACCACCGGTGTGCCTCGACCTCACGATGGAACTTTCGTCCCCCGTAGGCCACCTGTGTCGTCATGTCGAGCAGATGACGAATGGTGGCGTCACCGAACGCCGTTCCCGCCAACTCTGGAACGTATGTGGAGACCTGATCGTCCCGCGTGAACAGTCCCCGGTCCTCGAGCATCCCGGCGAGCAGGCCGATGAACGCCTTGGCCATCGACGCGGTCAGGTGCAGGTCCTGACGGCGGAGGCCGTGCAGGTACTGCTCGTAGACGACCGCGCCGCGGTGCAGCACGATCATCCCGTCCGAATGCGAGTCGACGAGGAGCTGGTACAGGGTGCTCGCTCCTCCGCCTCCGGTCTCCACGGCGAGCCGTGAGAGGTCCTGCAATCGCTCCGGCAGTTCCCGGCGCGGACCGTCGCCGCGCCAGACTCGACGCGTGGGGCCGGTCTCGCCGACGGCCGTCGCCTGCCGCCGGACCTGCGCCGGGTCGGTGAATCCGAGCGTCCATTTCAGTTCTGCGAGTGGCAATTGCGGCACAGGGGATCTCCTCTGTCGGATCGGGATACGGGCCGGGGAACATCGAGTTTCAGGCCAGTGCGGCAAGGGCGGCGCCGGCCGTCGCGAGAACGCCGAGGCTGACGGCGGCGGGTATCAGAAGACCGAGCGGGCGGGGGTCCTCGGGGCGCCGACGGTATCGGCGGTGCCGCGTCACCGCGCCTGCGACCACCGAAGCGGCAGCGACGCATACTCCGGCCACCGCACCGACGTGGGCGATGTGCGGGTGCACGAGCGCGGCGCGCACGAGTGCGGCGAGGCACAGGCAGACCGCCGGTAGCGTGCGGCGCCACGCCAGCACCGTGCGTTCGGCCTGCAGCGCCGGTGCCGGCGCGGTCACGTCGCAGCCCAGACGACGCCGAGCGCGGCGGCGAGACACACGCCGCCGACCACGGCCGGAGCCAGACGTGATGCCGGCAGCGGGACGCCGCGGCGCATCGCGGACTGCACCGACCGCCATCGCAGCAGCGCACCGACCGCGACGAGGGCGGCCAGCAGGATGCAGACCGCACCCAGGGTGTCGTGGAGCGCGGACCCGCCACGCGGGAGGGGGAACTGGCTGACCGCGACCCCGCCCGCGAGCAGAGCGAGCGCGGTACGGATCCAGGCCAGGAAGGTCCGCTCGTTGGCGAGCGTGAACCGGTAGTCGGGCTCCGTCTCCGTGTCGGCGCTCACGGGAGCAGAAGGAATCGGGCGATGCCGTTCTTCTGGATCTCAGAGGACCCGGTGAGGATCCGGAACATCCGCAGACGCTGGAACAGCGATTCCACCTCGCTGCCGCGGACGACGCCCGACTTGCCGTGGATCTGCACGGCGGCGTCGGCGATCGCGAACGCCTTCTCCGCCACGAACAGCTTGCACATGAAGGCCTCGGTCCGCGGCCGCTCGCCCCGGTCGAGCGCGGCGAGTGCGTCGTAGGTCATCGACCGGGCCGCGTAGAAGTCGGTGGCCATGTCCGCGAGGCGGTGCTGGATGCTCTGCAGCATGCCGAGCGGCGCGCCCTGCACCTGCCTGGTGCGGGCGTAGTCGAGGGACAACTCCAGGGCTCGGCGTGCACCGCCGAGCGCCGTCGGGCAGTGCAGGAGCCGGTTGACCGTGACGCGTCCGAGCCCGATCTTCAGCCCCTGCCCCACTTCTCCGAGCAACTGTTCCGGTCCGACGTAGCAGTCGTCGAGAACGATGTCGGCCTCGATGTGCTGGCCCGACATCGGGGTCTCGCCCTGCTGCACCGTGCATCCCGGGGTGTCCAGGTCGACGAGGAACGCGGAGTAGCGCGCGCCGTCGTCGCCGTCGTCTGCCATCTTGGCGATGAGGATGGAGAAGTCCGCGAACGGCCCGGCGGTCGAGAACACCTTGTGACCGGTCAGGCGCCACCCGTCACCGTCCGGGGTGGCGGTGGTGAGCATGCCGCGCACGTCGGAGCCGGCGTCGTTCTCCGTGAGCGAGAAGCAGCACGCGCGTTCGCCGCGCGTGACGGGGAGCAGGTACTTCTCGATCTGGTACTCGGTGGCGTACTGGAAGATGCTGCCCACCCGCAGCGGTCCGCCCATGTCGCCGAGTACCGAGGTCGACAGCACCCGCGGTGACGCGCCCACTTCTTCCTTCAGGGCTGCGAGTTCGGTGAACGACAGTCCCGCGCCGCCGAGGTCCGCGGGCAAGCTGACACCGTAGAAGCCGAGTTCGCGGCTGCGTCGCCACACCGGTTCGAGCGTCTCGCGGGTGTACACGCTCTCGGAGGTGAGGCCGAGTTCGCGTTCGTAGTCGGCGAGTTCGCCGTCCAGGTAGTCACGCAGCCGTGCGACGAGGTCGTGCAGGCGAGGGTTGTGGTCGTGGGTGGGGTTCAGGGTGAAGGTCATCGACGGCTCCGCTCTCAGTTGACGTGGCGGGCGGCCTGCGCCCAGTAGGATTCGCGCACCGACTTGCGGTCGATCTTGCCGTTGCGGTTGACGGGGAGGCTGTCGACGAAGTCGATCGAGCGGGGTTTCTTCATGCGCGCGAGGCGTTCGGCGCAGTGCTCGATCAGCTCGTCCTCGGTGACCGGGGTCCGCGTGACGACGACGGCTTTGACTGCCTCGCCCCACTTCTCGTCGGGGACACCGACGACGCACGCACCGGAGACAGCCGGGTGCTCGTACAGCGCGGCTTCCACCTCGCTGCAGTAGATGTTGAAGCCGCCCGAGATGATCATGTCCTTCTTGCGGTCGACGATGAACAGGTATCCGTCGTGGCGGAAGTACCCGACATCCCCGGTGTGCACCCAGCCGTCGACGAACGTCTCGGCGCTCAGATCCGGTTCGTGCCAGTACTCGCGCACACAGTCGGGGCCGCGCGCGACGATCTCGCCGATCCCGCCGGCCGGCAGTTCGTTGCCCGCGTCGTCCACCACGCGAACCTCGGTGTCGAATACCGGTCGCCCGCAGGACATCAGCAGTTCCGGATCGGATTCGACCCCTCGCACGACGTCGTCGCAGGTGAGCACGGTGATACCACTCGTGGTTTCCCCGAGACCGTATCCCTGCATGATGACGGGGCCGAACATCGCGACGGCGTCGCGTAGCCGTTGCGGTGAGACCGGGGCGCCGCCCACGCCGACGCACCGCAGGCTCGACAGGTCGACGTCGTTCGCGGCGGGATGGTCCATCAGCATGTTGAGCATCGTCGGAACGACGAAGGTGGTGGTGATGCGTTCCTTCTCGATGGTGCGGAGGAACAACTCGGTGTCGAAGGCAGGCAGGACGACGACCGCGCCGCCGCGGGCGAGCACGCCGAGCATCATCATCCCGGAGGCGTGCGTGATCGGTCCCGGGGCCAGGTACCGGTCCGTCTCGGTGGGCGCGCCCGTCGGGCTCATCAAGCGTTTGCGCATGTTGGCGAGTCGGTTTCCGTAGGTCTGCACGGCGGCCTTGAGTTTTCCGGTGGATCCGGAGGTGTAGTTGAGGACGGCGGGCGCGTCTTCGGTGAGGTCGGCGGCGACGGGATCGCCGAGTCCGTCGGCGAGGAGATCGGCGTAGCGGTCCGCGCCGGGTGCGCTGTTCCCGTAGTCGTAAACGGCGATGTCGAGGCCCAGATCTGCGACGACCTTCAACGCGACGTCGGCGTGCGCGGCGTCGACGAACAGCGTCGTGACGTTCGCGTCGCGCAGGACGTGGCCGAGTTCGTCCGCTCCCAGGCGCGCGTTGACGGGCACGCGCACGAATCCGGCCTTGCACACGGCCATCTCGGTCACGACGAGTTCTCCGCAGTTGCCGGCGAAAGTGGCCACCGCGTCGCCGATTCCGAGGCCGGTGCGCATCAGCGCGGAGGCGAGACGGTTGGTCGAGTCGTCGAGTTCCCGGTAGGTCAGGCGACTGTCGCCGCACACCACGGCCTCGCTGTCCGGCCGGAATTTCGCACTCCGGGTGAGGTAGGTACCGAGATTCATACAGTCTCCAAGATCGACGTGTTGATCGTTATTGGACATACTGTCCAGCATCGGGCGCGATGTCAAGGGTGCACTATGCTGACGGAACTGCAGGCGTGAGACGAAGGGCGGAAGTCACCGTGGCCACCGAAGACCGGCGTGTGCGCCGCACCAAGCGACTGCTGCGCGACGCACTCGTCTCGCTCGCGCTCGAACGGGGTTATTCCGCAGTCACCGTGGAAGACGTCACCGAACGTGCCGACGTCGGCCGCGCGACGTTTTACACGCACTACACGGACAAGGACGAACTGCTCGGCCAGATCGTCGCCGACCTCGGTGAGGACCTGAAGGAGCGGTTGCGGCCCCTCGTGTCCGACTCCTCGGTGGGGTTCACCGGCAAACCGGTGCTCGAAATGTTCCGGCACGCCGCCGAGGAACGCGACGCCTACCGCGTCGTACTGCGCGGTGAGGGCGACGGGCGTGCACTGCGCCGATTCGTCGACGAACGGACCGCCCTTGCCGCCCAGATCTTCTCGACTCGATCCGCCGCCAACGGGGTCACACCCCGCATCGATATGGAAGTGCTGTCGCGGGCGTGGGTGGGCGAGCAGGTGGCCGTGCTGCAGTGGTGGCTCGAATCCGATCCACCACCGCTCACCCCGGAAGCCGTCACCGAAATGTTGCTGGAGCTGTCGCTGCGCGGGCGCTACTGGGCGTCCGGCTTCGACGGTTCACCCTCGTCGGACGACGACACCACCTGAGAGTCGCGCACCGCGGCGCTGTCTCGTGCGTACGGCCGGTACAGCAGACCGGAACACAGCCCGTTGACGACGGTGAGCGCCACGGTCACGAGCAGGAGCGCTCCCTGCAACCCGATCGCATCACCCAGATAGCCGACCAGCAGCGCATATCCCGCGTACGCGAGCGCCTCCACCGTCGACAGTGACACCGCGAAGGCCAGGGCCCGTTGTTCCGGGCGCACCACCGCCATGATCAGTGGACGGTTGACCACCGGTACCTGCCCTTGCAGGAACCCGACCACCGCGAAGATCGCGACGAAGAATCCGATCGACGACGTCGGCATCTGCAGCTCGACGAATACCGCTGCCGCGAAGGCCAACTGACTGGCCTGCAGCATCATCACCCGCCCACTCGCGGGCCACCGGCGGTGCGCGGCGTCGTTGAGGCGGCCGCCGACCACGGTTCCGAGCAGGTACCCGATCGCGAACGGCGTAGCGACGATCGCTGCGGTGGCCGTCGAGAATCCCCGCTCCTCCACCAGGAACACGACGCCGAAACTCATGATCACGTTCTGCCCCGAGAACAGCCGTTGCACCAGGATGTAACGGAAGGTTTTGATGCGCAGCAGCTCCCGCACACCGGCGACGACGTTCTGCGCCTTCTCCTCCGCTTTCACCGCCGCGTCGCCGGCCCTGTTCCCGCCCCCGCCGGGGCGTGTCTCGTCGAGAAACACGACGACGAGAACACCGATCAGAATGCACATACAGCCGGAGAGGACGTAGCCGTACCGCCAGCCGTCGTCGAACCCCGACAGCTGACCGAACAGCGGGGCGCTCACGCCGGTGATGATGGCGACGCCGCCGTACAGCATCCCGGTGGCCCGGCCGCGCCGTCTGTCGTCGTAGAGATCGCCCATGATCTCGAGAGCGATGGGCCCGGCGCCCGCGAAGCCCGCAGCCGCGATGCCGTACAGGATGACGAACTGGGTGAAACTGCTCGACAGGCCCGCCAGGATCACCCACACCCCCCAGAAGCCCGAGCACGTCGCAAGCACGGCCCGGCGCGAGAACCGTTTGGCCAGGAACACCCACGGAACCGCGGCGAAGATGCCCACCGCCTTGGACACCGCCACGATGACGCCGAGCGCCGACGACGAGAGCCCCAACGCCTCTCGCATCAGTGGGAACAACACCGTGGTGATGCTGTTCTCGGCGTTGTCCATCGCGGTCGAGGCCGTGAGCAGACTCAGGTTCTTCCCCCGGGTCCGCCGGCCGGCCGTCAGCGTGCGCGAGGTGGAAACGTCCAGTGCCATCTGCGTCCTCTCGACGAGTCACCCTGCGATGCGTGTGGTCCGCATCACAGGAGCCAATGCTGGCGACAGTATCCATAAATGGACGCTGTGTCTATGTTTGGATTTTCGAGGTTCGAAATAGTGACGCGTTTTCCGGATTCACGCTCGCAGGAGAGGACTGCACCGGGACCGACCCCGTGATCACCACTGATCAGCCTCCTCACGCACCCGGTGATCGTGCAAAAACCGACCGCACACCCGTTAATCTCGAATCGACAACGGGAAGTCGACCTGCGCGAGTTCGAGGCCGTGGGAACCGGGATATCAACGAGGAGCGCGACCATGCCGATGGCACCGTTCGACCCCATCACCGCGATCTACACGCCGGCGCACGCCTGGATGTACGAGACCATCGTGGCCCCGGCCGTCTACCGCTCACGCCACGTCATCGACGAGTACTTTCTGCCGCATCTCGCATCGAACGCCCGCATTCTGGATGTCGGATCGGGCGGGGCACTGTTCACGAACTACATCGCCGACCAGCGCCCCGACGTGCACATTCTCGGCCTCGATCTGTCGGAAGCCCAGATCAAGCGCGCCACCAAACGCATGCGTCACTACGGCGACCGGGTCCGGTTCGACGTCGGCGACGCCACGCGGCTCGACTTCCCCGACCAGACCTTCGACGGTGTGATCAGCTACGGCTCCATCAAGCACTGGTCGTCGCGCGAGGCCGGACTCGCCGAGTGCGTGCGCGTCCTCAAACCGGGTGGCCCCCTGCTGATCACCGATGCGGACCGCAGCACGAGTTTCGAGGACGCCGAAAAGTTCGTCGAGAACTACAAGGCGCCGCGCGTCCTCGGCAGCATCAATCTCGCGATCTTCCACACCTGGATTGCCGGTCGCTCCATCAGCCTCGACGAGGCGCGTGACCTCGCGAGCCGACTCGATCTCGTCGACGAGCACGTCTCCCGCATCACCGAGATGCCACTCGTCATGATTTCCGGTCGTCGGCCCGCGTGAACCTCACCGTCCGTCACGTGTTCCGGGCCGGCAGTGCGGCGATGCCGCTGATGAACGCGGAGAGCAGCAGTTCCGGTTCGCCCACCGCGTGGAGTGCGGGGTGGGCGATGAAAAGTTCTTCGAGCATGACGCGCAGCTCCAGCCGTGCGAGGTTCATACCCAGGCAGTGGTGGATGTCTTTCGCACCGAAACCGAGGTGCTTACCGGCGTTCGCCCGGGTGATGTCGAACCGGCCCGGACCGTCGAAGATGCGTTCGTCGTGGTTCGCGGACACGTACCACATGACGACCTTGTCCCCCGCCGCGATGTGGGCGCCGCCGAGCTCGGTGTCGACGGTCGCGGTGCGCCGCATGTAGGGCACCGGGGAGGCGAAGCGGATCACCTCGTCGATCGTGTTGTCGATGTGGCCGGCGAAATCGGCGAGCAGCAATTCTCTCTGATCGGGGTGCTCGGTGAGCAGATGCAGCGCCCAGGCCAACGCTTGCCGGGTGGTCTCGAAACCCGCCGTGATCAGCAGGATGACGAACGAACCGAACTCGGTCGGCGTGAGGGCCTCGCCGTCGACCATCGTCGACACCAGCCGGGACGTCAGATCCTCACCGGGATCCGTCTTGCGTCTCTCACCCAGCTCGAGGGCATACCCGTAGATCTGGCCCAGGCCGGCCGCGCCGCCGGGTGCGGTGACGAACTCCTGATCACCACCTCCGGCAACGACGTCGGCCGCCGCGGCCAGGATCATCGGCCGGTCGCTCTCCGGGATCCCGATCAACTCGCAGATCACCTGCACCGGCAACCGGGTCGCTACGTCGGGGACGAAGTCGAACTCGGCATCTCGGGGAAGGTCCGCGGCGATCTGCGCAGCGTAGCCGCGCACCCGCTCGGCGATGCCCCGCACCGACGCCGCGGTGAACGCCGATTGCACGATGCCCCGCAGACGCCGGTGACGGGGATCGTCCATGGCGATCATCGACATGGCGAACTCGAGGATCTCGACCGGGACGTCGTCGATGGTGAAGCCCTTGGCCGAGGAGAAGACCTCCGGGTTCCGGCTGACCGCCACCACGTCGTCGTATCCGACGACCGACCAGAAGCCCGGACCGGCTGTTTCCGTGTGGAACTCGATCGGCGATCGCTGACGAAGCTCCTCGAACATCGCGCGACGACCCGCGAAACTGCGGTCCCAGAACGCCCGTGATGCGGGCGAGATGATTTTTTCGGACGCAGAACCCGTCACCGGTCCCCCTCGGTCGGTCGTATCGATACTGCGACCCTACTGGGGAAGCCATGGTTACGCTGATGAGGCATCACCGCAGGTCAACAGCTATGATCATAGGATCACCCGGCGGTGCGCCGGAGATGAAACGGGGAGGATCGACCTGTGGCGTCGAGGGTTCGGCTCGGCAACCTGCGAGAGGTGCGCGATCATCCGTTGGGGATGACCGAGACCGGGTTTCGCGCCGACCTGACCCAGCCCGAAGCGTTCGCCAGAGGTCGTGGCCCGTTTCCCGGTGATGCCGACAGCGTCCGGTCCGAGCGTGAACTGTTCGTCACCGCGCCGGACGACGAGGTGCTCGCGGTGGCGACGATCACCGGGGTCCGCGAGCACGACGGCGAACTCGTCGTCGACGGAGACCTGGTTGTCGATCACGAACGGGTCGGGACGCGGCTGCTGATACGAACACCGGCCGAGAACGTCTTCTCCTGCGCGGACGAGGAATCGGCGTGGGCGGGCTCGATCGAGCGGGCGCGGTGGGTCTACGTGCGGGCGCTGGTCGAGGTCGCAACGGTCAAGACGGCGTCCTACGACCGCAGGCTCGCGGGCGCAGATCCCGCCGCCGACCCCGAGCTGACCCTGGCGACTGCCAACGAGACGATGCAGGTGGTTCCGCGGTACGTGATGATCCACCGCAGCGGAAAGCTGCGTCTCGGCGGGCCGTACGCCGACACCGCGGACTGGGACGGCCACGTCGAACCCTGGACGGATTACGGGTACGTCGATTGCCTGCGCCTCGACGACGTCCTGGGCACCAGCGGCGACCTCGACATCGACGTGCTCCGGCCGCTCACGTCGCGGGCCACCGCCGCGGAACTTCTCGAGTCATTGGGCTGGGACAAGGTCATCCGTCGATTCGTCGACGACCGCACACCCCCGCAGTAGCACCGAGCCGGCAGTGATTGCCGCGGGCGCTTGGCCTGTTCGGCCGCGACCCGGGTCGGATCGGTGGCATTGTTAGTACGGGCTGTTATCTCATCGTGGGTGCGGCACGCGGCCGCACAGGTGCTACTCGGCTGGGCTTCGTCCAGCCGCCGAAGTTCATTGCAGAAGGCATGATCCGTTACCACTCGACGGGAGTTCATCGCATGGCCACGCACACCCATCTCGGACACATCTTCCACATCGCCGGCACACCGAAAGTGACCGAAGCCGCGGCCGCCCTGGTATCGATTCCCGACGGCGCCCTGGTGCTGGACGACGGCGGGCGAATCGTGTTCTGCGGTGACCGAGCCGAGATCCCGTCGGATTACGAGTCCGGCACCGTGCACGACCACAGGCCCGGCTTTCTGCTGCCGGGGTTCGTCGACACCCACATCCACTTCCCGCAGACCTACGCCGGCGACTCCTACGGCGGCGGTCAGCTGCTGGAATGGCTGACCCTGTGCATGTTCCCGTCGGAGACGAAGTTCGCCGACCCGGAGTTCGCGCAGCAGGCGGCCGTCGAGTTCACCAACCGGCGCATCTCGGCGGGCACCACGGCCGCCATGGTGTTCGGGTCGGCGTTCCCACATGCGCAGGACGCGTTGTTCACCGAGACGCAGAAGGCCGGTCTGCGGATCGTCAGCGGCCGCGGAATTCAGACCGTCGGCGGCGAAACCGCTCAGCCGCTGATGACCTCCGAAGAGGACGCGATCCGGCTCACCCGCGAGGAGATCGAGAAATGGCACGGCGCCGACACCGGCGATGTCGCCACGGCGTTGCTGCACGTGGCGATCATCCCGCGGTTCTCGCTGTCGGTGACCCCCGAGACCCTGAAAAATCTCGGAGAACTCTACGAAGAGGTCCGCGACCGCGGGGTGTACGTGCACTCGCACCTCAACGAGAACAATCGTCCCGGCACCGGCGAGGTCGACTCGACCAAAGAGACCTATCAGGTGAATTCATACCTGGACACCTACGACGGGAAGTTCCTGCCCGGTTCGGAAGTGGGCGGGAAGAGCCTGCTGGGCCGACGCACCATCCTCGCGCACTGCGTGCACTGTCAGGATGTCGAGCTCGAACGGATGGCCGAGACCGGCACGTCCGTCTCGCACTGCCCGATCTCGCAGCTGTTCCTGGGATCCGGAACGATGCCGTGGAAGCGCACCGTCGCGTCGGGCGTCAACATCTCGGTGGGAACCGATTTCGGCGGCGGCGACGAATGGCTGATTCCCCGGGTGCTCGGCGACGCGTTCAAGGTGCACATCACCGAGGCCGGTGACGACGGGGTGTCGATGCATCCGGCCGAGATGCTGTTCGTCGGCACCCTCGGCGGTGCCCGGGCACTGGACATGGAGGACCGGTTCGGCAATTTCGACGTCGGGAAGGAAGCCGACTTCGTCGTCGTCGACCCGTCCGGCACGCCTGCGCTCGACGGGCTGCTGCGCAACGCCGTTCGCGCCGCCGATCCCGATCTGGCCCGCAATCAAACCCTGTTCGCGTTGCTGATGGGGATACGCGACACGTCCATCTCCGAGGTCTACGTCGCAGGCCGGAAAGCCAAGGCGTCCTAGACGGGTGGTTCCCCGTGACCGCCGGACGACCTCACGGTCAACCGGCGGTCACGGCTAGGGGTTCACCGACGAATGGTGGTTGGCGATCAGCCACCTTCCGTCTTCGTACCGATAGACCCACGTCACCCTGGCCGCCACATCTAGACCGTTGGCGTTGATGACCCAACGGCCCACGTTGTAGGCGAGGTTGCATTCCGAATACTTGACACTTTCTTCCATACGGGCAATGGGATCGGCCTTGATCAGGTTGCCGAAATACTCCGTTATCTCCTCCGGAGTGTCCGCCATAGGCACCGACAGGGCCGGCAGCAGCACCGCATCCGGCCGGTACAACGCGGCGACCCTCCTCGCGTCACCGCTTTCCAGTGCGTCATTCCAACTCGTGAAGAGCGCATCCAGTTCATTGTCTGTCGCGCGCACGCAATTGTCTTCGGAGTCAGAGGATCTGCCCGAGGAACAGGCGACCGCCGAAATCGCCAACGCGAGAATCGCGAAGCCCGAGCCGAACGGTGTGGTATTCATACCAACCTCCGCGGAGAAAGGCGCCTACCGGAATTGACCCGCTAACCGATAAAGCGTAACTCCGGGGCCTGGCTCTGCGGATCGGATCAGCGCACGTCGACCCACGCACGAGATGCGACCGATGCCGTAATGGCGTCGAGAGTTTCGGCCGCGGCCACGGCGTCGGCGATCGTTGCGCCACGGGGCTTTCCGTCGACGATCGAGGCGATGAAGTTGTTTCCCTCGATGACCTTGAGGTCGTCGTAGCTCATCGAGGACGCGGAACCCGGCTGGAAACGGGCATACGCTCCGGCGTCGGGGCCCACCCACACCGTGGTGATCGACTGGTCCTGGTATGTGCTCCCGAGGCTCGTTCCGAGTTCGTTCATCCGGCGGAAGTCCCAGTACACCGCACCCCTGGTGCCGTGGATTTCGAACCCGTAGTTGTTCTGCTCGCCGACGGCCACGCGACTCGCGTCCAGCGTGACCCGTCCGCCGGACGACAGGCGAACCAGCGCGCTGACGAAGTCGTCGTTCTCCACCGGCCCCAATTCGCCGCCCGTCGCGCGCGCATGCCCGCTGGTGGCACCCGTCGGGATGGCGCGCTGGGGGATGAAGATCGCGGTGTCGGCCACGACTGCGTCGATGTCGCCGAGCAGGTACCGGACCAGGTCGACACCGTGCGAGGCAAGGTCGCCCAGAACGCCCGACCCACCGCGCGCGTTCTCGTAGCGCCAGCTCAGCGCGCCGTCCGGATGCGCGGCGTAGTCGCTGAGGAAGCGGAAGCGTGAGTGCGTGATGGTGCCCAGCTCGCCCGCCGCGATGAGGTCGTGCGCCATCGCAACGGCCGGTGCGTTTCGGTAGTTGAATCCGACGGTCGACTGAACGCCTGCCTTCTCCACGGCGGCGGCGACTGCCTTCGCGTCCTCGGACGACAGCCCGACCGGCTTCTCGATCCAGATGTGCTTGCCCGCCTCCGCCATCGCGACGCCGATCTCGCGGTGCAGGAAGTTGGGTGCGGTGATGCTGACCGCGTCGATGTTCTCGTCGGCGGCGATGTCGCGCCAGTCGGTCAGCGCTGCGCCGAACCCGAACTGGGCGGCAGCTTCCTCGGCGCGGCCGGGTACCTCATCGGCGACGGCCCCCAGACGGATGGACGGCGCTTCCGGAAAGTGCTGGCGCTGACGCAGATACGCGTTCGTGTGCACTCGGCCCATCCAGCCGAATCCGGCGACGGCTACTGCGATTTCGGTGGGGTTGACGTTGGTCAAGATCGACTCCGGAATGATCGGTGCGGCGTGTGTCTCTACGACAGTGCTGCGCGCCACGAGCGAAGTCAATCATTTGTTCTGACAAAGTGGCTCTCGAGGTGATTTTGATGGCTTTTCCGGGCCTCGCACCGCCATCGCGCGGAGGGACCGCTGATCGCGCGGACCAGCGTTCCCCTTCCGCAGCAGGTGCCGACCCGGCGCACCTCCACCAGCGACTACGCGCCCGCGCGTCGCACCAACGCCGGTACGCCGGCGTCGACCCGAACCATCCACTGATCCAGCGACTCGAACATCTCGTCCCCCGACGGTCCACCGGGCACAGAGAGTTCATGCAACGCTTGGCCTTCCGAAGGAACAAGCGAAACCTGAGGCGGAACGTCCTCACCCGATGCCGGGCCCGACGCCACGTCCGCAGTTCGCAGGACAGCGGCGAGAATGCTGCCCTGTTCGTCCGTCAGGACCTGCATCTGGGAAACCCTTGGCGATTCCTGTGTCGTCATGCGGGGACGCCTCCTTCCAGATGGAACCACACGCCCGAAGTGGAGCTGTTGTGAATGCCGAGCACGTAGTACTGCTTGCTGGGGCCGCCGAATACCGGTGCGTTGGCGGTGCCCTGCCACTGCGTCATCAGGATCTTCGTGCCACCACCACCCTGGCTGGCGTCGAGTCTCGCAGTCGCCAACTGCGGGCCCTTCCAGATGTCTCCAAACGAGAAGGAGAATTGATTCGCCTGCCCAGCGGCGAGAAAAAGCCCCTGAGGAGTTGTCGACCAAGCCATTTCGGTGTCCTTTCGTCGAATCACGAATGCGATACAGGACCGACCCTATGAGGACCCTCGCCAGTTGAACCGAGTAGTCGACTACTCGAATCTCTCGGCCGAGGGCCTGACCGGTCGACGCATCGATCGATGCGAACACGGAAAATGAGCAACGGTCAGGTGGTCAGTTTCCGTTGCCGGTTCGCTGCCCGCCGGATCTGAAGGATCCGGACACCGCCGACGAGCGCCATGACCACCGCGCCCGCGATGGCCGCGAACAGCAGAGTGACCCCGAGCGGGACCGTGAACTCCCAGACGAACAGTTCCAGGACGACGCTGTCGAGGTTCTGCAGGATGAACACGAGAAGCAGGACCAGAACGAGAATGCCGATGACCAGACCAGTCCACGTCGCCCCGGTACGGGTGTGCTTGATCCCCTTACCTCTCGCCACATCCGGCGGTATCCCGGAACCCGCGTCATGGGCGTGCGGGTCGGAAGGAGGCACCCCGCCGCCCGGCGTCTGTCCTGCCGGCAGGTGCGGTCCGGCGTTCGGTGTTTCGTCCGTTGGGGGCAACATGGGACCCGATTACCCAGGCCGTCACCCCACCAACCGGGTCAGGGCTGTTCCCTCCGGCACGTCGGGATGTCGATCATCGTGGTGTGATCAACAGGGGCATGAACCGATCGATCAACTCCTGGATGGGATCCTGCGCCACCGGCGGTGGTGGTGACGCCGGATCCTCCGCGAAGGCACCGAGAACGTCACCGGTGTGCTGGTCGGCAGTGCCGTACGTGTTGGCCGCTACCGAGAAATCGGGCCCGAACGACGCGGAAGCGACAACACTGGGCCCCAGGTCCGACCACCCCCACTTGGTTCCGGTCACCGACGGCAGCCGCCCGGTACCCCAGTTCTGATGGGTTCCGTCGGCGGCGACGGGGGCCGCGTTGGCCATCCACTCCAGAATGCGGCTGTCCGGATCGGTGGTCTTCTTCGCCTCGAGGAACGTCACGGTGTCCGCGGTGCTGGTAACCGCATCGCCCCAGAATCCGGAGTCACGGGTACTGGTCAGCCCGTACTCGGCGGCGATCGCATCGATCGACTGCGGGTACTTGGCGTACGCCTGCGAGGCGGCGGTGTCGTCGCTGTCGCGGATCATTTGCTGTCCGAGCGCGAGGTCCTCGGGAGAGCCGTCGCCGTGCCGGAGCATGTAGTCGGCTACATACAGCTTCACGATCGACAAACCCGGCCGGGCTTCCCCCTGATTCGCCGTCCCGACGCGGGTTCCGCTCGGGGTGTGCATGAACGACAGCGCCGTCCGCCCCGGCACCTCGTCGATCCTGTCGGGCGCCGGAGCCGAATGGGCCGTCACTCCGGACGCGGACGCGACGAGCCCGGCCACCAACAGTGACAGCGCGGCGCGGCACGCCCACCTCTTCATAACGTGCGAGTACCCGGTTCCACCCGGGCTCAGCCGCCCGATCACCGGAAATCTGGTTCCTGCGGTGCCTGTTTCCCGAGTCGGTGCGCCGCTCGGCACCGTCGGTGCACACTGAACTCAGTCCCGCGGCCCGGATCGGTGCTCTTACCGGAACCGCGGTGGCGGTGCAGGAGGACCGGATGTTCCACCGCGGCGAGCACGCCGTCACCGAAGCCCACACGCTCGACGAGGACCTGCTCGTCGAGCCCGTGGTCCGCCGCCGCCCGTGGGTCGAATTCTTCACTTCGACGCCCGGGCGGCTGACCGTGCTGGGGATCGCACTCATCGCCGCGGTCATCGCCGCGGGCGCCATCACCTCGGCGGCGGTCGGCGCGCGCCAACAGCGAGTCGAGACACTGCGCACCCACACCGAGCCCCTCGCAAACGCGGCCCAGGCGCTCTACAGCTCGCTGTCGATCGCCGACGCCGCCGCGACCACGTCGTTCGTCTCCGGTGGCGGTAGTGTCGAGTCGACTGCTGGCGCGGAGCAGTTCACCCAGGCGATCGGGGACGCGTCGAACGCGCTGGTCACGGCGACCAATGGGGTGTCGTCGCAGGACGCCGAATCGCTGGCACTGCTGTCGGACGTGGTGCGCGACCTCGCCGAGTACTTCAACCTCGTCGCCACGGCTCAGGCGAACGACCGGGCCGGTAACCCGGTCGGGGTGGCGTATCTGGCCGATGCGTCCGCGCTCATGCAGGCCACCATCCTCCCGTTGGCGGAGCGACTCTACGTCCATCAGGCCGAGGCGGTCGCCGAGATCCAGACGCACACCGCCCAGCTGCCCGCGACCGCCTTCACGGTGACCGCGGCCGCCCTCGTCGCCCTCGTCCTCGCCCAGCTGTACCTCGTCCGGAAGAGCAAGCGCCGGTTCAACCCCGGCCTCGCTGTCGCCACCCTGCTCATGGCCGGGCTTCTGCTGTGGCTGATCGGCGGAAGCCTGGTGTCGACGTCGGCGAGCGAACACGCGAGAACCGAAGGAACACAACCGATCAACGCGGTTGCCCGCGCTCGCATCCTGGCGCAGCAGGCCCGCGCCGACGAAACCCTCGCAATCCTGCAACGCGGTTCCGACACCCAGTCGGAAGTCGACTACGCGCGGCACTCCCAGGCCTTGTCCGACGAACTCACCCGGCAGCTGGAGAGCTCGCATGGTCGCGCCGCCGAGCAACACCTTCGCGACGCCGTGACGGCCCGCGACGGCTGGCTGGCCGCGCACCGGGACATCGAGATCGCCCTCGAGCGCGGTGACTACCCGACCGCCGCGGCGATCGCCGCCGGATCCGGCTCGGGCACGTCGTCGACGCAGTTCGCCGCCCTGGACGAGTCCCTCCGGAACGCGATCGACCGACTCCGCGACGACGAGGCCAACGCGGTGACGGACGTCTACCGGTCGATGTCGGCACTGGCAGTCGGTAGCATGATTATTGGCGTGTCCTGCGGATTCGCCGTCGGCGGGGGGATCTGGCCGCGACTGAACGAGTACCACTGATGACACAGGTGAGGCTTCCGAGACCGGGGGCGAGACCGCGTGCCCGGCACCTCGTCGGCGTACTCGCCGTCGCCGTGCTCGCCGGCTGCGCCGCACCCGACCCTCTCACCCCGACCGTCGCGGCCACGTACACCGCACGACCGATGACGGACGGTGCGCAGATCATCCCGCCCACGGACAGTCCGCCGCCGGAGCCACCGCTCCCCGAGTCGTGTGGGGCGCTCGCGAGCCTGCGCCCCGGCCCGCAACCCCCGCCCGGGCAGATGCCGCCCGGTGGATCACTTGCCGAGATCGCAGGGCGGGGCCGGTTGATCGTCGGCGTCGACCAGAACACCAATCTGTTCAGCTTCCGAGATCCGACCACCGGCACCCTGCAGGGGTTCGAGATCGATGTGGCGAAGGAGATCGCCCGCGACATCTTCGGCGATCCGACGAAAGTCGAGTTCCGGCTACTCACCACCGCCGGCCGGTTCTCCGCACTCGAGAACAACGACGTCGACGTCGTCGCACATGGATTCTCGATCACGTGCGAACGCGCCCAACGCGTCGGTTTCTCCACCGAGTACGTCCGCGCCTTCCAGCGTATTCTGGTCCCTCGCGGTTCCGACATCGCCGGACCGGCGGACCTGGCCGGAAAACGGGTCTGCACCTTTCTCGACACCACCTCGCTCGGCACCGTCCAACGAGTCGCGCCGGACGCCACGATCATCGCGGTCCCCAACTGGGACGACTGTCTCGTCACCATGCAGAAACGGCAGGCCGACGCGACCAGCACCTCCGACTCGCTCCTCGCCGGGCTCGCCTCCCAGGACCCGAATTTTCAGATCGTGGGGCCACGGCTGGAGACAGAAGAGCACTGGGCGATCGGTGTCAACAAGTACAAGGAGGACCTGGTGCGGTTCGTCAACGGCACCCTCGAACGCATACGCGCCGACGGAACGTGGATGCGCGTGTACGACCGGTGGCTGGCCACACCACTCGGGCCGATCGCGGGCCCACCCCCGGCCACGTATCGCGATTGAGGGTCGACGCGGACATCGGACGTGCTGGAAAGTTGTTGCGACACTGAGCGCGCCCACCACCGATCCCGAACCTCCGACGGTGTGGGGAAGGCCCACGCATTCTGGCTGAAAACCCCCCGGCGAGTCGTATCCCGGACTGCCTGATCTCGACCCGACGGGATACGGCCCGCACCCTCCACGGTAAACCGCCTCCGGACGGACCTCAATAGCCAGTACGACGGCGGTTTCCGTCGTTAGCCGGGACCGTCATTGCACCGGCGTCAGCGATGGCGTCGCACCAGCTTCGGGGCGGGAAACAACGCGTGCACCAGCGTCCTCTGCGACTGCAACCGTGCGTGCCGCGTCCATGCCTCTGCAACAACACCGCCGAGCGCGTCTGGAGACCCGGCGTCGACGACGATCAAGTCCGGATCGAGGCAGCCGCGAGACCCGCACGCGCACAGAACGTCAGAGGTGTCGTCGATGCGTAGCGACCGCACCTACCGACAGCCCGCCACGATCCGCCGACGAGCCGGCTAGTTGATGCGTGGCCTCCGGACGCGTTCGGCGTTGCGCGGCGGGAAGGGTTCGCCATTGTTGTATTCGCGTTCGAGGACGGTGAGGTAGTGGGCGAGGGCTTCGTCGACGAGGCTGGACCAGCTGTTGGGGGCGCCGGCGATGTGGCCGATGGCGGCGACGGCATTCTTGCCGTTTTCGACCTTGGCGCGGTTGATGAGGACGGATTCCTGCTTCTTGTCTGCGGGGACCCGTCTGGTGGTCTTCTTTTCCTCGCCGAGGGCCACCGGTTCGGCTGTGGTGGCTGCTTCTTGTGCGACGTCCACGCCCTGTTCGACGAGGTTCGGCAGTCGTCGCTTGCGGCGTTCGAAGGGGTTGCTTGCAAGTCCTGCGACGTCCACGCCCTGTTCGACGAGGTGCGGCAGTCGTGGCTTGCGGCGTTCGAGGGGGTTGTTGGCGAGTCCGGGTTTACGTGTCACGCTCGTCAGGAGGTCCTTGTGACCGGTTGTCGAGTACGTCCCGTCCTGGTGGGCGCCTGTGCGGGGCTGGGGGCGGCGTGCGAGGGGGTTGTTGGCGAGTCCCGGCTTACGTGTCACGCTCATCGGGGGTCCCTTTCGACGAGTTCTTGGGCGGCGTCGCGGTAGGCGCGCGCTGCGGAGGAGGACGGTGCCCACCTGACGACGGGTTCTTCGGCGCTGTAACTTTCGCTGACGCGGACGGACTTCGGGATGATGGTGTGCATCGTCTGATCGGGGTAGGTTTCGCGGAGCGCGGCGAGGACCTGCTGGTCGATGACCTGGCCGAGTTCGACGCGGCCGCACAGAATGTGATTGAGCCGTGCAGTGGGATTGAGCAACTCGACCTGCTCGGTGATGTAGTTCTCGATCCGCATGAGCGCTTCGAGTTCCATGGCTCCCGTCATGACAGCGGCAAGCACTTCGGTGCAGGCGACGAGTGCGCTGATGGTCAGGTGGTCGAAGTCTCCGGGGCAGTCGAGGAGGTTGAAGTCGACGTCGGGGGCGCCGGCGAGGGCTTTGCGCAGGACGCCGTGTGCACCGGGCTTCTTGAGGAAATAGGGCCCGACGGAATCGAGTTCCTTGGTGGCGGGAACGAGGTGGATCCCGGACGCGGTGATGGTGGTGGCATCTTCGATGCTCGCCACCAGCATGAGTACCGACAGGACATCGTTGTCGACGGCTTCGGGCGTGGCGCCGAGCCAGGTGGTGGCGTTGCATTGTGGGTCGAGGTCGACGACGCGGACGGTGTAGCCGGCTTCGACGAGGGCTTGGGCGAGGTTGACCGCGCTCGTGGTTTTGGTGGAACCACCTTTATGGTTGACCACTGCGATGGTGCGGGTCATGTGGGCCTGTCCCTTCGTGTAAATATAGTGACCTAGCTCAAGATACTTAACTTGGTCGAGGCACGCGGATGACCCGCCGATCCGAGCGCGGAACCCTCGACCTCTGTGTGACGGCGGCTACACGGATGTGAACTACAGCCGCGTCAGGTGGGAGTGCGGCCTGAACGATTCGGCCTGCCCCGCCGGCCCGCCCGCCAGGCACTCCCCCGGTGGTCCGACTACCGACGTGGTTCTACAGCGGCTACCGGTAGCGTGCTCCGCATTTCATCGGATGCAGATGTCGTGAACCGCCGCACACAAGTCGAGTGGCGTGTGAGAACGAACGAGTGGCACTCGGCGAACAGAGATCTCCTGGTGCTCCTCGGCCCTAGAATCGAGCGATGGACAGAACCGACCGCGCCAGCCGGGTGATCGCGGCATCACCGGCGACTGTCTACGGCGCCCTCCTCGACCGGGAGTCCCTCGAGGCCTGGTTGCCGCCGGACGGCATGCGCGGGCGGGTCGAACGGTGGGATCCTCGGCCCGGTGGTGGATTTCGGATGGTCCTCACCTACCTCGACCCTGCCGACAGTCCCGGCAAGACTTCGGATACGACGGATGTCGTCGATGTCGGATTCGCCGACCTGGTGCCACCGGAACGGGTGGTGCAGCTGGCGGTGTTCGAAGCCGACGACCCGTCCTACGCGGGCACCATGACGATGACCTGGCACCTCGCTGCCGCCGGTGACGGGACCGAGGTGACCGTCACCGCCACGGACGTGCCACCCGGCATAGACCAAGCAGCACACGAGGCCGGGATCGCCTCCTCGCTGGCGAACCTGGCATCGTACGTCGAAGGATCCCGCTGATCAGGTCGGCTGCGACTCGGGCCGGGCCCTACACGGCCTGCTTCTCGGCTCGGGCGGTCAGCGGGTACGCCTCGACGAGCTTGTCCAGTTCCTGGTGGTACGACTCCACGTTGGCGACCTTGATCTGTTCGTACCCACGGATGAGGTCGGGCAGTTCGGCGATCTCCACCGCGGCGGTCAGGCTGTGCGGGTTGAGTAGGTGAAGGATTTGCTCGATGGTTTCGCGGTATTCGGTGATCAGCTCGCGTTCCATCTTCCGGATGTGGTGGTAGCCGATCACATCGAGCTTGGTGCCGCGGATCTTGCGCATGCGGTGCAGGGCCCGGAATCCGGGGTTGATCCAGGATGCGAGTGAGAGCTTGTTCTTCATCCCCATGGCGCGCAGCACCGGGGGTGTAGCCGGACGGCGCTACCGGCGCGCCCGCGATGACTCGATCGACTCTGTCAGCTGAGCTGCTCCATCCGTTGAATCGTCATGTTGGTACTCCTACTTCGTCGCGCGGCCCCTCGTGGCCACTGGTCTTCCTGGAACGGAGCCGGACCGTCGTCGGTGAGGTCTATCACGACCCACAACGACCTGGCGGCGACTATCTCAGGCCGGACACCGAGCCCATGGCAGGCTGGGACGAGGTGGGGTGCTGATTCACACGGCCACCCTCGGCCCGACCATCCGAGGTGAGGCGCACAGATGAAAGGGGACGTCGCCGATGACCGTCCGCACCGTGAACACAGAGGCAGGGCGACTCTCCGGTGACCACACCGACGGGGTCGCCCGATTCCTGGGAATCCCCTACGCAGCAGCTCCAGCGGGCGAACGCCGATTCGCACCCCCTGGTCCTACCGAACGATGGGCAGGGACCAGGAACGCCACCGGTTACGGCGCTACCGCACCCCAGCCGGCATTGCACCCCGCTCACGGGAATCTGGCGCCGCTGATCGGGCCTGGATGGGTCGCCGGAGACGGCGACTACCTCAATCTCAACGTCTGGACACCCGACCCCGGCACGGGTGGGCTTCCGGTGATGGTCTACGTCCACGGCGGCGGGTTCATGATCGGCTCGGGCGCCGCCCCCGCCTTCGACGGCACCTCGTTCGCGCGCGACGGCGTCGTCCTGGTCACCGTCAACTACCGACTCGGGGCGGAGGGCTTCCTCGCACCGTCCGGTGCGGTCGCGAACACGAACATCGGATTGCGCGATCAGATCGCGGCCCTGCGCTGGGTTCGCGACAACATCGCCGGGTTCGGTGGAAACCCGGACAACGTCACCGTCTTCGGCGAATCGGCCGGCGGCTCCTCGGTCGCGTTCCTGCTGCGCTCCCCACTGGCCGTCGGACTGTTCCGACGCGCGATCGTCCAGAGCGGACACGACGAGATGGCCCGCCCGCTCGAGGTCACCGAAGAACTCACGAAGGCACTCGCCGCCCGGCTCGGAACCTCCCCGACCACAGACGCATTCCGCGAATTCCCTGCCCCCGACCTGGTGCGCGCGCAGGCAGCTCTGCTCAGAAACGAACCCCACCCAGACCTGCGCGACGGCAACGGTGTCGACCCAGGCCACCGTCGTGCCATGTTCCTCCCCACCACGGGTGACGACGTCCTCCCCGACCCGGTCGGAGTCCCGAGCACCCATTCGCGCGGCGTCGACCTGCTGATCGGCACAACACTCGAGGAGGCCAACCTCGGTTTCGGTGCCGACCAGTTCGCCGCCTTCGACGCGCATGACGCCGTAGCCGAGCTGGCCGCCACCTACCCCGATGCCGAAGCGCTCCTCGAACGACACGGTCTCCACGACCCGGCCGTCACCCCCGCGCGTGCACTCACAGCCGCCTACACGGACCTGATGTTCCGATCACCGAGCCGCCGCACCGCGCGCCGCCACCCAGGCCCCACCTACGTCTACGAATTCGCATGGCGATCACCACTGCACGGCGCCGCACACGGCCTCGACGTCCCCTTCGTCTTCGACACCACACAGGCATGCCGCGGCCTGATCGGCGACGCCGCACCCGGCGCCCTCACCCAGGCGATGCACCAAGCCTGGCTCGACTTCGCAACCCACGGAGATCCAGGCTGGCCCACCTACGACGACGCCAGAAACGCGATGAGGTTCGATGCCGGCCCGCACCTCTGCGAGGACACCGCTCCCGACGACACCGGCGCCGAATACCTGCCCTGACCCAGGCCGGCGGGAGCGCGGCACTGGCGGTATCGGCGTCCGGCGCGGATCCGGACGCCGATCCCGTTCACGTCAGTCCGAAACCGTGTCGGCGGCCCGGCCGAGGTGGCGGGCGAAGAACCGGGCCGAGCTGTCGCGTTCGTATTCGGGTACCGGGTAGTGCCTGCCCGAGTAGGCGTGCAATGTCTTCTCCTTCGCGGCGAAGGCGTCGAACAACGCGACCCCGGAGGTGCGGTCGAATTCCTCGTCGTCCCAGGGAATCCGGTACTCGACCGGGACGGTGATCTTTCTTGCCACCTCGATCAGAGCGTCGCACACGAAAACCCCACCGAAGCTCACGGCAGCGATCCGGGATTCGACCGCCGTCAACATCAGCCCGGTCACGACACCCAACGTCATGCCGCCGTAGCCGATCGGCGCTTCGACGCCGATCTCGGGCAGCGCCTGCAGGGCGTCCAGAGTCGCTTGCCATTCCGGCACCGCACGCTCCGCCAGCGACATGTTGTAGTCGATCACGATCGGGGCGATCGGCTCGCCCGCCGCCCGGGCCCGATGGATCGCCTCGGCCCACCGTTGATCCTGAAGGTTTCGCGGCCGGTCGCCATGTCCGGGCGCGTCGATGGCGGCGACGGTGTACCCATAGGTGGTCACGCAGTGGAGTGCACCGGCGACCAGCCCCGGCGCCTTCTTGTGCATGCCGCCGGAGTGCCCCGACAGCAGCAGCGGTGCGCCGACGGTTCCGGATGTGGGCGACCAGAGCACGCCGGTGATCTCATCCAGAGTGAATGTACGTTCGATGACACCGTTCGACGATGTCTCAGAGGTAAAATGCATGGTGTTGCCTTTCGGGATTGCCTTGTTGTCGAGGCGCTCCCGGCGACACCTATATCAATCGCCGAACCGTGAACACGAGTGGGAGCACCCACATGGTTACTGCGTTCATGGGTCTCACCTCCTCGCGTGATGTCACGGTCTCGCGCACGCTATCAACCTGAACCGAATCCCGTCCAACCTATTTCCTGCACGCGAGGGCCGATCGCCGATGGGCCGCGCCTGGTATTCCTACAGGTCAATGGAGTGTGGGTCGGTAGATGAGCTCTTGGATGTGACCGTCCAGCGTCCGGTTCTCGAGCAGTTCCAGGTCGAAGTCGGCCCCACCCTGGAAGATCGGGTCATCACCGGTCAGACCGGTGATCACAGGGAAGAGCGTCACCTGCAGGCGGTCGACGAGGCCTGCGGCCATCAGCGCCCGATTCATCGACAGGCTGCCGTGCGAGCGCAACGGCACCTCGGACTCCTCCTTGAGCCGGGCGACGACGTCGACAGCGTCACCGCTCACGACGGTCGCGTCCGGCCAGTCGAGAGGCCCTTCCAGTGTCGTCGACACCACCGTCGCCGGCAGGCTCCTCATCCGGGTGACCCATGGGTCACGCACTTCGGACTCCTCGGTGCTCGAGGCCAGCATCTGCGCGAATGCCCGATACGTGTTGGCCCCGAAAATCATCCGCTGCTCCGCGCCGTACAAGGCAAGGCGGTGGTCGAGCAACTCGGGGCCTTGCTTGCCCCAGTAGCCGCCCCAGTCGCCGCCGCTGATTCCGCCGAAGCCGTCGAGGCTGGAAAAGACGTCGAAGGTGTAGGTCGCGGTCATGTCGTTCTCCTCGAGTGTGGTTGTGATCGGTGTAGGTACAGACTGGGAACCACTGCGAAACTCATCGCCGTCGGAGTGGGCGACTGTGGTCGCAACAAGAGTGTCGCGTCCTTCGTGCCGGCTCGCCGCCTCGCACGTGGCGGGCGAGGCGGCGAGATCGGTCTGTGCGGTGAACCGTCAGGCTCAGCCCTTGATGAGGTCGTCGATCTGGCCGATCGCCTGCGAGGCACCCTCGACCACACCCATGTCGAGCACCTGCTGGAGACCTTCGGCGGTTGCGTAGGTACTGACGTAGGTCGCGATGGTGCTGCCGTCCTTCTCCTCGAAGGAGAACTCGTTGGTGGACACCGGCATCGATTCGATCGGGGTGAAATCCGCATCGGCGAATCCGTCGGTGAAGGTGAAGCCGGTCGGCTCATCGACGGAGACGATGTTCCAGTAGCCCGCATGCTTGTCACCCTCGGGTCCGGTCATGTAGTAGGTGACCCGACCGCCGGGAGTGAACTCGTGGTCGACCACCGTCGCCGGGTACGTCGGCGGACCCCAGATCTTCTCGAGCTGGCGAGGATCGGCATAGATCTGCCAGATCCGCGCGCGGGGCGCGGCGAACTCGGCGGTGATGGTCAGGGTCAGTGCGTCGATGTCGTGGCTGACATTGGTGACAGGCATCGTTCATTCCTTCCGTTGGGGTTCTGTCGCGATCAGTTCGTCGATGCGCGCGATTCGCCCACGCCAGACGTGTTCCAGCTCCGCGAGCATGGACGACACCGCGCGAACTGCGTCCACATCGCCCGTGGCGAGTTGTTCACGGCCGCTGCGTCGTTTGACGAGTAGGCCTGACTTCTGGAGAACGGCGACGTGCTTCTGTACCGCAGCGAAACTCATGTCGTACTTCGCTGCCAGTGCCGAGACGGAATGCTCGCCGGCCAGCACGCGACGCATGATGTCGCGCCTCGTTCGGTCGGACAGCGCGTGGAACAGGGCATCGGCCCGGTCCTCATCTGTTTCTGACACACCCCAAACATACAACCGATTGGTTGTATGTGCAAGGCCCCTGCGACTCTCAGCTTGAAGTTATTGCATGCGGCGTGCCGACGAGCGCGATCTAGCTCGGGGAGAACCCGCCGACATCGATCGAGATCCACAGCGGTGCGAACATCAGGCAGAGACCGGTGAAGCCCAGCAACACCGTGAGCGGCGGCGGTATCGCCCACGCCACCCAATACCCCACCGTTGGGCCAAGGACACCCGGTGCCCGGTCTGCGATCCAGCGAACTGGCCCAGCAGAGCGGCCACCAGCTCATACCAGGGCTCCTCACCCGCGCCCGCCGTTCCGGCGTCGTCAAGGTTCGGCTCGGATCGCATCGTCCCATTGTCCTCCGCAGGATTCATCCGTGCTGGTCGCCGACGGTTTCGCACACAAGTTTCGACACGCCACGTATCTCCGTGGGGGCGCGGCCAGGCACGGGCGCACCTCATCCTTCGCGACGGGCCAGTGCGTCCATTTTCGGTCTCCTCCGTCTGATCTGGTACCCATCCCCACGGATCAAGGAGTCACCATGACCAACGCCGACAAGTTCGAAAACCCGACGACGGATCGGACGGACGCAAACCCACGGACTGCGGCACCCACGTGTTGCAGCACCGAACGACAAGCCACCTGCTGCGACCTCAGCGAGAAGTCGACGTGCTGCGGTCCGACGGCGACGGCCGGCGACGGATGCGGCTGCCAGTAGCCCTCACGTGACAACGGTGCGGTGCGAGCGAAGATGGCTCGCACCGCACCGCAGTCTTGTCAGCGTGACCTCGCGCGGTCGCCCCGTCGCCGTCACCAGAGATGATTCGCCGGTCTACTCGTCGTCCGATGGCGTGGCTCCGCAGGCGCAGGATCCGCTGCGGGGCTGGTAGTCGTGGACATGGCCGGTGCGATCCTGGCTGATCTGACAGCAGGCGTGCAATTGGGCCTGGAGGGCGGCGCGGCCGCGTTGGACCCGGGATTTCATCCCGGACACCGAGATTCCCACCTCGTTGGCGGCGGCGGCGTTGGTTCGGGCGTCGAGGTCGACCATCCTCACCGCCGCGGCCTGCTCGGCGGGCAGCCCGGAGAGCATCGGCACCAGGCAGGAGGCGAGTTCCTTCTCCGCCGTCTCGTCGGCGTCAGGTTCTCCGTCGGGCCGGTTGTCGGGGACACTGTCGACAGCCAGCTCGCGGCGGTGGGGTGCCGACCGGTAGTAGTCGGTGATCGCGTTGCGGGTGATGGCATACATCCACCCGAGGATTCGGTCCTGCTCCCGCAGGTTGTCGAGGCTCTTGGCCATCCGCAGGAACACGATCGACAGAATGTCGTCGGCGTCCTCGGGACGGGAGACCCGGCGGGCGATGAAGGCCCGCAAGTCGCTCGAGAAGCGGCGCCAGAGCTGGTCGAGATCAGCTGGTGCCGGCTGGGGTGTCGTCGCGGTGGTGGCCGAGTCCTCGTTCATGATCTGTGGTTCCTCTCCGTCTTTCAGGATCCCCGCCTTACGGCGCGGTCGCGACCCCCTGAGGGCGTCCTCTCTCAGGTACGGACGACGGTGACCGCGGTCGGACGCACCTGCGTCCGAATCCGAAGTTCCTCGTCTGTATGGGTGTCGATGTCGATTCCGGATGCTCCGGTTCGACGTACCAGTAGAAGCACGGTGAGGAGGTGAGAGCAATGCTGACTACACATCTGTTGTCGGGCCTGACCAGTGAAGAGGTCGATCTGATCGTGGCGGAGGAGCTGCATCTGCTCGACGCCGCCGCATGAGCGTCATCGACGCCCGCACCGGGCGCATCTGCTGACCACAGCGCTCTCCTAGCCTCTACCCCTCCATCGGGTAGGGGCTTGGAGAGTGCCCGGCTCCGGACGGACATCGAACACGCAAAACCCGGCCCGTCCCCGTGGGATGGGGACGGGGCGGGTTCGTTGTCAGCGGGTTCGCACTGACCGAATCATGCGGGTGACGACGGGAACGGCGGTCACCACCGCCCACAAACCGATCGCCGCGACCAGGGCGGTAAGAGTGTCCCCGGCGGTGGCGGTGCCGAGCACGTGGCCGCGCAGGGCGTCGGTGGCGTGCGCAACCGGATTCACTGTCGCCATGGCCTGCATCCAGCCGGGCATGGTCTCGATCGGCGCGAACGCACTCGAGACGAACATCAGCGGCATCATCACCATCATCCCGGCGAACTGGACCACGTCCGGCCGCCGGAGCCGGTCCCCGATCAGCCCGAAGAGGGCGCTCATCGCCCCGGCCAACACCACCAGCACGACAACCGCGGCGACGGCATCCCCTGCGGTGCCGTGGAACTCGAAACCCAAAGCGATGGCGGCGATCCCGAGCAACGCAGCCCGGGCGAGCGTAAACACGGCCTCGTTGATGGTGCGAGCCACCCCCGGCAGCGCCGTCCGCATCGGCAGGGCCGCGAAGCGGTCGTGCAGGCCGTTGGTGTGATCGATCGCGGCGGAGACTCCGGCGTTGGTGCCGGCCATCACCGTGGAGACGGCGAGCATCGCCGGGGTGAGGAAGACGATGTAGCTGACCCCGGCAGGAAATCCCGGTCCTGCGGCGACGCTGCGGAACACCTGACTGAACAGCACCAGCATCGCCATCGGCATGGTCAGCGAGAACATCAACAGCTGCGGAACGCGGGCGCTGGTGCGCAGGTTCCGGACGGTGAGTGCGGCGAGCTGGTCCCCGACCGAGGGACGCCCTACCGAAGGGGTGGCTGTGGTGGTGGTGCGGATGGTGGTCATCGGTGGGCTCCGGGGGTGTGGGCGAGGTGGGTGAAGACGTCGTCGAGGCTCGGTGAGGTCACGTCCAGGTCGGTGACCTCGATTCCGCCGCGGTGCAGGTCGGCGACCAGCGCGGTCGCGGCGGGGGCGTCGTCGACGGTGACGGACACCCGCAGGCGGTCGCCGTCGACCCGCGGATCGGTGTCCGGGATGAATGGCAGCGCGGCGAGCTGACCGGCTGGGATGGTGGCGCTGAGGACCTTGCCGCCGACGATCCGTTTGAGCTCGGCGGGGGTGCCGCGGGCGGCGACCCGGCCCCGGCGCAGGACCACGATGTGGTCGGCGAGCCGGTCGGCCTCCTCGAGGTACTGGGTGGTGAGCACGACCGTGGTGCCCGCGTCGGTGAGCTCGTCGACGACGTTCCACAATCCGGCGCGGGCGAGGGGATCGAGACCGGTGGTCGGCTCGTCGAGGAACAGTACCGACGGGGAGCCGACGAGGCTGGCGGCCAGATCGACCCGGCGGCGCGAGCCCCCGGAGAGTTCCCCGACCCGCCGGGACGCGTATTCCTGCAGCCCGAGCCGGTCGATCAGCGCGTCGGCCCGCGCGCGGGCGGTGCGGCGCAGCCCGGTCAGTCGGCCGATCAGCTCCAGATTCTCTCGGGCGGTGAGGAATTCGTCGAGACCGGCGTATTGGCCGGTCACGCCGATCCGGCGGCGGACCTCGGTGGCGTGGACGACGACGTCCAGGTTCTCGATCTGCACGCGGCCGATGGCGGGCCGCACCAAGGTGGCGAGGGTGCGGATCAGGGTGGTCTTGCCGGCACCGTTGTGGCCGAGCACACCGAGCGTGGTCCCGGCGGCAGCCTCCAAGTCGACACCGTCGAGGGCCCACGTCGTGCCGTAGGCGACGTGCAGATCCTCGACCACGACGGTCGGCGCGCTCATCGCACACCCCCGAACCGGTAAGCGGCGGGGCGGGCAATCGGATGGATGGTCATCGGAGGTTCCTCTCGGAAGATGTGCTCCCACCCGCGGGTGAGTGGGAGTCCGCTTCCTCAGACGAACCAACCTCGAGTTGGACGCACCCGCAGCAGAATCAGGCAGGTCAGGAGATGGTGGCGCCATCGGCGGCGGGTTCAGGTTCGTCGAAGACCCCGGCGCCGCCGCATACCCCAGTCTCCGGCAACGTGAGTTCGACGCGGGCGGCGGCGGCGTGGTCGCCGGCCAGGGCGGCGGTAATGCTGCGGACCTGCTCGTACCCGGTCATTGCCAGGAACGTCGGCGCCCGCCCGTAGCTCTTCATCCCGACCAGGAACACATTCGGCTCCGGATGCGACAGTTCGGCTACCCCGTGCGGGTAGACGCTGGGCCGGTCGGGTACGCCTGGTCGTCCGGCGCCACCCAGCCGGTGGCGTCGAGCAGGCGGCGGGCCGACGGATCGATCAGCTCACCCCAACGGGAGAACAACCGCACGTGATTCCACTGCGCGATCGCCGCACCGGCTATCGGACCGCGGTCGAGGACCAGCGGGGTCAGGCCGCGCTCACGCAACTGGGCCGCGGCAGCGAGGCCGATCGGTCCGGCCCCCACGACGACAACGGGCACAGAGTTCATCTCGGAAGTCCTTTCATCGACACTCATCGATCTTCCTCTGGCGGAGAGTATCGATACGCGTCGATGAAGGCAACCATCGATGGATATCGATATAGTGGGTGCATGACTGCACTGGACATTCCGGTCGCTCGCACCGCCAACGAGGTGGATGCGTTGGCGCCGGAGGACGCGGCCACCTATGCCGGGTGGTTCGCCTGCCTGGCCGATCCCACCCGGGTGCGACTGCTGCACCAGGTCGCCTCCCGCCCGGCCGGGATCAACGTGGGCGAGCTGGCCGAGGCTCTGGGCATCGGCCAGCCCACCGTCTCGCACCACGTGCGCAAGCTTGCCGACGTCGGATTCGTCTCGGTCCGCAAGAGCGGAACCAGCACCGTGGTCATGGTCAATCCGGCCTGCTGCACCGGGCTGCCGCACGCCGCCGACGCAGTGATGGGTGTGCTGACCCCGCGCCCCTGCTGCCCGGACGACCTGCCCGGCGACGTCACCGTGCGAACCATGACCGATCAGGACTGGGATGACGTGCGCCGGATCTACGGCGAGGGCATCGCCACCCGCAACGCCACCTTCACCACCGAGGTCCCCACCCAGGCGACGCTCGATGGACTGTGGCTGCCCGGGCATCGGTGGGTCGCCGAGATCGACGACGTCGTGGTCGGCTGGGCCGCCCTGTCCCCGGTGTCCGGGCGAGCCTGCTACGCCGGGGTGGCCGAGAACTCGATCTACGTCGCCGACGGGATGCGCGGGCGCGGCGTCGGCAAGGCGTTGCTGCGCTCCCAGGTCATCGCCGCCGACGAGGCCGGACTGTGGACCTTGCAGACCTCGATCTTCCCCGAGAATCGGGCCAGCATCGCCCTGCACCACTCCGCCGGATTCCGCACCCTCGGTGTGCGCGAACGCATCGCCCGACTCGACGACATATGGCGCGACACCGTGTTTCTCGAGCGCCGCTCCCCCGTCGTCGGATAATCCTCCGAATCGACTGGGGCACAAGATGTCCGAGCAGCAACCTGTCGATCGTGCCGCGATCGCCGCGGAGCTCGAACGCGCCCGGAGCGTGCTGCACGAATTACTCGACGGCGCGAGCGCCGCAGATCTCGCGAGGCGTTCGTCCGGAACCCGGTGGACCAACGAGCAATTGCTGTTCCACATGGTCTTCGGCTACATGGTCGTTCGCCGGCTGCTCCTGCTGATCCGGATGTTCTCCCAGTTGTCGGAGGGGGCGAGCCGACGGTTCGCGCACGTGCTCGACGCGGCCACCCCAGCCTTCGACGAGGTCAACTATCGGGGCTCCGCCCTGGCAGCGGTCGTCTACAACCGCCACCGGATGGGCCGCCACTTCGACCGCGTCATCGCTTCGCTGCAACGCTCCCTCGCCCGGCAGACCGATGCAGACCTACAGCGCAGCATGTCCTTTCCGGTGCGCTGGGACCCGTTCTTCACCGAGACCATGACCGTCGAGCAGGTCTTTCGATACCCCGGGAAGCACTTCGACTTCCACCGACAACAGCTCACTCTCAACTGAACCGGGCCAGCTGCCCGTTGTCGATGGGGATGGTTCATCGATGCGCCGGCGCGGGCCCCGCATGATCGACATATACGACACGTAGGAATTCGATTCCTACCGACGTGACGAAATCATGGTGGACAGTTGTTTAATATCAGAATGTGAGAAAAAGCGTCTTTAATCGAAACGTTCCGCAGACCCGTGTGCGATAGGCAAAGTAAGCGGAGATCGACGATCCCGTGGTTCACAGAAACAACAGAGAAGAGAATTACTCGCACTCGGCTGACGATCGAGTGATCCAGGACAGGGATTCTCGGCTCCCACCGGTAGCCGAGAATCCACACCCTGAACAGGGGTAATTCGCCTCCGCAAGTGTGTCGTAGGAATATTTGACAGATCGGTGGCACGATCTCGGGAGAAAACTGACAATTCCGCTGCAGGAGTCGGGGATTATCGAATGAGGTGAGCACCATGAAAAACAAATTCGCTGTGCGATCGGCAGTCGTGGCCGCCGTCATCGCTCCCACCCTGGTTTTCGCGGGCGGCACTCCGGCCACAGCGGCACCAACACTGAACGCGGGCGGATCCGGCCAGGTAGAGGTCAGAGTCCCGACCGGTGAAAGCTGGACGTGCTTCGCATTCGACTCGAACTTCACGTTCAAGACGGGTGCCTTCGCGGCGGGTCTCGGTACGCTCGACGGATTCGCGAAGGGATCGAATGTGACCGCGTTCTGCTTCGGCAACATGGCCCCGTTCTTCTTCTCGGGCAGTGTGAAAGTCACCTAGACCGGAACCCTTTCGCCGCATCGAACGTGCCCTCGGCAGTATGTTGGAGACATGAAGGCCTTACTCGCCCTTCTGTCTCTGCTGCTCGCCGTCGTGGTGGGCTGCTCCGGCGATGACAGCACACCGTCGGCGGGCAGTGACACGTCCGGCACCGAGATCGAGGTCGGCGGCGGCGACGCGTTGCAGTGGGGAGATGGCGAGTACGGAGTGGTGCTGGCCCACGGTGCCGTCTTCGACGCCGCCAGCTGGGAAGACCAGGCCTCGGCGATCGCCAACCAGGGTGCCACTGTTATCGCCGTCGAGGACATCACGCCGGAGTCGATCGCGGCCACCGTCGCCAGCCTCATAGACAATGGGCACCCCGACGTCGCGCTGGTGGGCGGAAGCGCGGGCGCCGACGCCATCCTGCAACTGGCCTCGCAGCAGCCCGACCTTCCCGACCAGCTGGTGCTGCTCTCCCCGAATCGGGTGGTCGACGGCCTCGGCAGTGAGCCCAAGCTGTTCATCGCCAGCGAGGACGAGCCCGTCGCCGGCGTGTCGCAGCAACTCGCCGACGGCTCACCGGGCGCCGACAACAAAGTGATCCTTCTGCCGGGCTCCGCCCACGGGCAGAACATCTTCGACGGTGAGAACGCTGACGCGGCAATGGACGCGATCCTCCAACGACTGGCCAACTGAGGACCGAATTGCCGTGTCAACTCGCCGGAGCGGCCGCGCCGAGTCCGCGAACACGTCACAATGAGGGGCGTGATCATTCCCGATATTCGCCCCGCAATCGTTCACACCGGGGTTCGGATACTGCTGGGCCGCAACAAACTCCGCACGGCCGAGGACACGCGGCGCGACGTCCACGCGACGACGCTGCGGCCGGCCTCGTTCAACCCGCCACCATCTCCGCTCCTGCGCGGGGTGCGGCTCTCCGCCGACCGCACGGGCGGATTTCCCGTCTTCACCGTCGAACCGGACAACGGGCGATACGGAAAGACTGTGGTCGACTTCCACGGCGGTGCCTATGTCCGCGAAATAACGTCCTTCCACTGGCTGTTCGCGCGCACCATCACCACGGCGGCATCGGTCCGGCTTCTGCTACCGATCTACCCCCTCGCCCCGCACCGGACGGCCGCCCGCACCGTCGCCGATGCGGCCGACCTCGTCGAATCGGCAATCTCCGCCCGAGGCGCCGACAACGTGGCGGTGATCGGCGATTCCGCCGGTGGCGGGCTCGCGCTCGCCGCAGCGCAGGAACTCAAACGGAGGGGCGCACCCCAGCCGTCGCGGCTGATCCTTGTCGCCCCGTGGCTGGACGCCACCATGAGCGACCCCACGCAAGCCATCATCGAGAAGCGCGACATCCTCCTCGCGCGCGGAGGACTGGAAGAAGCCGGCCGACTCTACGCGGGAGACCTCGAGGTCACCGACTGGCGCGTCAGCCCCCTCTTCGGCGACCTCACCGGCCTCGCGCCCATGAGCGTGTACACCGGCACCCACGACATTCTCGTCACCGACTCCCGCGCGCTCACTCAGCGAGCACGCGAGGCCGGCACGACAGTCGACTACATCGAGGAGATCGGGATGCAGCACGACTACGCACTCTTCCCCCTGATCCGTCAGGCACGTGCCGCCCGCGAAGACATCGTCCGCACACTGCGAGCGTAACCACCGAAGATATAGAACACGTGTCAGATCTTCCGCCTGCGACACCTCCCGCTGTAGCATTCGGGGATGAGTCGAGTAGGTAGCTACAGTGACGATGACGTGGCAGGTTGGCTGTCGATCTCACCCGAGCTGGGTGGTGCACTCGGCGCTTTCACGGACGCCGTGTACAACCGGAACCGGTTACCGTTACGGGTCCGGGAGATCGCGCGGATGGCGGTCGCGGAGGCCAATGAGTGCGCCGTGTGCCTCGGCACCCGCGACAGGAGTGGCGCCGATGCGGGGATCGACGAGCACTTCTACGATCACGTTCTCGAGTGGGAGTCGTGGCCCGGGTACAGCGCCGAGGAGCGGACGGCGGCGGAGTTCGCCCACCGGTTCGCCACCGATCACACGGCGCTCCGCGACGACGAAGACTTCTGGGCGCGGTGTCACGAGCATTTCACCGACGAGATCCTGACGGACCTGGCGCTGTCGTGCGCGTTGTGGCTGGGGACGGGCCGGGTACTGCGGGTGCTCGACATCGGTCAGACGTGCAAGCTCACGCTCTGAGCACTCCGGTTCTCATTCCCATTCCCGCTTCGGCAGGACGTCCTCCATGAACCTGCGCAACGCGGGGTTCCGGTTGTCCGACCGCCAGGCGGCGTTCATCTGGACGGGCCGGTCGCGGACGGCGGAGACGGGACGGAACACAACCCCCTCCGGGTGCATCGTCTGCGCGGATTCGGGCACGAGGGCCATGCCGAGCCCGGACCGGACGAGCACCAGCATGGTGTGCACCTGCGTGACGTACTGGACGTAGCGCGGAGAGGCGCCGACGATCGTGAACGTGCTGATGAGCAGTTCGTGGAAGTACCGCGCATCGACGGGCGAATACATGACGACGGGCTGATCGTCGAAGTCCTCCACGGCCAGCTGCTCGGCGTCGGCGAGGGGGTGACCGGCGGGCAGCGCGGCGACGAGCCGTTCGTGGTGGATGGGGCGCGTGTCGATGCCGGGGCGGGTGAGGATCGGGCGGATCAGCCCGAGGTCCAGTTCACCGCTGATCAACGATTCGATCTGCACGGAGGTGACCATTTCCCGCAGAACGACTTTCACGTCCGGGAGTCTGTCCCGGGCGGCCTCGAGCAACCTCGGCAGCACCGCGTGCGCGGACGCGCCGGTGAATCCGACGACGACGGTGCCGAGGTCACCGGCCGGGACGCGCCGCACCGTCAGTGCGGCACTCTCCGACAGGCTCAGGATGCGCCGGGCGTCGGGCAGGAACGCGGTACCGGCGGCGGTGAGGGTGACGGATCGGCTGGTGCGGTCGATCAACTGCACGCCGAGTTCGCTTTCGAGTTGCTGGATCTGACGGCTCAGCGGCGGCTGCGTCATGTGCAGGCGTTCGGCGGCGCGACCGAAGTGCAGTTCCTCCGCGACGGCGATGAAACACGACAGCCGCGCGAGGGAGAACATTCGATCCACTCCTTTGCCTCGGGGTGGACTCAATGTATCCCACCCCGAAGGCGCCGACCGAGACCGCGGTCGGCGCCTCCGATGAGACAGTTACCAGCGAGGGCAGGTGTTCTCGAACGTCGGATCCACCGACTGCATGTATCCGGTGTCGTCGCGGTCGCGCACCCCGCAGTCGAGGTACTGCTGGTGCAGGGCGGCGAGGGCGTCCTCGTCGATCTCCACACCGAGACCCGGCGTCGTCGGCACCGGGACCGCGCCGTCGACGAACTTCAGCACACCGGGCTTGACGACGTCCTCGGTCTTCCACGGCCAGTGCGTGTCACACGCGTACGTGAGGTTCGGTGTGGCGCCGGCGAGGTGCACCATCGCGGCCAGGCTGATGCCGAGATGCGAGTTGGAGTGCATCGACAGGCCCAGACCGAAGTTGTCGCAGATACCGGCGAGCAACCGCGACCGCTGCAGGCCACCCCAGTAGTGGTGATCCGACAGCACGACCTGGACCGAACCCTTCCGCACCGCGGGCTCGAGCTGATCGAAAGCGACGACGCACATGTTCGTCGCCAGCGGCATCTTCGCCTCCCGCGCGACCTCGGCCATGCCGTCGAGGCCCGGCGTCGGGTCCTCGAGGTATTCGACGATGCCGTCGAGTTCCGACGCGACCCTGATCGACGTGTCGACGGTCCACGCGGCGTTGGGGTCGAGGCGCAGCGGCAGGTCGGGGAACGCGGCACGCAGTGCCTTGATGCCGGCGATCTCTTCGTCCGGCGAGAACACGCCGCCCTTGACCTTGATGGCCTCGAAGCCGTACTCGCCGATCATCTTCTGCGCCTGACGGACCAGACCGTCGGGGTCGATCGCCTCGCCCCATTCGTCGGGCTCGGCGCCCGGGTGCCCGGCCCACTTGTAGAACAGGTAGGCGCTGAACGGGACGGCGTCGCGCACCTTGCCGCCGAGCAGATCAGACACCGGCCGGCCGAGCGCCTTGCCCTGCACGTCGAGGCACGCCACCTCGAACGGGGAGAACACGCGGTCGGTGGTGCTGGCCGTGGTGATCATGCCCGCGACACCGTCACCGCCCGTGACGGTCAGGGTCGCGACCTTCTCGTCGATCGCCGCGCGGATCGCGTTGAGCGCGAACACGTCCAGACCGACGATCGCCTCGGCGGCCGCCTCGAGCCGGATGAGGTGGGCTGTGTCGGCGTACGTTTCACCGAGGCCGACGAGCCCGCCGTCCGTGTCGAGCTGAATGATCGCACGCAGCGCGTAGGGCTGGTGCACGCCGACGGTGTTGAGGAGCGGCGGGTCGACGAACGCGACGGGTGTGATCCGCGCGCCGGTGATCCGGATGGGTGCGGCAGCCATCAGACCGCCGCCTGCACGGCGAGTGCGTCGGCGAGCACGGCGCGCCCGGCCGCGGTGATCTGCGCGAGTTCCCGCAGGTGGGCCTCGCTCGTCGGAACGAGCGGCGGCCGCACCGACCCGGCGTCGATACCTTCCATCGCGACACCCGACTTGATCAGCGACACCGCGTATCCGGGCACCTGGTCACGCAGGCGCACCAGGGGGTGGAAGAAGTCGCGGAGCAGCGCGTCGGTGAGTTCCTCGTTGCCGGATTCGAGCGCCTCGTAGAACCCGAGAGCGAGTTCGGGCGCGAACGCGAACGTCGCGGACGAGTACAGCGTGACGCCGATCGCGCGGTACGCCTGCTGGGTGACCTCGGCGGTGGGCATGCCGTTGAAGAACAGGAACGGCTTGCCGGACGGGGCGAGCGCATCCTTCACAGCACGCACGATGCGGCCCACCTTGTCGAGATCACCGGTGCCGTCCTTGAACCCGACCACGGTCGGGAACTGCGCCACCTCCACGGCGGCCGCCTCGTCGAACCGGGCGTTACCGCGGTTGTAGACGACGAGCGGGAGATCGGTGGTGTCGGCGACCGCGCGGGTGTACTCCACCAGACCGGCCTGCGGCATCGTCACCAGGTACGGCGGGAGCAGCAGGATGCCGTCGGCGCCATTCTCCTTCGCGCTGGCGGCGAACTCCTTGGCCTGCTGCACCGAGCCGCCGGCCCCAGCGAACACGGGGACGCGTCCGGCGACGACCTCGGTGGCCCTGGCGACGATCTTGCCGAACTCCTCCAGCCCGAGGGCGTGGAATTCGCCGGTGCCGCAAGCGATGAAGACACCTCCGGGGCCCGCGTCGACACCCTTGGCAACGTGCTCGGCGAGCCGGTCGTAGTCGACGTCGCCGGATGCGGTGAACGGGGTGACGGGGAAGAACAAGACGCCGTCGAGCATGGGGAACTCCTTCACGAAGGGAAAATCAGGCTTGGGTGAGTCGGCCGTCGATGCGACGCCACACCTGGTCGGGGTTGCCGTCGGCGATGGCGGCGGGGAGCAGCGAGCTCGGAACATCCTGGTAGGCAACGGGACGCAGGAACCGTTCGATCGCCAGCGAGCCCACGGACGTGGTACGCGAGTCGGAGGTCGCGGGATGCGGGCCACCGTGCACCATCGCGTGGCCGACCTCGACCCCGGTGGGCCAGCCGTTGAACAGGATCCGGCCGGCCTTGAGTTCGAGAACGGGCAGCAGTCGTCCGGCCTCGTCGAGATCGGCGTCGTCGACGTGGACGGTCGCGGTGAGCTGACCTTCGAGCTTGGCCGCGACGGCCCGCACCTGCTCGGCGTCGCGGCAGCGGACGATCAGGCTCGACGAACCGAACACCTCCTGCTGCAACACCTCCGAACCCAGGAACGTGTCGGCGTCGGTGCTGAACAGCGCGGCCCGGCCGGTGTTCGGCGCGTCGGATTCGGTGCCGCGCGCCTCCACGGTTGCGGCTCCGGTGAGCGCGGTGACGCCGTCCGCGTAGCAGCCGGCGATGTTCGGGGTGAGCATCGGCGTGGGCGTGCTCTCGGCGACGGCGGCGCTCGCGGACTCGACGAACGAGGCGAGTCCGGGACCGTCGACCGCGATGACGAGTCCTGGGTTGGTGCAGAACTGTCCGGATCCGAGCGTCAGGGACCCGACGAAGGCGCGACCGAGTTCGGCGCCCCGCGTGGTGAGCGCGTTCTCGAGAACGAACACCGGGTTGATCGAACTCATCTCGGCGTACACCGGGATGGGTTCCGGACGTCCGGCGGCAGCGGCGACCAGAGCGGTTCCACCGGAACGGGATCCGGTGAATCCGACGGCCTTGATGCGCGGGTCGGTGACCAGTGCGGTGCCGAGCCCGCGGCCCGAGCCGAACAGCAGGGAGAACGTGCCCGCGGGCATGCCGGTGCTCGTGACGGCGTCGGCGATGGCGCGGCCGACGAGTTCGGAGGTGCCGGGGTGCGCGTCGTGAGCCTTCACGACGACGGGGCAGCCCGCAGCCAGCGCGGACGCGGTGTCGCCGCCGGCCACGGAGAAGGCGAGGGGGAAGTTGCTCGCGCCGAACACCGCGACGGGTCCGAGCGGTACCTTCCGCTGCCGGATGTCGGCACGGGGCAGGGGCGTCCGGTCGGGCATCGCGGGATCGATGCGGGCACCGTTCCAGCCACCGTCACGCAGGACGCCGGCGAACAGCCGCAGCTGTCCGGACGTGCGGCCCACCTCACCGGTGATACGGCCCTGGGGAAGTCCGGATTCGGCGCAGGCCCGTGCGATGAGCGTCTCGCCGAGGGCCTCGATGTTGTCGGCGATCGCCTCGAGGAACTGGGCGCGCTTATCGCTGCTCGTTGCGCGGAACGGCGCGAACGCCTCGGCGGCGGCGGCGCAGGCGGCGTCGACGTCTCGTTCGTCACCGTGCGCGAAGCCCGGTTCCAGCCGGCCGTCGGTGGTGGGGTCGATGCCGTGGATCGTCGTGCCGGAACCCTGGACGGGCTTCCCTGCGATGATCATCTGTCCGGTCACGTCGGTCCGGTTCACCGTTGCTGTCATGATTCAGTCCTCGAGTTCTCGTCTGCGTTTCGTATGTGCCGGTGAGAGGTCACTTGGCTGCCACGGTGGGCTCGTCGGAGCCCACCTCTGGCAGGTCGGCGACGTCGTCGATGTCTTCCTTGTCGCGCCGGAAGTACGTCACCGCCGCGGCGGCGGCCAGGGCGAAGAGCGACAACACGACGAGGCCGATCGTCACCGTGCCGGTCTGCTCCTTGATCACTCCGAAGCCGAACGGGGCCACGAAGCCACCCAGGTTGCCCAGCGAGTTGATGATCGCGATCGCCGGCGCCAGCACCATCGGGTGGAGTGTGCGCTGCGGAATGGACCAGAACAGCGGGCTCGCGCTCTTGAATCCCATCGTCGCGACGCACAGCAGCGGAAGCGCCAGCCAGGGCGTGACGAACGCGGCGGCCATCGTGCCGATACCGCCGATGAGCAGCGCGGCGACGAGGTAGGGCTTGTGCCGTCCGGTGCGGTCGGCGGAGCGGTTGGAGTAGTACATCGCGAAGATCGCGCAGATCCACGGCAGCGAGGAGAGCAGCCCGACGGTGACGTCGGTGGTGCCCGGGATGCGGCGGATGATCGACGGGAGCCAGAACGTGTTGGCGTAGATCGCCATGGTGATCGCGAAGAAGATGCCGCAGCACACCAGGATCCGCGGCTGCAGGAGCAGCTTCCAGCGCGAGCCCGACTCGCCGCGCTTCGCGGACGCCTCGCTGCGCAGCACGTCCTCCTCGGCGATGACGGCCTGCAGGTCGTGCTTCTCCGGGCCGGTGAGCCACTTCGCGTCGTCGATCTTCGAGTCGAGCAGGCGGTAGGCGATGCATCCGACGACGACGGACAGCAGTCCCTCCAGCGCGAACATCCACTGCCAGCCGTGATGTCCGCCGAGTCCGTCGAGGGACAGCAGCGGTCCGGACAGCGGTCCCGAGATGGCGGCCGCGATGGAGGATCCGGCGATGAACAGTGCCGTGGCGCGGCTGCGGTGGTTGTTCGGCAGCCAGCGGGTGAAGTAGAAGATGATGGCCGGGAAGAAGCCGGCCTCGGCGACACCGAGGAGGAACCGCAGGGCGTAGAACATCTCCGGGCCGTTGACGAACGCCATCGCCGCGGACACCAGGCCCCACGAGATCATGATGCGGGTGAGCCACACCTTGGCGCCGAACTTCTCCATGAGCACGTTCGACGGCAGTTCGAAGATTGCATAGGCGATGAAGAAGACACCCGCACCGAAGCCGTACGCCGCAGCACCGATTCCCACGTCCGCCTCGAGATGCGTCTGCGCGTAGCCGATGTTGGATCTGTTGAGCTGGTTGCAGATGAGCATGACGATGAACAGCGGGACGACGCGACGGAAGATCTTGGAGACCGCGCTGTCGACTGCCGGGGAAACGGCGAGGGGGAGGGTCATCGGTGACTCCTCTCTGTGTGCTGGCGCTGGTGGTACGGGGAACGTTGGAGGACTCCGATCACGCCCGGCTACCAGGCGTGACCTGAGTCATAGGAATCACGCTAGAGGCATGTTCGATACATGTCCAAGTCAAAGATTCTCGTTATCGATGCCGAAGTTGAATCGACGTGGTTCCTGTAGTTTTCCTACCGTGAGCGCCGACGCAGTCACCTTCGAGTTCGTCCGCACGACCCGCGAATTCTTCCCCCAACTGCAACAATGGCTCCGCGAACCGCACGTCGCGCGGTTCTGGAACCACGACACCGCGGACGCCGACATCGAACGCGACTTCGGCGGCAGCATCGACGGCACCGAACCCTGCGAGGACTTCCTCGTCCTGCGCGACGGCGTGCCCTTCGGATTCATCCAGCGGTACCGGATCGCGGACTACCCCGAGGACCTCGCGCTCCTCACGGCCCTCGTCGAGATCCCGCCGGGAAGCATCTCCATCGACTACTACGTCGGCGACCCGCAACACACCGGACAGGGACTGGGAACCGCGATGATCAGCGCGTTCGTCGCCAAGTGCCGCGCCGACCTACCCGACGCCACCGCGATCGTCGTCCCCGTCGTCGTCCCCAACCGGGCGTCGTGGCGCGCGCTCGAGAAGGCCGGCTTCCGCCGCGTCGGCGAGGGCTACCTGCCGCCGGACAACCCCATCGACGACGGCGCCCACTACATCAGCAGGCTCGATCTGGACGAGCTCCGGAAGATTCAGCCGGCGTCGCCCGACCGCTGAGCGCGCCAGCGGCTCGGGCTGCACCCGAACCGCCCGCTGAACCAGCGCGAGAAGTTACTGGGCGCCGAGAACGCCAGCACGTCCGCGATCTCGGTGAGACTCAGGCGGGGATTCGCGACCATCCGTTCGGCGAGTTCGACGCGGGTCGCGTCGAGGACGGTCGAGAACGTCTCCCCACTCTCGGCGAGGCGGCGATGCACCGTTCGCCGGTCGACCCCCAGACTGCGAGCCACTTGCTCGACGGAACAGCGGCCCGTCGGCAGCAGTAGTTCGATCAGCTCGCGGACCCGGCTCACGATCGTCACGTCGTCCGACGGCTCCCAGGACTCGAGGAGTTGCTGGGTGTAGCGACGGAGCAGTGGATCGGACATCTTGTTCGGCTCAGCCAGGTTGCCGGCGTCGATGACGATGCCTGCGAACTCGTGGTCGAAGTTCACTACCGGCCCGAACAGACGCCGGTGGGTCGCCGCGTCCGCAGGAGCCGGATGAGGGAAGCAGACGGCGAGCGGTTTCCAGCCGCCCCCGAGGAAGCCGCGCAGCAGCCGGTGCAGCACTCCGACCGCCAGTTCCACCGACTGCCGTGTCTCGGTTGCCTCCCCCACGTCCAGTTCGACACGCAACGTCGCGAGACCGTTCGACTCGGACATCCGCGTCTGCAACGCCTCGTTGTACGTGTGCGTGTACCGCGTGAGCACGCGCAGGGCGCTGCGGACGTCGGGCTCCTCGCGCACGACGAGGCTGAGCGGGCCAAGGTTGGAGAACTGCCGGCGCTCGGCGAGGCGCACCCCGAAGTCTGCGTGCCCGGACGCCTCCACCGACTGCTCGAGCAGGTGCGCGATCGCCGCGGCCGGGATCCATCGGTCTTGCAGTGCGAGGCCGGACGGATCAAGGCCGGCGGACCTCATCAACGGCACCGGATCGACGCCGAGCGACCGGCACAGCTCGAGGTATCCGTTCAGCGACGCGTAGCGCGCAAGGGGTTTCATGCCACCTCCAATGCCCTGTCCCGAAATGATAGGCCGTCTGTCCCGTCAGGATAAGCAATCGACCGGGTGCGCCCGTACTGTTAGGTGCATCACAGAAGCGGCCGGAGAGGTGATCCGCCACACCGGGCCACCCCCGCCCCGCCCGACCGCGACCGGTCCGGCGGCGGCACCGCACCGATCATCACATCGACGAGGAGAAATACTGTGGCACAGGCTGTTCGGTTCTACGAGCACGGCGCACCGGAAGTCATGAAGTGGGAGAACGTCGAGGTCGGGGAGCCCGGGCCCCACGGGGTGCGGATCCGGCACGAAGCCGTCGGACTGAACTTCGCCGACACCTACTTCCGCACCGGCCTGTACCCGGCCGAGTTGCCCGCGGGCATGGGAGTGGAGGCGGCCGGTGTCGTCGAGGAAGTCGGCTCCGGCGTGACCCACGTGCAGGTCGGTGACCGCGTCACCTACACGGGCAGCCCCCTCGGCGCCTACAGCACCGAACGCGTGATGCCGGCCGCACCGCTGATCCCGCTGCCCGAAGCGATCCGCTTCGACACCGCGGCCGCGATGACGATGCGCGGTCTGACCACGGCCTACCTGCTGCGGCGCATCCACCCGCTGAAGGCGGGCGACACCGTGCTCCTGCACGCCGCGGCCGGCGGCGTCGGCCTGATCTTCACGCAGTGGGCAAAGTTGCTGGGCATCAACGTGATCGGCACCGTGTCCACCGACGAGAAGGCCGCGATCGCCCGCGCCCACGGCTGTGAGCACGTGATCGTCTACACCCGGGAGAACGTCGCCGAGCGGGTTCGGGAAATCACCGACGGTGCCGGCGTCCCCGTCGTGTACGACAGCATCGGCGAGTCCACCTTCCAGACGTCGCTCGACTGCCTCGCCCGGCGCGGACTGCTGGTGTGCTTCGGAACGGCCTCCGGACCGATTCCTCCGATCAACGCAATGCAGTTGGCTGTCAAGGGTTCACTGTTCGTCACCCGACCCGCGCTCGCCGACTACATCGCCGACCCGGCGGAGCGCGCCGAACTCGCCGGTGAACTCTTCGGGCACGTCGAGGCCGGCCGGATCCGGATCGAGATCAACCAGAGCTACGGGCTCGAGGACGCCGTCCAGGCGCACCACGATCTCGAATCCGGCCGCAGCATCGGCTCCTCCGTGTTCCGACTCTGACAGCGCGCCACCACATTCACCCCGACGGAGACACCACCATGACCGACACCGCGCAACTGACCTACTCGCCCGAACCGCACACGATCCTCTCCCCTTCCGGATCCTTCCGATTCGCACCGCTCACCTGCTCGATCGGCGCCGAACTGTTCGACGTGAACCTCGGTGACGCCGCCCGCGACGACGCCCTGTTCGCCGAACTGCGGGAACTGCTGCTCGAGTACAAGGTTTTGTTCCTCCGCGACCAGGACATGTCCCGCGCCGAGCACGTGGCGCTGGCCGAACGGTTCGGCCCGCTCGAGGACCACCCCGCCGTGGGGAGCGACCCCGACCACCCAGGGCTGGTGCAAATCTACAAGGACCTCGACAGCCCGGCCGAGCACTACGAGAACGCCTTTCACTGCGACGCCACCTGGCGGGAGAACCCGCCGATGGGCTGCGTGCTCCGCTGCGTGGAGACGCCCCCGATCGGCGGAGACACCATCTGGGTGAACATGGCCCTGGCGTACGAGAAGCTTCCCGAGCAGGTCAAGAAGCAGATCGACGGACTCCGCGCCCGGCACAGCATCGAGGCGTCCTTCGGTGCCGCGCAGCCGCCGGAACAGCGGCACGCGCTGCACGAGAGGTTCCCCGACGCCGAGCACCCCGTGGTGCGCACGCACCCCGAGACCGGCGAAAAGATCTTGTTCGTCAACGCTTTCGCGACCCACTTCGTCAATTACCACACCCCGGAGAACATCCGGTACGGCATCGACTACGCGCCCGGCAGCAGCAACCTGCTCAACTACCTGATCAGCCAGGCGTCGATTCCCGAGTACCAGGTGCGGTGGCGGTGGACCCCGAACAGTGTGGCGATCTGGGACAACCGGTCCACCCAGCACTACGCGGTCCAGGACTACTGGCCCGCCGTCCGCAAGATGGAGCGCGCCGGCATCGTCGGCGACCGGCCCTTCTGAATTACTCACTGCCCCTTTTCATCAGATCCGATTTCGAACGGAGAACACCATGCACTTCCACGACGACGCCCTCTTCCCCGAGACCCAGGAAAAGCTGGTCATCACCTGTGCCCCGTACGGTCCCGAGTGGGAGCCGGACGACTTCCGCGAAGACCTGCCGCTGACGATGGACGAGCACGTCCAGAAGGCGGTGGACTGCTACGAGGCCGGCGCCACCGTCCTGCACATCCACGTCCGCGAACTCGACGGCAAGGGCTCCAAGCGGCTCTCGAAGTTCAACGAGTTGCTCGCCGGACTCCGCCAGGCGGTGCCTGACATGATCCTGCAGGTCGGCGGATCGATCTCCTTCGCACCCGAAGGCGAAGGAGCGGATGCGAAGTGGCTCTCGGACGACACCCGGCACATGCTGGCCGACCTCGATCCCGCACCCGACCAGGTGACGATCGCGATCAACACCTCTCAGATGAACATCATGGAACTCATGACCGCCGACGACATCGCCGGCACCTCGATGGAGCGGCCCGAGCTCGCCGAGGCGTACCGGGAGATGACGGTCCCGGCAGGCCCCGCGTGGGTCGAGGAGCATCTGCGTCGCCTGCAGGCGGCCGGAATTCAGCCGCACTTCCAGCTCTCGAGCATCCCCCAGCTCGAGACCGTCGAGCGGCTCATCCGGCGCGGGATCTACACCGGCCCGCTCAACCTGACCTGGGTCGGCATCGGCGGCGGCTTCGACGGCCCCAACCCGTACAACATCATGAACTTCATCCAGCGAGTCCCGGACGGCGCCTGCCTGACCCTCGAGACCCTGATGCGCAGCGTGCTGCCGGTCAACGCGATGGCGATCGCGATGGGCCTGCACCCCCGTTGCGGTAACGAGGACACCATCTGGGGACGCAAGGGCGAGAAGATGACCTCCGTCCAGCAGATCGAGCAGTTGGTCCGCGTCGCGGGTGAACTGGGCCGCGAGGTGGCCACCGGCAAGGAGGCCCGCGACATCTACCGGATCGGCCAGACCTACGCCGATGCCGACGAAACCCTCGCCAAGCTCGGCTACGCGCCCAACCGCCGTCCCGGCCAGGTGGGCTTCACCCACCACGCCTGAGTTCCGGCGCCGGGGGGATCTCGGTCACGACCGGGGAGAGAGCGGGTAGATCGCTGCCCGCTCTCTCCCCCACCCCTTTATCACTCCTGACGGCCATAGGAGGCCTCATGGGACTGCCTGCCACCACCGCCCTGAACACCACCACCCCGAATACCACCACCGGGAGCACCGCTCCGGCCTCCCGGTCCCGGTTCTATCCGTGGATCGTCTTCGCACTCACCTTCGGTCTGCTGCTGTCGGACTACATGTCCCGGCAGGTCCTCAGTGCCGTCTTCCCGCTCCTCAAAACCGAATGGACACTGACCGATTCACAGCTGGCGTCGCTCAGCAGCGTCGTCGCGCTGATGGTCGGACTGCTGACCCTCCCGCTGTCGCTGCTCGCCGACCGGTGGGGTCGCGTGAAGAGCCTGCTCCTGATGGCCGTGCTCTGGAGCCTCGCAACCCTGCTCTGCGCCGTGGCGAGCAGCTACGAGCAGATGCTCGGGGCCCGCTTCCTGGTCGGCGTGGGTGAAGCCGCGTACGGCAGCGTCGGCATCGCGGTGGTTCTCAGCGTGTTCGCCCCGCGAGTGCACTCCACGCTCAGCGGCGCCTTCATGGGCGGCGGATCGTTCGGGTCCGTGATCGGCGTCGCCCTCGGCGGCGTGATCGCCGTCAACCTCGGCTGGCGCTGGTCGTTCGCCGCGATGGCCGTCTTCGGGCTCATGCTCGTCGCCCTGTTCCGGGCTCTGGTCTCCGAACGCAAACTTGCTCAGCATGCGGCCGACGACGACCCGGCCGACGCACCCGGCCCCGCCGGATTCCGGGCGCCGATCTCGAGCCTGTTCACCACCCCCGCCGTCGTGTTCGCCTACATCGGTGGTGGTCTCCAGATGTTCACCGCAGGTGTGCTTCTGGCGTGGCTGCCGAGCTTCTTCAACCGGTCCTACGGTCTCGCCCTCGACAAGGCCGGTGCGATGGCCTCGATCTTCGTCCTGCTCGTCGGCAGCGGCATGGTGGTGTGCGGCATCATCACCGACCGCGTGAGCCGCAACGATCCCGCTCGGAAATGGACCACCGCGGTGGTCTTCGGAGTGATCTCCCTCGTCTTCCTCGGCGCCGGGTTCCAGTTGCCGACCGGCACGTCCCAACTGGTCCTGATCGGTATCGGTGCCTTCTTCTCCGCCGGCTCGTCCGGCCCCATCGCCGCGATGGTCGCGAACCTCACCCACTCGTCGGTGCGCGCCTCGGCCTTCGGCACGCTCACCCTCGCCAACAACCTCCTCGGACTGGCACTGGGACCCTTCGTCGTCGGGGTGCTTGCCGACCGCTTCGGGCTCGTCACTGCATTGCAGATCGCTCCCCTGATCTACATCGTCGCGATCATCGCCCTCGTCCTCGGCAAGCGCGCCTACCCGGCCGGACGCCGCAAGCTCGCCGCCCTCACCACCGCACCCGCCTGATCCACCTCCGAAGAACTGGAGTAGACCGTGACCACCTCCACCTCCACCGCACCGACCGTGGTGATCGTGCCCGGACTGCGGGACCACGTCGCCGACCACTGGCAGACCTTGCTCGCCGCGAGACTCGACACCGCGCGGACGGTGCCGCCGCTCGAACGGGACAAGCTCAGCCTCGCGGCCCGGGTCGCCGCCCTCGACACCGTCGTCGCCGACATCGACGGCCCGGTCGTGCTGGTCGCTCACAGTGCGGGAGTGGCGATCACCGTCCACTGGGCGCAGCAGTCCACCCGCCCGGTCCAGGGCGCCCTGCTGGTCACCCCACCGGACCTCGAGGAACCACTGCCCGCGGGGTATCCCACCCCCGGGGAACTCGAGCAGGGTGGCTGGGATCCCGTCCCCCGGGGCCGGCTGCCGTTCCCCAGCGTCGTCGCCGCCAGCACGAACGATCCGATGGCCCGATTCCGTCGGGTCGCCGGGATGGCCGAGTCGTGGGGCAGCAAGCTCGTCGACCTCGGCGCGGTCGGCCACCTCAATCCCGCCGCCGGCTACGGGTACTGGCCGTACGCCGAGGAACTGCTTCGGGAACTGATCGAGAGCACGGTCGTCCCCGGCCTCGCGAACGCAGATGCCCGATGACGCGCAAAGTGTTCGGTTCGGCCGCCGACGCCGTCGCGGACATCGGGCCCGGTGCGTCGCTGGCGGTCGGCGGGTTCGGGTTGTGCGGCATCCCGGACGAGCTGATCGCCGCGATCGCCGCCGGTGACGCCACCGACCTGGAGGTGTACTCCAACAACTGCGGCGTCGACGACGGCGGGCTCGGGATCCTGCTCACCCGCAGCCGGATTCGCCGCGTCACCGCGTCATATGTCGGGGAGAACAAGGAATTCGCCCGCCAGTACCTGTCGGGTGAACTCGAGGTCGAACTGACGCCGCAGGGCACCCTGGCCGAGAAGCTGCGAGCCGGCGGTGCGGGGATCCCCGCGTTCTTCACCCCTGCCGGGGTCGGAACGCCCGTGTCCGACGGCGGGCTGCCGTGGCGGTACGCAGCCGACGGATCGGTGGCCGTCGCGTCTCCGCCGAAGGAGGTCCGCGAATTCGCAGGCCGCCAGTACGTGCTCGAGGAGTCGATCACTGCCGACTTCGCACTCGTCCACGCCCGCATCGGCGACGCCGAAGGCAACCTCGTCTTCGCGAAGGCCGCAGGCAACTTCAACCCGCTCGCCGCGATGGCCGGCCGCATCTGTATCGCACAGGTCGAGCAGCTCGTCGAGCCCGGGGTCCTCGACCCGGCGCGGGTGCACCTGCCGGGGATCTTCGTCGACCGCATCGTCCACACCGGGACTCAGGACAAGCAGATCGAGAAGCGCACCGTCGCCGCGAGGAAGGACTGACATGACCACCATCGTCGAGTCGATCGGCTGGACCCGCGAGGACATGGCAGCCCGTGCCGCCCGGGAACTGTCGCCGGGTGAGTACGTCAACCTCGGTATCGGGCTGCCCACGCTGATCCCGAACTTCCTGCCCGCAGGGTTCGACGTGACGCTGCACAGCGAGAACGGCATCCTCGGCACCGGACCGTATCCGGACGAGGACGCGGTGGATGCGGATCTGATCAACGCAGGCAAGGAAACGGTCACCGTCAACGCGGGTGCGTCGTTCTTCGATTCGGCGCTCAGCTTCGGGATGATCCGCGGCGCCCACATCGACACCGCCGTCCTCGGCGGAATGCAGGTCTCCGCGGCAGGCGACCTCGCGAACTGGATGGTTCCGGGGAGGATGGTCAAGGGCATGGGCGGTGCGATGGACCTCGTGCACGGCGCCCGCAAAGTCATCGTGGTCATGGAGCACTGCGACAAGTCCGGTGCCCCGAAGATCGTCGAACGCTGCACCCTGCCTCTCACCGGACGCGGTGTCGTGCACCGGGTCATCACCAACCTGGCCGTCGTCGACGTCACCGACTCCGGTCTCGTGTTGCGCGAGTGCGCGCCCGGGGTCACCGAAGACCTGGTGCGCGCCGCCACCGCAGCGGCGCTGTCGTAGCGCTTCTCCCACCCTCCCACCACGAGAAAGTCTCCCGTGCTCAACCTTTCCGTCCTTCTCGAAGATTCCGCCCGCCGATTCCCCGACCGCGATGCCCTGATTCTCGGCGACGCACGGATGACGTACGCCGACCTCGACGCCCGGTCGAACCAGGTCGCGAACCTGCTGATGTCGTGCGGCATCGAACCCGGTGACAAGGTCGCGCTCTCCTGTCCCAACATCCCCCAGTTCCCCGTCGTCTACTACGGCATCCTCAAGGCCGGCGCGGTGGTCGTACCGCTCAACGTCCTCCTCAAGGACCGCGAGATCGCTTATCACCTCGCAGATTCCGACGCCAAGGCGTACTTGTGCTACGACGGCACCCCCGACCTGCCGATGGGCGAGTACGGGCGCTCCGCGTTCACGCAGAGTCCGCACTGCCGCAGCATGTTCCGCATCACCACCGACCCGGACGCTCCCGCCACGATCGACGGCATCGGAACACTCGCGGACGCCGTCGCGGATCGCGACGCCGAGGTCGAGACCGTGGTCCGCGAACCCGGGGACACCGCCGTCATCCTCTACACGAGCGGGACCACCGGAAAACCCAAGGGCGCTGAGCTCACCCACGCCAACATGGTGCTCAACGCGCTGACCGCCAACCGGCTCTTCGACAGCACACCGGCCACCCACGACCGGTACCTGGTGACCCTGCCGCTGTTCCACTCGTTCGGCCAGACCGTCACCCTCAATGCCGGCATCTCGGTCGGGGCGACTCTCGTGCTGCTGCCCCGGTTCGAGGCCGCCGCCGCACTCGATCTCATCGAACGGGAGAACATCACCGTCTTCGCCGGGGTGCCCACCATGTACTGGGGTCTGCTCGGTGCCCTCGACGAACACCCCGCCGACATCGACCGCATCGCCGGCAACATGCGACTCGCGATCTCCGGTGGCGCCGCGCTGCCGGTGGAGATCCTCACCCGGTTCGCCGACCGCTTCGGTGTGCAGATCCTCGAGGGATACGGACTGTCCGAGACCTCGCCGCTCGCGACGTTCAGCGATCCCGGCGGCGATCCACGGCCCGGCTCGATCGGTGTCCCCGTGTGGGGAATCGAGGCCCGGCTCGTCGACAAGGACTGGAACACCGTCACCGGCGCCGGTGACATCGGCGAGATCGCGTTGCGCGGCCACAACATCATGAAGGGCTACTACAACCGCCCGGACGCCACGGCAGAAGTGCTGCGGGACGGCTGGTTCCGGACCGGCGACCTCGCCCGCGTCGACGACGACGGCTTCTACTACATCGTCGACCGGGCCAAGGACCTGATCGTGCGCGGCGGATTCAACGTGTACCCCCGTGAGATCGAAGAAGTCCTCCTCGGCCACGACGCCATTTCTCTCGCCGCCGTCGTCGGCGTCCCCGACGACAGTCACGGCGAGGAGATCAAGGCGTACGTCATCCTCGAGCCCGGCGCACGGGTCACCGCGGACGAGGTGATCGCCTGGGCCAAGCAGCAGATGGCGAGCTACAAGTACCCCCGCACCGTCGAATTCGTCACCACCCTTCCCATGACCGCCACCGGCAAGATCCTCAAACGCGAACTCGGCCGCGCCCCGGCCGCACTCTGATACCGAAAGCACAAGCGTGAGCGACACTCCCCTCCCCACCATCCCCGACGAGCTCACCGCTCCCCTCGACCTTCTGCTCACCAGCGGAACCCGCGGCGTCGCCGCCCGCATGCTCCCCGACACCTCGTGGACCCGTCTCGGGGTCGGCCTCGCCGGCCGGCCGGGTACCGTTGCCCGGCGCGGCGGCGCCCTCGTCCGCGAACTCGGCGCCATCGCCGTCGGCACCTCGGATCGAACTCCCGCGAAGTCGGACAAACGCTTCGGCGACGCCGCGTGGCAGCAGAATCCGGCCCTGCGCCGGGCGATGCAGGCGTATCTCGCGACGTCGCACACCGCTGCGGCCCTGCTCGACGACGCCGAACTCGACTGGCGTGACCACGAGCGGATGCGGTTCGTCCTCGACAACCTCGTCGAAGGCATGTCCCCCACCAACAATCCACTTCTCAGCCCGCTGGGCTGGAAGGCAATGGTGGACACGGGCGGCCTCAGTGCGGCACGCGGAGTCCGCGCGCTCGTCCGCGACATGCTGTCGAAACCGCGCGTGCCCGCCATGGTCGAACCCGACGCGTTCGCCGTCGGGGAGGACGTGGCTGCGACGAAGGGTGCCGTGGTCCTGCAGACCCGCACCTTCGAACTGATCCACTACACGCCGCAGACGGAGAAGGTCCACGCCACACCGCTGTTGATCGTCCCGCCCGTCATCAACAAGTACTACATCCTCGACATTGCACCGGGCCGCAGTCTGATCGAGTACCTCCTGCAGCAGGGTCAGCAGGTCTTCGCGATCTCCTGGCGCAACCCCCACGCCCGGCACCGGGACTGGGATGCCGACACGTACGGCGCGGCGATCGTGGAGGCGCTCGATACGGCGCAGTGCATTGCCGGGACCGACAGCGCCCACGTCCTGGGCACCTGCTCGGGTGGGATTCTCGCGGCGATGGTCGCGGCACATCTCGCCGAGATCGGTGAGGGCGACCGCATCGCCGGCCTCACCCTGGCCGTCACCGTCCTCGACCAGACCCAGGCCGGCACCGCGGCTGCCGTCATGAGCGAGCGCGCCGCCGCGGCCGCGATCCGCGACTCGGCCGCCAAGGGGTATCTCGACGGCCGCACCCTCGCCGAGATGTTCGCCTGGCTGCGTCCGACCGACCTGGTCTGGCGGTACTGGGTGAACAACTACGTGCAGGGCCGGGCTCCTGCCGCCTTCGACGTGCTGTTCTGGAACTCCGACACCACCCGCATGGCGGCGGCACTGCACCGCGATCTCGTCCTGCTCGGGCTGCGCAACGCGCTCACGACGCCGGGCGCTGCGACCATGCTCGGCACACCCGTCGACCTGGCCACCGTGACCGCCGACGCGTACGTCGTCGGCGGCTCCGCCGACCACCTCTGCCCGTGGCAGTCCACCTACCGGAGCGCTCGCCTTCTCGGCAGCAAGGACTCCCGGTTCGTGCTGTCGTCGAACGGTCACATCGCCTCACTCGTGAACCCCCCGGGCAATCCGCGAGCGTCCTTCCGATTCGGGCAGCCCGACCCGGAGACTCCGGACGAATGGCTGGCCGCGGCGGAGACCGCACCGGACTCGTGGTGGCCCGACTACGCCCGCTGGCTGGCCGAGCGCAGCGGACCCGACATCGACGCCCCCGGCAGCCTCGGTGCCCGGCAGTTCCCCCCGCTCGGGCCGGCACCGGGCACCTACGTCCATCACAGCTGACCCGCACGACACGATCAGAGGCACACCATGACCATGAACCTTGCCCACCCCACCGATCTCCTCGGGCTCGTCGGACAGACCGTCGGAACTACCGGCACGCTCAAAATTGCTCAGGATCAGGTGAATCTGTTCGCCGACGCGACCGGGGACCACCAGTGGATCCACACCGATCCCGAACGGGCGGCCCATGGCCCCTTCGGCGGCACCATCGCGCACGGCTATCTCACGCTGTCGCTGGCCCCGAGCGTCCTCGCCGAGGTTCTCACCGTCGACGGCGTGCACGCCGCCCTCAATTACGGCCTGAACAAGGTGCGGTTCCCGGCGCCCGTGCCCGTCGGTTCGGCACTGCGCGTCACGGTGTCCGTGATCGCCGCGCAACGGAAACCGGCCGGCATCGAGGCAGTCTTCGGGTTGACCTACGAGATCGACGGCGGAACGCGTCCGGTGTGCATCGCGGACGTCGTGGTGCTCTACACGTGAGCGTGACCGAATTGTTCGGTGGGCGCGACCAGTTCGACGACAAGGTCGTTCCGGTCGGCGGTCGGCGAATCCGGGTGCGGATCCGCCGCGGGACCGGTGTGCCCCTGGTTCTGTGCAACGGCATCGGAGCGGGCCTGGAAGTGCTGGACCCGCTGGTCGCCGCAATGGATCCGGCGGCGACGATCATCAGTTTCGACGTGCCCGGTACCGGGGGTTCGCCGGCCTCACCGGTCCCGTACGGGATTCCTGCCCTCGCGTGCGGCCTGAGCCGCCTCCTCGCCGAGATCGGGGTCGATGTCGTCGACATCCTCGGCTTGTCCTGGGGCGGAGCGCTGGCCCAGCAGTTCGCCCTGCAGAATCCGCGGCGCTGTCGGCGCGTCGTCCTCGTCGCGACCGGGACCGGGGCCCTGATGATTCCGGGCCACCCGCGTGTGCTCGCGAAGATGCTGACTCCGAAACGGTTCACCGACACCGGCTATGCGGCTGCCATCGCCGGCGACCTGTACGGTGGCACGGCGCGCCTCGGCGGTGAAGCCGTTGCGCGAGTCTTCAGAAAACAGATGCACACGGGCTCCCGCATCGGTTATCTCCATCAACTCCTCGCGGGGGCGATGTGGACGAGCCTGCCGATACTTCCGCTCATCCGGCAGCCCACACTGATCGTCGCGGGCACCGACGACCCGATCATTCCCATCGCCAACGCCCACATCATGAACGCGCTCCTGCCACACGCGACCCTGCACCTGCACCCCGGCGGTCACCTCGACATCGTCACCAACGCAGCCGATCTCGCGCCCGCTGTCAGGTCCTTCCTCGCGGCGCCGTAGCCGCCGGCCCGCACAACAGGTCAGCCGTCCTCCCCCATCTCGGCGAGCGTCGTCCGCAGGCGCTCGGTATCCGCCGGGGTCCAGCCCTCGGGCGACAGGATTGCGCTCCACGCGTCGGCGATGTCGACGACGTACGTGTGTCCGTGCCCGTCGGGAACGCCCGTCGACACCGCCATGTCGGCCGCCACCTGGAGGAAAGTCACGAACGGGAACCACTGTGTGCTGTCGAGGACGTCGTAGCCACGGTCCTCCTTCAGCCAGTCGGGCTCGCTCAGCAGCAGTTCCGGCGACCACCAGACGATCGGGTCCGACGGGTGTTGGAGGTAGACCATCCGCGGCCGTCCCCACGGGGCGTCGGGGCGCGGCAGGTCCTCCTGCGCCCGCGCACCGAATCGGACGGTCTCGCCCTGCTCGTAGATCGGCAGCCATTCGGGCGAGCCCGGATCGCGGTTCGTGGTGACGTCGGTCCATATCTCGTTCGCGTTCGGCGGCCCCGTGAACAGCACGCCGTCGGTACGAGCCTCGACGTCGTCGACACTGCCGAATGCACTTTCGCCCCCGAAGGATCCGAGGCTCTCTCCCATCACGACGAGTTTCGGACGAGTTTCCGGTGGCAATACCTTCCATTTGTCGTACACCGCGTCGAACAACGCCTCCCCGGCCTGGTGCGCACGCTCCTTGTCGACCAGGAACGACAGCCAACTCGGCAGATAGGAGTACTGCAATCCGACCATCGCGGTGTCGCCGTTGTACATGTACTCCAGCGAGGAGGCGAGGCTCTCGTTGATCCACCCGGTACCGGTGGTAGTGGCCACGCCCACGACCGCACGATCGAACCCGCCGGCGCGTTCGAGTTCGTCCGCTGCCAGCTGGGCGTTCCCGCTGATCGAATCGCCGCCGCTGGCCAGCCCGGCGTACGTCCGGATCGGCTCCACCGCGGGCCGCCCACCATTGAACGCGGACAATTCTTCGACGGTCGGGCCACGCGACATGAATGAACGACCCTGCCGTCCCAGCGAATCCCACGTGACAAGCGAGTCCGGTCCGCCCGAACGCAGCGACGACGTCGGCGGCTCGTCACCGGCCTTGGTCTCCTGGTTGACGGCGGCGAACGAATTGTTCAGCCCCGACATGATCACGCGCACCGCGGCGCCGTTGACGAGTGCGAACAGCAGCGCCACCACCAGTACACCGATGGCCGTCGCCGAGATCCGCCGCGGCACCACCCGGCTGATCTTGCGTTCGACCCACCGCACCGCCCGCAGCAGCACCCGGGCAAGCGCCACCAACCCGACGTAGATCAGCACCGCCACGACCACCATGACGAGATAGCCGAACCACGGGAACGGTGCGGCACTCATGATCGCCCGCAACTGCGACTGCCAATCCCAGAACCACACCAGTATCGCTACGGTTCCGACGATTCCGATCACCGACGCCACCCGGCGCACCATTGTCTTCACATGGGTGGGCGCCTCCCGCTGCACGAGGTAGCGGACCAACTTGGAACCGAGGAATCCGATGGCGTAGCCGATCGCCGCCGAGACGCCGGTGACCAATCCCTGGAAGAACGGACCGCGCGGCAGCAGTGTCGGCGTCAACGACAGCCACACGAACAGGACCGCGACCACCAGCCCCCCGAAGGCATAGCGGTCCGGAAGCCAGCGACGATGCCCGGGTGGCCGGACAGGACCGGCTTCGCGCTCGGGTGCACCATCGATCACATCGTTCGGCACCTACCAAGCGTAGCCGTCACAGAGTCGCTATCGACGGCAATCCGCAATCACACCACGTCCCGTGAACACCGAAGCCCACGTGGGATGTTCGGATTTCTGCCGAGTCGGCCCGGCCGACCGCCGACCGACGCTACGCCAGTGTCTTCGTCTTGATCGCCTGGAACTCGGCGTCGGTGATCGCGCCGGAATCGAGCAGCGCCTTGGCTTCCGTGATCTGCTGAGCCGGGGACTTCCCGGCGACGTCGCGGATGTAGGAGTCCTGGGCCTGCTTGACCTGATGAGCGGCGGCCATCGACCGCTTCGCCATGCCGTCGCCGCGGGCGATCACATACACCAGTGCCGACAGGAAGGGAATGACGAACAGCAAGAGGATCCAGATCGCCTTGACCCACCCCGAGGTCTCGCGATCCCGGAACAGGTCGGTGATGATCGAGAACAACACGGACAAGTAGGCCGCGAAGGCGAAACAGACGAAGATGAACCAGAAGAACTCCCAGAAACCTTCCATTTTCGACGCTCCGTCCACTAGGTGTTCCGGTCAGCAGGCCAGGATTCCGGCCTCCTCGAATCTCAATTGGTGGTGTCGAGCGTGTCGAGCGCCGCCAGAATGCCCTGGACGGGGATTCGCCCGGAGGCCACCAGCTGCGCGCCCTCGCGCCGGAGGGCGGAGGCGAACGGTGCGGCCCAGCAGTTCTCGTAGACGAGGATCGCTCCGGAGCATCCGGGGGCCAGGACGGCAGCCGCGTCCTCGAGGTCTGTTCGGTCGATCAGACCCGTCGCCGCCTCGGCGAACAGCGTCACGTCCACACCGCCGTCGAGCCCGAGGTCCTCGATGGCGACACCGGCGAGTGATCCGTCGGCTTCCTTACGGACGAAGATCAGATCGAGCACCCGGATGATGTTTCGTTCGACCAGGTCGATCAGAAGGGGCAACGCCGATCCGTCGGGTCTCCGGTCGGCAGGAAACTCCACGACGAGATAGTCGATGGGCCCGAGTTCGTCGAAATCGGTGTCGTTCACTGCAGGACCTCTCTTCTGAAGACAGCAGCGACAGCCACACACGGCGTCGCACTAGTATTACCCGGCCCGCGACGACACCGCTAGAGCACAATGTCACCGGCGGCCGGCACCGTACTGTCGGCAAGTTCGCGCCGTGCCGCCTTCTCGACGAGGAGGGGTACGAAATCACGGATCCTGCACTCCGCGAGGCGCTTGTGAACGGTGCGCACGATGTGCTCGACGTCCACGGGTGAGGCGGCCGGATACCGAGTCGTCAGGCGTTCGATGACCCGCTCGATCTGAAGCAGTTCGTCATCGCCGGTCATCGACTCATCGTCGTCCCGCTGCGAAACCACCGTCAAGACACGAAATGGCCTCTCGAGCAACTCGCTTCGGTGTCAGGGCGGTGAATATGCCTGATTCTGGGATCAATCCAGTATCCGCAGAGTCCGCGGAAATCCAATTTCCCGACTACCGCCAGGTGGAACGGCGGACAATGGAGGTACCGGGCCGCCCGGCTCGCAGTAGGGAAAGGGACGGTCATGTCCGAGACAACGTCGGTCAAGCAGGGCGTCGCGGCAGGCACTTCGATCGGGGCGGCCATCATCATGGTGACCGTGGGGATCATCCACCTCTTCCAAGGAATCGCTGCGGTTGCCGAGAACGAAGTATTCGTGGCGGGGCTGAACTACATCTACAAGTTCGACCTGACCACCTGGGGCTGGATCCACATCGTGCTGGGTGTGCTCGTCGCAGGCGTCGGCCTCGCGCTGTTCACCGGCGCGGGATGGGCGCGAGTGTCCGCGATCGTGATCGCGGCCGTCTCCATACTCGCCAACTTCCTGTGGCTTCCCTACTACCCGTGGTGGTCGGTGCTCATCATCGCCCTCGACGTCGTGGTGATCTGGGCCGTGTCGACCTGGAATCCGGATCGGGTCTGAGCAGTCGGCGGCCAGGGTAGAAGCCGTGGGAAAGAAGTCGAAGCACGAGAAATCCGGCCGCGACCTGCCCCGGCCGGACGGTGCCGAGCCTGCCGCACCGATGAAGAACAAGAAGTACCGCCGCCTACTCCGTCCGCTTCACGGCGAACTCGTCGCATTGCAGGAGTGGGTGAAATCGTCGGATGCGCGGATCTGCATCGTCTTCGAGGGCCGCGACACCGCCGGGAAAGGCGGCGTGATCAAGGCGATCACCGAGCGGGTCAGTCCGCGCGTATTCCGTGTCGTCGCCTTGCCTGCCCCGACCGATCGCGAGAAGTCGCAGATGTACGTGCAGCGGTACCTGCCCCATCTCCCGGCCGGCGGAGAGGTCGTCATCTTCGACCGCAGTTGGTACAACCGCGCGGGCGTCGAACGGGTGATGGGTTTCTGCACCGAGGAGGAAGCGCAGCAGTTCCTCCAACTCGTCCCGACGGTCGAACGCGCGATCGTCGACTCGGGCGTCATCCTGCTGAAGTACTGGCTGGAGGTGAGCGAGGAACAACAGACGCTTCGCCTGCAGAGCAGGATCGACGATCCGCGGAAGGTCTGGAAGCTGTCGGACCTCGACCTGAAGTCGTACACCCATTGGTACGACTACTCGCGGGCGCGGGACGAGATGTTCCACTTCACCGACACCGGCTGGGCGCCCTGGTACGTCGCGGTCAACGACGACAAGAAACGCGGTCGGCTCAACATCATCAGCCACCTGCTGAGCCAGATCCCCTACGAACCCCTCGAACGCCCCGACATCACCTTGCCGGAGCGGCGGGGCCCGCACGGCTACGAGGCGCCGAGGCAGCCACTGCACTGGATTCCCACCCCCTACTGAGAATCCGAGCCGAAAGGACGAGCGGTCATGGTCTCGACGGAACCCGCGCAAGCGCAGACTGCCTGGCATGCCCAGGACGCCGACGCCGTCGTGTCCGCACTGGCCTCCGATCGGCAGGCGGGGCTGACGGCCGGCGAAGTGGACGAACGTCGCCGACGGCACGGTCCGAACGAGATCGCCTCCGAGCCGGCGCCGTCGACGTGGTCGATCGCGTTGCTGCAGTTGAAGGACCCCATGAACCTGATGCTGGTCGCGGTGGCCGTGGTCAGCATCGTCATCGGCGAAATCCCGACGGCGATCGTGGTCGCGGTTCTCGTCGGGCTCAACATCGTGCTGGGCACACGGCAGGAAGTGAAGGCGCGCGCCAGCGTCGACGCACTGGCGAAGATGCAGACACCGCAGGCGCGGGTGGTCCGCGACGGCACTCTGACCCAGCTCGACGCCACCGAGCTCGTGCCGGGCGACGTCGTGCAGCTCGAGGCGGGCGACATCGTCCCCGCGGACGGCCGCCTGCTCACGACGGCCACCTTGGAGACCCAGGAGGCGGCACTGACGGGTGAGAGTGCACCCGTCGCGAAGGACCCCCAGACGCTCGGCACCATCGACGTTTCTCTCGGCGACCGCAGCAACATGGGTTTCCAGAACACCTCGGTCACCCGCGGTACCGCCACCATGGTGGTCACCGAGACGGGAATGCACACCCAGATGGGCCAGATCGCGTCGATGCTGTCTGCGGTCGCACCGAGCAAGTCCCCGCTGCAGCGCGAACTGGACTCGCTCACGAAAGTGCTCGGCGTCATCGCGTGGACTTCGGTGGCGATCATCGTGATCATCGGGGTGATTCGCGGACAGGACGTGACGACGCTTCTGCTGCTCGGCATTTCCATGGGGGTCTCCGCGATCCCCACCGGTCTGCCGACGTTCGTCCAGGCGATGCTGGCCTACGGTGCACGGCAGCTGGCCGACGCCAAAGCCATCGTGAAGAATCTCACGGACGTCGAGACGCTCGGCGCGACCAGCGTGATCAACTCGGACAAGACCGGCACGCTGACGATGAACCAGATGACCGTGCGGTCGCTGTACTTCCACTGCCGGTGGTACACCGTCGATGGTGAGGGTTACGCCAAGTCGGGGAAGATCACCCACGTCGCGGGCGAGGCCGCCCCGGATTTCACGCTGCTCGCGTACGGGTTGTGCCTCGACAGCGACGCCACGGTCTCCGGCACCGGAGAGGTCGTCGGCGACCCGACGGAAGCCGCGCTGGTGGTGCTCGCGGCGAAGATCGGTGTCGACGCCCCACTGACCCGGCGAACGTATCCGCGCGTCGCCGCCGTGCCGTTCGACTCCGCATACAAGTTCATGGCGACGTTCCACCATCTGGAAGTCGATGGCCGAACCCAATTCGTGGAACTGGTCAAGGGCGGGCCCGACGTGGTCCTGGCGCGGTGCGCGACCGCCTTCCGGCCGGGCAGGCAGGAGGTGCCGCTCGACGAGGTCCGGGAGGAACTGACGGCAGCGAATCGGACCATGTCCGAGAAGGGGCTTCGCGTGCTGGCCTTCGCGGTCCGCCGCCTCGACGGGCAGGAGGAGGCCGCGGTGGCCGACCCCATGTCCTACGTCGCGGACCTCACGTTCGTCGGCATGGTCGGCATCATCGACCCGCTCCGGCCGGAGGCGATCGAATCGGTGCGCACCGCCCACGAGGCCGGCATCGACGTCCGCATGATCACCGGCGACCACGCGATCACGGCATCCGCGATCGGCGCCGAACTCGGGCTCGGACCGGGCGCGATCGGTGGTGCGGAACTGCAGGCCATGACCGATGAAGAACTGTCGGCCGCACTCCCGAACCTGCACGTGTTCGGCCGCGTCACTCCCCAGGACAAACTACGCCTGGCCGACGTCATGCAGAAGAACGGCGCGGTCGTGGCGATGACCGGGGACGCCGTCAACGACGCGGCCGCGCTGAAGAAGGCCGATATCGGCGTAGCCATGGGCTCGGGGAGCGAAGTCACCAAACAGGCGGGCAAGATGGTGCTCACCGATGACAATTTCGGTACCCTGATCACCGCGATCCGGTTGGGCCGCAACATCTACGACAAGATCGTGTCCTACATCCGATACCAGATGTCGAAACTGTTCTCGCTGGTGCTGCTGTTTCTCGTCGCGAGCATTTTCGACATCAACGACGGGGTCGCGCTCACCCCGCTGATGGTGCTGTTCCAGCACTTCTTCATCACGCTGTTCCCGGTCGCCGTCATCATGCTCGACCCGCCTGCGCCGGATCTGATGAACAAGCCGCCCCGCGACCCGAAGATGCCGATCGCCAACCGGAGGGCGTTCGTGCAGTGGCTGGCATACGGCGTCCTGCAGTTCGCCGTCACGCTTGCCGCGATGCTCCTCGCGCCGGGCGAGATGAGCACGACCGAGGCGACCGTCCCCATGACGACGGCGTTCGTGGTGCTGTCGTTCGGTTCCATCCTCGCCGGGCTCGTCATGCGGCGCGACCCGGAATCCGGGCTCACCCCACCGATCCTCGGCGCACTGAAGATCCTGTCGATCCCGGTCATCGTGACGGTGTTCGCGGTCGAGGCTGGGTTCCTCCAGGACCTCCTCATGACCACGTCGCTGACCGGCGGCCAGTGGCTCGCCTGCCTCGGGTGGTCACTGATCATCCCGATCGTCGTCGAAGCGGAGAAGGCGTTCCGGCGCCGGCGCCACCTCCACTCGGAGCCGCCCGCACCGATGACCGCCCCCGCCGTCGTCGACCCCCAGCGCGCACGCTGAGACCCGACCATGTCCTGGACAGGAAGCCTCGGCCGGTTACCCGGGATCGCGACGGCGCGGGCATACCGCCGGGAGTGGTTACGCCCCGACGTCACCGCCGGACTCGTCCTCACCGCCCTGCTCATTCCCGCCGGGATGGGGTACGCGGAGGCCGCCGGGTTGCCCGCCTACGCCGGCCTCTACGCGACGATCATCCCGCTCCTCGCGTATGCCCTGGTGGGACCGTCGAAAATCCTCGTGCTCGGCCCGGACTCGTCGCTGGCGCCGCTCATCGCCGCGGCGGTCCTGCCGCTCGCCGTGGCCGACGACCCGGAGAGCGCGCTCGCCCTCGCCGGCGTCCTCGGCGTCCTCGTCGGCCTCATTCTCCTCGTCGGCGGATTCCTGCATCTCGGCTTCGTGACCGAACTGCTGTCGAAGCCCATCCGGCTCGGCTACCTCAATGCGATAGCGCTCATCGTCGTCGTCGGCCAACTGCCCAAGCTGCTCGGATTCTCCGTCGACGCGCCCGGCCTCATCAAAGAGATCGGGGAGATCGGACAGTCCGTGATTCAGGGCAACATCGACCCCGTCGCCGCCGCCATGGGCATCGGTTCCCTCGCCGTCATCGTCGGATTCCGCATCTGGTTGCCCCGCATCCCCGGCGTACTCGTGGCCGTGGTCGGCGCGATCATCCTGTCCGCCGCACTCGGACTCACCGACGACATCGGGATGGTCGGCGCCCTGCCCGCCGGCCTGCCGCTGCCGTCGTTCGGCGGTGTCGACTGGGGGGACGTGGGGAACCTCGTCGGCCCCGCGGCCGGTATCGCCCTGATCGCGTTCGCCGACACGGGGGTGCTGTCCCGCACGTTCGCCGCCCGGCACGGTGAAGACGTGAACGGCAGCACGGAGATGAAGGCGGTCGGCGTGGCCAACATCGCCGGCGGACTGTTCGGCGGGTTCCCCGTCTCCGCCAGCGGGTCGCGGACCCCGGTGGCCGAACAGAGCGGCGCCCGCACCCAACTGGCATGCGTCGTCGGAGCACTCGCCGTGCTGGTCTTCGTCCTCGTCGCCCCCGGGGTCACCACGTACCTCCCCGACGCGACACTCGGGGCCGTGGTGATCGTCGCCGCCACCGCGCTGGTCGATGTCGGTGGAATGGTCCGGATGTGGCGCATGAGCACCGTGGAGTTCGGACTCGCCGTCGCGGCATTCCTCGGGGTGGCCCTGGTGGGCGTGCTGCAGGGAATCCTCGTCGCGATCGGGTTGTCCTTCGTCGCGGTGGTCGCGCAGGCGTGGCAGCCGTACCGCACGGAACTCGTCCGGACGCCCGACCGCCCCGGCTTCCACGACGTCCAACGCCACCCCGGCGGCCTCCGCATCCCCGGACTGGTGCTGGTGCGCTTCGACGCTCCCCTCTTCTTCGCCAACGGCGAGATCTTCGACGAATACGTGCGCTCGGTGGTGGCGGCCGCGCCGACCCCGGTCGAGTGGGTGGTCGTGGCGTCCGAGCCGATCACCGGTCTCGACACCACCGCCGTCGACGAACTCGTCGACCTCGACACGTATCTCGAAGGGAAAGAGATCCGGTTGGTGTTCGCGGAGATGAAGGGCCCGATCAAGGATCGGCTCATCCGGTTCGGGGTGGGCGACAGGTTCGATTCGTCGCACTTCTATCCGACCATCGAGTCCGCTGTCACCGCATTTCACAGTCGAGCCGACCACACCGGAGATCCTTCCGGCGGCTGAACCCTCAACCGCGGGGCGCCGCCCCTGTCGCAGTGCGAGTGCCGTGCGCCGCCCGCCACAGTCGCACCCAGTCGAATGCAGGCGCAGCCGGACGCACCCCGGGCCTCGTCCTGGGCACCCGCACCCGCAGGGCGTCCGGTTCGATGGTGCACCGCACCGGAGTGCGGAGCATGAGTGATTCGCCGTCGACTCCCACGGGGATCTCCGGGGTGTCGGCGTCCACAACCACCTCGATCGCCGTTTCCTGCGTCAAGCCGTGAACATTGGTGCGACGCAGCAGACCGACCGCCTGCCGGGTGTTCGCCACCGACACGGTGACCGCGCCGAGGACACCGCGATCGAGACGGTCCCGGCGGCTCAGACCGGCCAGATCACTGTTGCCGTAGGGATTGTTGCTCACCAGGACCGCCTGCGGTCCCTCCACGGCCGTCTCACCGATCCGCGCGACCAATCGAGGCCCCGCGTGCCCGGTGAGCAGATCGGGAAGCAGCGTCAGCACTGTTGCGGCCTTGTCGTCGCGGTAGGCGGGACTGCGGACGATTTCGGCGTAGACCCCGAACGACGCGTTGTTGACGAAGGGTCGGCCGTTGATGGTGCCGAGGTCGACACGCAGCTCGACACCGTCCCGGAGTGCGTCCAGCGATCGGGTGGGATCGGTGCGGTCGAGTCCGAGATCCATCGCGAAGTGGTTGCGGGTTCCGGCACTGATCACGAGGAACGGCAGGTGGTGTTCCGCCGCGACCGCCGCCACGAGAGCCTGGGTTCCGTCTCCGCCCGCCACCCCCAGCAGATCGGCCCCTTGCGCGACCGCCCGCTGGGCCAGTGCGGTGACGTCGATGGTGGCCGGCCCTTCGAGCAGCTCGACGTCGGCGCCCAGCTCCTCGGCTCTGCGCTTCAGGTCGAATTTCGTGACCTTCCCGCCACCGGAATGCGGATTCATGATCAGGAACGGGTGCTGCGCGGGCGGGGCAGGGTATTCGGGCATGGTCGTCTCCGCACGTCTGCCACGCAAAGCGGCGCGAGCGCAGACGACGGCCAGCACAGCGAGCCCATACGAGAGCAGCACCACCCACAGCAGGTGTGCGCGGACGAACAGTGTCAGCACGACGATCGGCGCGACAATCGCCACTCCGAGGGAGATCCACCTGAACACTCCGCGCCGGGTGAGGAACCAGTACAACGCCGCCACCGTGACCACGACGCCACCGGTCCCCACGATGAGCAACGCCACGGTGCCCAGCACCCCGGCGAACAGCACGGGCACCGCCGCCGCACCGACGGCGAATACGAACGCCACACGGGCCCACCAGCGCCGGCCACTGCCGCCGGTATCGGCGGTACCTGATCTGTTCACGTGACTGCCCCTCACCGGCGGCGTGTACTTCCTCGCGACGGTGCGACTTCCCGTCGTATGTCCATCTTCCGCCGTGCGCGGAGGCGAGCGCAGCACATTGCACGCCTCGGGCTGCCGGTCTTCGCCAGCCGTCAAGCGCCAGTTCCCGATAGGTCGCCTGCGCGCGATCCCGTCGAGAGGTCCCGCCATCCGGCGAGCACCCTGTGCACGGCCTCGGCGCCGTGCAGCGGGTCGGGCGGTGCGGGCAGGTCGGCGGGGTAGATGAGAAACGGAGTGCTCTGCGGTCCGCCCATTCCGCCGTGCGACCCGACCTGCTCCTCGAACGCCGCGACCTCGTCGGTCTCGGGCCAGTATGCGCCGCCGACCATGATGTCGGCGACGTTGTCGAAGGTGTCGGTGCGTCGCACCTTCGCCAGCGCGTCGGGGCCCATCACCGCGAGCGGGTTCTCGCCCGTGACCTCGCCGGTCGTCACGTCGACCTGGCCGTGGGGCCCGAGCACCACGGACCCGCCCGGGGCGGCAACGAGCAGGAAGCCGACCCCGGGATGCTCGCGGAGCCCGGTGAGCAGCCCGGGATGGGCAGCCTCGATGGCATTTACATCGGCGCGGCCGGGCAGGTGTGGGAAGTAGACCAGACCGAGATTGCCCGAGCCCAACACGATCGGCTCGCCCGTGGAGGCGTGCGCCTCCTCGCCGGCCGTCGGCGAGTGCACGCTGGCCGCCGCGTAGCCGCGCCCCTCCGCCCCGGGCTGTCGGGAGGCGTCGGATTCGCGCTCGTACCAGTGGCGCTTCCCCGCGACCGGTTCGCGCTGTGCGGCAAGCCGGATGACCAACTGCCCCAGGGTTTCCCCGTAGCGCTGCAGGAAGGTCGCGCCCTGACTCTGCCCGTGATCGGACAACACGACGACGCGGTAGGGCCGATCGGCCTGCCCCACCACGGCGAGCAGCATCTCGATGACGTCGTCGAGTTTGGTCAGCACCGCAAGGGTCTCCGGCCGGGAAATGCCGGAGTGGTGCGACACCTCGTCATAGCCGATCAGGTCGACGTAGACGACACTGCGGCCCTTGATCAGATCGCCGACCACCGCGGCGGCGGCGACGTCGGTGGCGAGCACGGTCGCGAACGCCCGCACAAATGGATAGACCCCACCCCGCGGCACCCGCGGCTGGATGTCCTTCCGCTTCTGCCGCAGTGACTGGCGCAGTTCCCGTTGCAGTTCCGCGACCATCCGGATGAACGTGCGCAGCGCGCTCGCCGGGTCCGCGAAATAGTCGCTGTAGCCGGCACCGCCGCCGAGGCGGGCACCGCGCATGCGGCTGACGACGAGCACGTTGTCGTGTGCGCCGCCGGTGAACAGGTTGCCGCGGCTCGCACCGTCGTGCGCCAGCAAGCCAGGAAGGTCCGTGCGTTCGAGTTCGCGCTGCTCGTTGTCGGCCGGGTTGCTGAACACCGAAATGTGCTCGGTCGTCTTGTCGTACCAGCGAAACGCCGGCACGTTGTGGTTGGAACCGTGCAGCACGCCCAGCTGGGTCGCACCCGTCTGACTGCTCCAGTCGGTGTGCCACGGCACCAGCTGGTGGGTCTCGCGCACCAACTTCGCCAGCCCGGGCGTCACGCCGTCGGCGATCGCGCGACGCAGCACGTCGTAACCGAGGCCGTCGATCTGGATACACAACAGCCCCGGGGACGCGTCCACGAGCGCGGCGTTGCGACGCAAGCGGAACCGCTGTCGGCGCACCTGCATCAGTCGGTAGGCGGTATCGGAGCGGGACGCGATCGCGCCCGAAATCACGGAGGTGAACAGCGAGAGCAGCGCCGCGAGGTAGAACGCATCGCGCGGCTGGTCCACCGACGCGACTGGTACCAGGTACAGCGTCAACAGCATGATCACACCGCCGGCGAGGAACACCCCGACGAACAGCAGCACCGGGCCGATCCACGACATGCACCGCATCATCACCGGCCACAGCGCGGCGTTGAGCAGGCCGAACACCAACGCGAGCACCAGCGCGGCCGGGAGCGTCGGGATCGGAGCGAAGCTCGACTCGTCCAGGATGATGCCGCGGAGGATCCGGTCGAGCACGATGATCGCGAGCGCCGACGACCCCCACAGCACGAAGAATTCGACGAGCACCCGCACCACGCCGCCCACCGTGCGCATCGCACCGCCTTTCGTCATCTGGAATCGTAAGGGTGTGAGCGCAACGCCGGGTCCGGTTGCCGCCGCACCCGGTGTGCGCTGGCTCGGACATTCCAGCGCGCTGATCGTGGACCGCGGGACGGTCGTCCTGACCGATCCGGTGCTGACCGACCACGTCGCGCACCTACGACGCCGCCGAGGGCCCGCACCGATCGGGCCGCACGTGCGCAACCCGGACGCAGTCCTGCTCTCGCACCTGCACGCCGACCACACGCACCTGCCGTCGCTGCGGATGCTCGATCCGGACGTCCCGATCGTGGCACCGTGGCGGGCGGTCGACGGCCTGCCGGCGCTGCGACAGTTCGCCGACCGCCTGGTATTGCTGCGGCCGGGCGAAGAGGCACGAATCGGCAACGTCACCGTGCGCGCCGTGCCCGCCCGACACGACGGCAGGCGCTGGCGGCGCGGCCCGCAGATCGCGCCCGCGGTCGGGTACGTCGTCGAGGGTGACCGGCGGACCTACTTCGCCGGCGACACCGACCTGTACCCGGACCTCGCCGACCACGTCGGCCCTGTCGATCTCGCGCTGCTACCCGTCGGGGGCTGGGGTCCGACCCTCGGCAAGGGTCACCTCGACCCGACTCGCGCCGCGGTCGTCGCACGCCTGGTGGAGGCGGGCCTGGCGGTGCCGATCCACTACGGAACACTGTGGCCGATCGGCCTCGACGCCGTGCGCCCCCGGTTGTTCTTCGGTCCGGGCGCGGAATTCGTCCACCACGCCGAGAGGGCGGGTGTCGTTGCGGTGGAGTTGCACCCGGGTGGCGAACTCGGGGTGTGAATTCGGTTGCTCCGAAACCGTGTCGATCGACGTGTGGGTGCGCTCCGAGGCGCAAAGACGGCCAAAGCGCTCTGGTCGGCTCCTCGATCGGCGGAAACTGGAGGTGGCAATTTCAAGTCGCACCATCGCCGACAAGGTGGTGAGCTGGGCGGTGTCGATGGACGAGGACGGCGTGCGAAGTCTCTCCCGCCATGCGCGGGCGCGTGTGCTGGTTCCGGCGATCCTGCGCCCGGTGTGCGCCACGGTAGTGCTGGTGGGCGCATATTTCCTGCTGCCCTTCACCACGGTCGACAACCTTCGCACCGTGTCCCTGGTGGTCGGTGGTCTCGCTGTGGTCTGCGCGGTGTACGTCTGGCAGATCCGCAGGGTGCTGCGTGCCGAATACCCGGTCGTGCAGGCGGTCGAGGCGTTGGCCGTCACTGTGGGGGTCTACCTCGTCGGCTACGCGACGACGTACTTTCTGCTCTCGCTCTCGGGCCAGGACAACTTCAGCGAAGTGTTGACCCGCCTCGATTCCCTCTACTTCACCCTGACGGTATTCACCACAGTCGGATTCGGTGACATCGTGGCCACCACGGAGACCGCGCGGGCGGTGGTGTCGGCACAACTCATCGGCAACCTGATCCTGATCTCGTTGGGCATCCGGGTGCTGACCGCGTCGGTTCGCTGGCGGCGAAAGCCCGGGATCGCCCGTGACCCGGCAGGGCCCTGACGACCGGTACTCGACGGGTTCGCGACCTAGAGCCGCTCCTCATAGCCCGGCTTCCATGTCGCGACAGCCCAGATCACGAACACGTCCAGCACGATCATGACGACCGACCACCACGGGTAGTGGGGCAGCCACAGAAAATTGGCGAGGAGCGAGAGAGCACAGATCACCATGGCGCCGACGCGGGCCCACGTCGCCCCGGTGAACAACATGACACCGACGGCCGCAACGATCACACCGAGCACCAGGTGAATCCAGCCCCACGCGGTCGTGTCGAACTGGTAGATGTACTCGGCGCCCGCCACGACGAGGTCGTCCTTCATGAGCGCCGAGATGCCCGACAGCACATGGAGAATTCCGATAGTGAGCAAAACTATCGCTGCCACCATGGACGTCGCGGCAGCGACCCCCTGCTTGACCAACGACTCGTCGGACATCGCGATCCCCTTTCCGGACAAACCTTGGCCTGCAGATATTTTCCGTCGCCGCGTCGAGCGAGGTCAATACGCACCCGTCCGGGCATCTTCCTGACAAGGGGTGATCCGACGGAGGATACTTACTTTCGCCAGTTCATTTCGTACGGTGACGAAAGAGGAACGGTCATGTCCGATGAATCGCTGGTCAAGCAAGGTGTGGCAAAGGGAACGTCGATGGGCGGGGCGGTTCTTCTCGTCACCGTCGGCGTGCTCGAGTTCCTCCAGGGGATCTCCGCGGTAGCCAAGGACGACGTGATCGTCGTCGGCATCGAGTACACCTACCAATTCGACGTCACTACCTGGGGCTGGATCCATCTCGTGCTCGGCGTGATCGTCGCAGCTGTCGGTGCGGCACTGTTCACGGGGGCTACCTGGGCGCGTGTCGGCGCGATGGTGCTGTGCGCCCTGTCGATCTTCGTCAACTTCCTGTGGTTGCCCTACTACCCCGGGTGGGCGATCACGATCATCGCGCTGAACGCCGTCGTGATCTGGGCGGTCGCCACCTGGAACCCCGAAGTGATCTGATCCGCAATGGAAGACGGCACGAGCACCGGCTCACTGGACAAGGACGAACGCGCCGAACTCCTCCGGTTGCGCGACGAGGTGGCGACGCTGCGCGGACAGGCCGCGGGCGCCGCCGCAGGTGTTCCGGCAGAACCGGTCGCCCACCCACCCCGGAACGGATTGCGTTGGACGGCCGTCACGATTCTGCTGGTCCTGGTCGCCGTTCTCGCACTCGCGTCGGTCACCGCACGCTTCACGAGAAGTCAGATCCTCGACACCGACCGCTACGTGAGCACGGTGACCCCGCTGGGGTCGAATCCGGCCCTCCAAGCGGACATCACGAACCAGATCACCGACGAGATCTTCACCCGAGTCGACGTCGAAGGGCTCACCAAGGACGCACTCGAGGCGCTGACCGACGTCTCGAATGTCGCTGCGAACGCTCCCCGACTGGACGCGGCCGTGGTCGGCCTCGCACCGGTGATCACCAGCCAGGCAAAGAACTTCGTCCACGACACCGTCAGCTCACTCGTGCAGTCCCAGCAGTTCGAAGACCTCTGGATCCAGGCGAACCGTTCGGCGCACAACGCACTCGTGGCGGTGATGACGGGCAACTACGGTCTCAGCTCGGTGGAGGTCGACCAGAGCGGCACCGTCAGCATCTCCCTGGGCACCGTCATCGACAATGTGAAGGCCGCGCTGACCGAGCGTGGTTTCGCATTCGCCGACAAGATCCCCGCGGTCGACAAGCAATTCGTGCTGTTCCAGTCCCCCGAGCTGGTGAAGGCGCAGCGCGCCGTCAACGCCCTCGACAAGGCCTCGGCGATCCTGCCGTGGCTGGGAATCGCCTGCGCCGCCGCCGCGGTCGCCGTCGCCCCCACCGGCCGACGGCTGCGCGCGCTCTCCCTCGCCGGCCTGTCGATCGCCCTGGGAATGCTCATCCTCGCGATCGGGATTCTCGTCGGACGCGCCATCTACCTCGACAGCGTCCCACCCGACATCCTGTCGCCCGACGCGGCGGCAGCGGTCATCGACACCGTTCTGGTGCCACTGCGGACGAGTCTGCGTGCGGTCGCGGTCCTCGGTCTGGTGATCGCGATCGGCGCCTTCCTCGCCGGCGGCTCGGCGTCCGCGACCGCCGTCCGTCGTGGGTTCGGGCAGGCACTGGACTTCGCCCGCAAGTCCGGCGCAGGCCGACCGCCGAACGAGGTGGAACGGTGGGCCAACCAACTCCGAATTCCACTGCGCTGCACCATCATCGGCGTCGCGGCTCTGCTGCTGATGTTCTGGCGCTACCCCACCGGACTGGTCGTGTTGTGGATCGTCTTCATCGCCCTACTCGCGCTCGCGGCACTCGAACTGCTCATCCGCCCGGCCCGCACAGCCACGGGACACGACTCGGGATCTACGCCGGTGCCTTCGTCGTGAGCGCCTGGCCCCGAAACGTTCTGCGATACGCCGACGGGGGGACGCCGAGCACGGCGCCCATGTGCTGACGCAGGGACACCGCGGTCCCGAAACCGACCTCGCGGGCGATGACGTCGACGGACAGGTCGGTGGTCTCGAGGAGTTGTCGCGCGCGGTCGACCCGGTGGGTGATCAGCCAGCGGTTCGGGGTGGTGCCGACCTCTTCACCGAACCGCCGCGTGAACGTGCGGACACTCATGTTCGCGTGCGCGGCCATCCGGCTCAGCGTCAGCGACTCACCCAGCCGATCCAGCGCCCAGTCCCGGGTGGTCGCGGTGGACTCCGCCGTGGTCTCCGGGATCGGCCGCTCGATGTACTGCGCCTGCCCGCCGTCGCGCCACGGTGGGACGACGCATCGGCGCGCCACCCGATTGGCGACGTCGGAGCCGTGGTCGCGGCGCACGATGTGGAGGCAGAGGTCGAGTCCGGCGGCGACGCCTGCCGAGGTGAGGATGTGCCCCTCGTCGACGAACAGCACGTCGGGATCGACCCGGACCTGCGGATAGGTGCGCTGGAAGTGTTCGGCGTTGCGCCAGTGCGTGGTGGCGCGCAGTCCGTCGAGCAGCCCGGCCGCGGCGAGGACATAGGAGCCGGTGCAGATGGAGACGTAGCGCGTGCCCGGCCGGACGAAGTCGAGAGCCGCCTCGAGGTTCGGAGGCAGATGCCCGTCGTCGTAGGCCGGGCCGAGTTCGTAGGACGCCGGGATCACCACCGTGTCGGCCTCGGCCAGCAACTCGGGCCCGTGATCGACGGACACCGAGAAATCGGCGTCCGAACGCACGGGCCGTCCGTCCGCCGTGCAGGTCTGCACGTCGTACAGCGGGTTCCCGTCGGCGTCCTCCGCCCGTCCGAAGACCCGCGACGGAATGCCGAGTTCGAACGGGATCACACCGTCCAGGGCAAGCACGACCACACGATGACGTTCGACCATGGCCAGATTCTTTCACATGTTGTCATTCCGGCAACTGTTCCGGCGAGACCCAGTCCCGCAGACTTACCGTCGTGACGTCCGAAATCGCGCCCCCGGCACCTCCGGCCCGAACCGCCCCGCCGCGCCTCCACTACGCGTGGCTGGTCGCCGCCGTCGCGTTCCTCGCCCTCGTGGGGGCCGCCAGCTTCCGGGCGGCGCCCTCGATCCTGATCGACCCTCTCCACGAGGACTTCGGCTGGTCGCGTGCCAGCATCTCCTCCGCGGTGTCGATCAACCTGGTGCTGTACGGGCTGACCTCGCCGTTCGCGGCGGCGCTCATGGAACGCTTCGGCATGCGGCGGGTGGTCACCGCGGCGCTGGTCCTGGTGTCCGCCGGCAGCGGACTGACCGTCTTCATGACCGCCACCTGGCAACTCGTGCTGCTGTGGGGCGTGCTCGTCGGGCTGGGCACCGGCTCGATGGCACTCGCCTTCGTGGCCACCGTCGTCGACCGGTGGTTCGTCGCCCGCCGCGGCCTGGTCACCGGCATCCTCACCGCGGGCAGCGCCGCCGGACAGCTGGTGTTCCTGCCGATCCTCGCGATGGTCGCCGAGCACTACAACTGGCAGACCGTGGCGCTGACGGTGTCGTTCGCGGCCCTCGCCGTCGTGCCGCTGGTGCTCGTGTTCCTGCGCAACCGGCCGTCGGACGTCGGAGCGGTGCCGTACGGCGCCGGACCCGACTACGTCGCCGAACCACCCGCCCCGACCGGTCGCGGCGGCGCCGCGGGCCGGGCCGTGACGGTGCTGGTGTCGGCGGCGCGGACCCGGGTGTTCTGGCTGCTGGCCGGCACGTTCGCCATCTGCGGGGCGAGCACCAACGGACTCGTCGGAACCCACTTCGTCCCGGCCGCGCACGACCACGGTATGCCGGTGACGGCGGCCGCGAGCCTGCTCGCCGTGATCGGGATCTTCGACGTGATCGGCACCATCGCGTCGGGGTGGTTCACCGACCGATTCGATTCACGCAAGCTCCTCGGCATCTACTACCTGCTGCGCGGGATCTCGCTGATGCTGCTGCCGATCCTGTTCGCGAACACCGTGCACCCGCCGATGATCGCGTTCGTCATCTTCTACGGACTCGACTGGGTGGCGACCGTACCCCCGACGGTTGCACTGTGCCGCAAGCACTTCGGCAGCGACGCACCCATCGTGTTCGGCTGGGTGCTGGCGTCGCACCAGATCGGCGCCGGCATCGTGGCGTTCCTCGCAGGACTCGTGCGCGACCAGTTCGGCGACTACGACTCCGCGTTCTACGTCGCGGGCGGACTGTGCGCGATCGCCGCCGTCATGTCTCTGGCCATCGTCGCGAAACCCCGCAAGGTGACGTCCGAGATGAGTTGACCTGCGCCGAAACCACTCCCCCGAGCGGCCCCGGTTCCTAAGATCGATACATGGCAGCTCAGCGTGCGTCGGACGAGGTCATTGACCGCTCCAAGATCGAGAATCGGGCTCCGTCGGTAGCCGCATTGTTCGTGGATCGGGTGGCCCACTCACCCAACCGCGAAGCGTTCCGATACGTCGACGCGGCGGACCCGAAGCAGTGGTCCAGTGTCACCTGGTCCGAGGCGGGCGACCGGGTGCGCAACCTCGCGGCCGGTCTCATCGTCCTCGGTGTGCAGGCCGAGCAGCGGGTGGCGCTCGCGTCCGCCACCCGCTACGAGTGGGTGCTCGCCGACCTGGCCGTCATGTGCGCCGGCGCCGCCACCACCACGGTGTATCCCACCACCACGGCCGCCGACGTCGCCTACATCGTCGCCAACTCCGGCAGCCGCGTCGTCTTCGCCGAGGACGACGCGCAGCTGGCCAAGCTGCGCGAGAACCGCGGCGAACTCGGCGACGTCGAGAAGGTCGTTCTGATCGACGGCGACCCCGGAGACGACGACTGGGTGATCACGTTCGACCAGCTACACGACCTCGGCGAAGAACTGCTCGCCGAGACACCCGACGCCGTGCACGACCGGATCGAGGCGATCGACCCCGACGACCTCGCCACCCTCATCTACACGTCCGGCACCACCGGCAGACCCAAAGGTGTGCGACTGTCGCACTCGGCGTGGACGTACGAGGTGGCCGCGATCGACGCCACCGGCATCCTCGACGCCGACGACCTGCAATACCTCTGGCTCCCGCTGTCCCACGTGTTCGGGAAGGTCCTGCTCACCCTGCCGCTGCAGATCGGTTTCGCGACGGCGGTCGACGGTCGCGTCGACAAGATCGTCGAGAATCTCGCGGTGGTCAAGCCCACGTTCATGGGCGCGGCACCCCGCATCTTCGAGAAGGCGTACGCGCGGATCGTCTCCACGGTGCGCGAGGAAGGTGGGGTGAAGGAGAAGATCTTCGACTGGGCCATCGGCGTCGGGCTGAGGGTGTCGAAGGCCAAGCAGGCAGGCAAGAGTCCGTCGCTGCTCGACTCGGTCCAGCACGCCGTCGCGGATCGGCTGGTGTACAGCACGATTCGCGAACGGTTCGGTGGGCGCCTGAAGTTCTTCATCTCCGGCTCCGCAGCGCTCAATCGTGATGTCGCGCAGTGGTTCGACGCCGTCGGCATCGTCGTCCTCGAAGGGTACGGACTGTCCGAGACCAGTGCCGCATCGTTCGTCAACCGCCCGTCGGCCTACCGGTTCGGCACCGTCGGCTGGGCCATCCCGGGCACCGAGACCCGGATCGGCGACGACGGCGAGATCCTCATCAAGGGTCCCGGCGTCATGAGCGGGTACCACGAGAACCCCGAAGCCACAGCCGAAGCGCTCACCGACGACGGCTGGTTCCGCACCGGCGACATCGGCGAAATGGACGAGGACGGCTACCTGCGGATCACCGACCGCAAGAAGGACATGTTCAAGACGTCCAACGGCAAATACGTCGCACCCTCCGCGGTGGCGGCCACGTTCAAGGGCATCTGCCCCTACGTCGGTGAACTCATCGTCGACGGCGAAGGGAAGTCGTACTGCGTCGCCCTGATCTCCCTCGACGCGGAATCGATCGGCGAATGGGCGAAGAATCACGACCTGGGCGGCAAATCGTTCGCCGAGATCGCGAACGCCCAAGAGACCCGCAACCTGATCGGCGGTTACGTCGAAGAACTCAACGCCGGACTGAACCGGTGGGAGCAGATCAAGAAGTTCCGCATCCTCGACCGGGAACTCACCGTCGAGAACGGCGAGATCACACCGAGCATGAAGCTCAAGCGCAAGGTCGTGATGACCAATTTCTCCGACGAACTCGACAATCTCTACAACTGAGTTGACCCTCACGCGACGTCAGGCTGCACGGTAGAGGACGTGAGCGAGAAACATACGGTCGGCGTGGTCGCCAGGCTGGTCGGAGTGAGTGTGCGCACTCTGCACCACTACGACGAGATCGGTCTGGTGACACCGTCCGACCGCACACCCGGTGGGTACCGCAGCTATTCGGACGCCGACGTGGAACGTCTGCACCGCGTGCTGACGTACCGCGAACTGGGTTTCCCCCTCGAGGAGATCGCAGCCCTCCTCGACGACCCGGACGTCGATGCCCTCGCGCATCTACGGCGACAGCACGCGTTGCTGAGCGAACGGATCGATCGCTTGCACGAGATGGCTGCAGCCGTGGAGAAGATGATGGAGGCGAAAAGCATGGGCATTCAGCTCACTCCCGAAGAGCAGAACGAAATCTTCGGCGACAACTGGCCAGGCGAGGAGTACGCCGCCGAGGCCGAAGAGCGCTGGGGCGACACCGACGCGTGGAAGCAGTCCCAGCAGCGGTCCGCGAAGATGAGCAAGCAGGACTGGAAGCGAATCAAGGCCGAGGGAGACGCATTCGAGGCGTCGCTCGCGCAGGCGATGGCCGACGGCGTCGAACCGGGGTCCGATCGGGCCAACGCACTCGCCGAGGAACACCGCGCCGGCATCGAACGGTTCTACGACTGCGATTACGCAATGCAGGTGAACCTCGCCGAGATGTACCTCGCCGACGACCGCTTTCGCCGGCACTACGACGACGTCGCCCCCGGTCTCGCGCAGTACGTCCGGGACGTCATCGTCGCGAATGCCGAGCAGCAGTAACGGGAACAGAGCGAACTCGACCACGCACCGTCGTCGAGTTCGCTCCGTTTGTCAGCACTATCCTGAAACCATGTCCGATGCGCAGCGTCCCAGCCCCAGTCAGTACGTCGGGTATCTCGTCGGTCGCACGCTGCCCGATTCGATGCAGGACTGGGTCCGCAACGACCTCGTCGGGCCGGGAGCCTCGGTGCGGTACGTCCTCCGTTTCATGCTTCCCGTCGTCGCGGTGCTGGCGTTGTTCCTCCTCATCCCCGGTCCCATCTGGATTCCGCTGGCGATGATGGCCCTCCTGCTGCTCCCGCTGCTCTACTTTGCGGTCGCGCTGATGAACATCTACCGTCGCCACCGTCTGCTCAGCCACGGCCTCGATCCGGACCTCCTCAATGCGAAGGCGCAGCGCCGCGCCGACCGCACGCGCGAGGACTACGAGCGCCGCCACGGCCGCACCGAGGACCAGTAGCAGCAGCGTGATGCATCACACCCTCGCCGCGAGAGTGATGCAGCGCACGTGAACGATCGATAAGTAATGCGTTAAAGTGGCGGCGTCCGAGTGGGTAATCCCACGAACCGCGTACCCCACAGGGTGCAGCGCAGGTTCCGACAGCCTCGACGGGAAGAGCAGTCATAGATGACAGTCACAGATTCGGCGGTCACGCCCGATATTCACACGACGGCGGGAAAGCTCGCCGACCTGCGTAATCGTCAGGCCGAGGCGCAGCACCCGAGCGGTGAAGCCGCGGTCGAGAAGGTCCACGCCAAGGGCAAGCTCACCGCCCGCGAACGCATCACCGCCCTGTTGGACGAGGGCAGCTTCGTCGAACTCGACGCCCTCGCCCGGCACCGCTCGGTGAACTTCGGCCTCGCCGACAACCGCCCCGTCGGCGATGGCGTCGTCACCGGCTACGGCACCGTCGACGGCCGCGACGTCTGCGTGTTCTCCCAGGACGCCACCGTCTTCGGCGGCTCCCTCGGCGAAATCTACGGCGAAAAAATCGTCAAGGTCATGGACCTCGCCCTCAAGACCGGGCGCCCCCTGATCGGCATCAACGAAGGCGCCGGCGCCCGCATCCAGGAAGGCGTCGTCTCCCTCGGCCTCTACGGCGAAATCTTCCACCGCAACGTCCAGGCCTCCGGTGTCATCCCGCAGATCTCCCTGATCATGGGCCCCGCCGCCGGCGGCCACGTCTACTCCCCCGCCCTGACCGACTTCGTCGTCATGGTCGACCAGACCTCCCAGATGTTCGTCACCGGCCCCGACGTCATCAAAACCGTCACCGGCGAAGACGTCACCATGGAAGATTTGGGCGGCGCGCACACCCACATGGTCAAATCCGGCGTCGCCCACTACGTCGCCTCCGGCGAACAAGACGCCCTCGACTACGTCAAGGACCTGCTGTCCTACCTGCCGTCGAACAATCAGGCCGCGGCCCCCCGGATGCTGCCCACCGACCCGATCACCGGATCCATCGACGACTCGCTGACCGCCGAGGACCTCGAACTCGACACCCTCATCCCGGACTCGGCGAACCAGCCCTACGACATGCACGAGGTCATCCGCCGCATCCTCGACGACGACGAATTCCTCGAGGTCCAGGCCGAACGCGCCGGCAACATCGTCGTCGGCTTCGGCCGCGTCGACGGCCGTAGCGTCGGGATCGTCGCCAACCAGCCCACCGTCTTCGCCGGCTGCCTCGACATCGACGCCTCCGAAAAAGCCGCCCGCTTCGTGCGCACCTGCGACGCGTTCAACGTCCCCATCATCACCCTCGTCGACGTCCCCGGCTTCCTGCCCGGCACCGACCAGGAATACAACGGCATCATCCGCCGCGGCGCGAAACTGCTCTACGCCTACGGTGAGGCCACCGTCGGGAAGATCACCGTCATCACCCGCAAGGCCTACGGCGGGGCCTACGACGTGATGGGCTCCAAGCACATGGGCGCCGACGTCAACCTCGCCTGGCCCACCGCCCAGATCGCCGTCATGGGCGCCTCCGGCGCCGTCGGGTTCGTCTACCGCAAACGCCTCCTCGAGGCCGCCAAGAACGGCGACGACGTCGACGCCCTGCGCCTGCGCCTGCAACAGGAATACGAGGACACCCTCGTCAACCCGTACGTCGCCGCCGAACGCGGCTACGTCGACGCCGTCATCCCCCCGTCCCACACCCGCGGACAGATCGTGGCCGCCCTGCGCCTCCTCGAACGCAAAATGGTCACCCTCCCGCCCAAGAAGCATGGGAACATTCCGCTATGACCGCGGAATTGGTAGTCGACGAGGTGCTCGACGAGCTGGGCGCCGGCATCACTGAAGAGCCGCCGGCGGCGCCGGCCGTGACGTTCACGGGCAACCCGAGCGACACGGACATCGCCGCGGTGCTCGCAGTGTTCGCTGCGATCGCCTCGTCCGGTTCCGCGGCGGAAGCGCCCGCGTCCGATAACGATTCGTGGGGCACGCCCGCCCTCATTCTGCGTCGGCAAGTAGCCGCCGCTGCCGTCCTGGTCAACGCAGGCTACTGAAACTGTAGAAAAGGGAAGACATTTCGATGAGTAGTGCACGTATTTCCAAGGTGCTCGTCGCGAACCGCGGTGAGATTGCAGTGCGGGTGATCCGGGCCGCAGCCGATGCCGGCCTGGCCAGCGTCGCCGTCTACGCCGAACCCGACGCCGACGCCCCGTTCGTGCGCCTGGCCGACGAAGCATTCGCCCTCGGCGGGCAGACCTCCGCCGAGTCCTACCTGGTGTTCGACAAAATTTTGGACGCCGCCGCCAAGTCCGGCGCCGACGCCATCCACCCCGGCTACGGCTTCCTCTCCGAGAACGCCGACTTCGCGCAGGCCGTGATCGACGCCGGCCTGATCTGGATCGGCCCCTCCCCGCAATCGATCCGCGACCTCGGCGACAAGGTCACCGCCCGGCACATCGCCGAAAAAGCCAAGGCCCCGATGGCCGCCGGCACCAAGGACCCCGTCAAAAACGCCGACGAGGTCGTCGCCTTCGCCAAGGAATACGGGGTCCCCGTCGCCATCAAGGCCGCGTTCGGCGGGGGCGGGCGCGGCATGAAGGTCGCCCACACCATCGAGGAAATCCCTGAACTGTTCGACTCCGCCACCCGCGAGGCCGTCGCCGCGTTCGGCCGCGGCGAATGCTTCGTCGAACAGTATCTGGACAAGGCCCGCCACGTCGAAGCCCAGGTCATCGCCGACCAGCACGGCAACGTCATCGTCGCCGGCACCCGCGACTGCT